>JANMHN010000368.1:0-15565 GCA_031375185.1 Allobosea sp. | reverse complement strand
TGCCCGGCGCACGTGACCGCGCCGAACGTGGCGAACTTGCCTTCGGCACCATCGACAGCTTCCTGATCTGGCGGCTGACAGGCGGGCAGGTCCATGCGACCGATGCCACCAACGCCTCGCGCACCATGCTTTTCAACATCCGTTCCGGCACATGGGATGAAGACATGCTGGCGCTTTTTCGCGTTACAGCCAGCCTTTTGCCGGAGGTGCGCGACTGCGCCGCCGATTTCGGCACCACGCTGCCGAAGCTTCTTGGCGCGGCCATCCCCATCTGCGGCGTGGCGGGCGATCAACAGGCCGCCACGATCGGGCAGGCCTGTTTTGAACCCGGCATGATGAAATCGACCTACGGGACAGGGTGTTTCGCGCTCCTCAACACCGGCTCCACCCCGGTCCGCTCGCGCCATAGGTTGCTCACCACCATCGCCTATCAGCTTGAAGGGCAGCGGACCTACGCACTGGAAGGCTCGATCTTCGTTGCCGGTGCCGCCGTGCAATGGCTGCGCGACGGCCTCAGGATCATCAGGACGGCCGCCCAGACCGGTACCATGGCGCAGACATCAGATCCCTCGCAGGCCGTCATCCTTGTTCCGGCCTTCGTCGGTCTCGGCGCCCCCTACTGGGATCCCGATGCCCGCGGCGCGCTCTTTGGCCTGACACGCAACACCGGTCCGCGCGAACTGGCGAGGGCCGCGCTCGAGAGCGTCTGCTTCCAGACCCGTGACCTTCTGGAGGCGATGAAAGCGGACTGGCCCGATGCGGGACAGACAACATTGCGGGTGGATGGCGGCATGGTGGCCTCCGACTGGACCATGCAACGGCTGTCCGACACGCTTGCTGCCCCTGTGGATCGCCCTGCCGTGCTGGAAACGACGGCTCTGGGAGCCGCCTACCTCGCAGGTCTTGCCAAAGGCTTCTTCCCGAAACCGGCCGTATTTGCGAAAGTCTGGCGGCTTGAGCGCAGATTCACACCGCACATGCCTGAAAGCGAACGCATGGAGCGTTATGAAGGCTGGAAAGACGCTGTGAAGCGCACGCTCACGCGCTGAAGCCGGGCAAACTTCAGGCACTGCAACGCGTGCGTGCGGCGCATTTGCTGTGAACTGCCAGGCAAATCAGGGGGCCATGCGTGTTTTTGCTTGTCAGCCGCGCAAGGCTTGACTACACCCCAGCCACCGCCAAGGTGATATATATCGCCAGATCCTGTTGGGGGATCGTCTAACGGTAGGACCCCAGACTCTGACTCTGGTTGTCTAGGTTCGAATCCTAGTCCCCCAGCCAAGGCTTGCAGCCCGTGCATACAGGGCTGGTGGTGGCAGAGCTTGCCGCTGCCATGCTGATTGAACATGATCTCCATGGCAAACCACAGGCAAGCATGAATTTATTTGGGCCGCATCATGAGACATGCAAGGATGTGGGTGTCCATTTCAGGCAGCGTCGCATTGCATTATTTTTCCAGATGGATTGATCGATGTCTGCAGACTTGGCACCATATAGATTTGTCTGCCACTCCAGGGAATATGTTGTTCATGGCACATTTTCATGCCCGTTTATCTGCCCTTGTCCTGCCAGTTGTCCTGCCATTCATCCTGCCTGCCGTTCTGGCCGGAACGGTGCCCGCAGCGGCCCAGCAGCGACCACAGCCGCCACAAGCCCAGGCTCAGGCAGCACCTCCTGCGGCACCGGCACCAATGGCCGTTCCAAACGAGCCTCAATCGACAGTCGCATCCTTCGGTGACTGGGCGCTGCGCTGTGTGAGGCAAGGCGAAGGCGCACAGGTGACCCGCATGTGCGAGGTCACGCAGAACATCCAGGCGCAGGGCCAGCAAGGGCCACTCGCACAGATCGCCTTCGGGCGTGTCCAGCGCACAGATCCGCTGCGTCTGACCGCAGTGCTGCCCTCAAATGTCTCGTTTCCCTCTGTCGTCAAGGTGATGATGGACGAGAAGGACACACAGCCCTTCGACATGGCCTGGGCGCGCTGTGTGCCTGGCGCCTGTGTGGCGTTTGGCGAACCGGCGCAGGCGGTGATCCAGCGATTCCGCGCGCGGACGGAACCTGCACGCCTCGTCTTCAAGGATTCCAGCGGCCGGGACATCGCCGTTCCCCTGTCGTTCAGAGGCCTGTCACAGGCGCTTGATGCGATGGCGAAGGAAGTGTGAGCGCCGCAGACCGACCACGCCACATCTTCAAAGTGCTGGATCAGCGCCGATCAACAATTCTGATCCTGTATCGAGATCGCCGCCCGCTTCGAGAACCTCAAAACCGGAGCTTTCGACGGTATCCACAAGATGCCGACATGGTTTGATGCTGACTTGGCTTGATGCTGACTTGGCTTGATGCTGACTTGGCTTGATGCTGACTTGGCTTGACGGCAAAAGTCTGCCAGCAACGGCCTCGATCGGTGCTTCCGGCTTGAAAAAAGCGGATACCGCCCTTTTGCAATGACGCGACGGCGTGTTTCAACGACGTCGCCAATTTCAATGGCGAACTGATCAACCTCAAAGGGAACAGCGATCAATCGCTGCGTCATTGGCGGCATGGTTCGAGGCAAGGGCTACGCCGAAATCACGTGCGGGGCAGATGGAACGCGATCCAACCAGCAAGCTGGCAGACCACCTTCAACAAATCCTTCGGCACCGTCTCAAGGGAGTATCGGCCCGACATGAGCCTTGTAAAACTCGAACTCGAGGAAACGTCTCTTGAACGCGACATCGACAACCTGTCCGTAATTGATGTCCTTACGGTTTGATGGCCTGGAGATAATTATGCCTTGTGTCAAAAAAAGGTAATTTTCAGATTTCACAAATATATCCCGATCCAGTTTTGCCACATGATTGAGCAAACTCATACGATCTCCAGCAAGAAGATGGCCACCCACATGCACATTGTCGGCTTTCCCGTTGATGTTGATGATCACCAAACGTCCGTCAAAGTAGACCAGATCGATCAATTTGAAAAACTTGTCTTTTTTTCGCTTCTCGATCTGCTGCCCGCGAAACATGGCTCGCCGTTCGGGCGTGAGGAAGCTGAAGGCCGATGGATCAGCCGTTTCGGTCGGCGGGCCGACGATTGTCGCAACCTCTGCAGGTGACATCCCGAGTTTCAAGGGGCCAACGCCATCATGTGGGACCATTTCAAACATCGACTGTTCCTCCATCCTGCAAACTAGGCAAGACCGTGCTTTTTCATGCACCACAGATACGCTGCCGCTTCCGCGATGGCATCAGCATATTTCAACGGATCACCTATCTCGGCTGCGATCCGCATGACATCGGCAACATCCATGGCAAATGCTTCTTCAATCCTGCCACCTCGAATAAGATCAGCTTGCTGGTCTCGGTAAGCCTGCGCTGCACTGCCCTGATTTCCATGCGACATCGTGCGTTGGTGGTCGGCGCGATCCATCTGTATTGAAGGGCCTTGCGACCGCGAAGGGCCACCGGCATCTCTGCTGGCACTATTGGCTGGAGCATGGTTCGATTCCACACCGCGATGCCCTTGGCCATTTGTGCCGCCATAGCTTCCCCCACGATGATCTCCGCCACCATCTGGGTCACCTTTCTTCAATGCCTTGCAAGGATCCTTGTCTGGCCCGCAATTCTTGCAGTTCTTGTCCCGGTCTTCCTTGGCTTTCTTGAGCTTTTTCTCCGCTGCCTTGATTGCATCATCGATCTTGCGCCGGAGCGTTCGCTGGATTTGGCGCCGGGCAACCGCAGCGGCCCCGGCACGCACTGCCGCGCCTCCCAAAGCCCGGACTGCGGCACCGACAATGATCCCGACAATGGGAAAAGGCATTTCGCTCTAGCCTCGCTCGAGCTCGGCAAGGACTTCGTCAAGCACAATGCGCAATGTAACTTCTGGATCCTCAGCTGCCTTGTAGAAATGCTGTCGAACCTCCTGGGACCTGCTCGTCTCACCGGCTGTGAGAACATGCAGATATGCCCACAGTCCTTGTGCGTACTCGCTGACCAGGCCAATCCTGCTACCGCTGACCTCGGCCTCGACAATGATTGCGTAAAGAGCAGCGTCATCCGTGTCGCGCAGTTCCTCCGCCGCAGTCTCGCGAAGGTAGCTGAAGATATTGAGGCGCGATTCATGGAGCCGGGATTGAGCCAAGGCAGCAACCTGCGGCTGATCAAATGTCAGGATTCCCGATTTGGGCACCGTTCCGTCAGGCGGCGGCAAGATGGCCTGCACCGAACCATCGTTTGAAACGAAGCAGATACCCGTTGCCTTGCCGATCAATCGGGCAACTTGTTCAGACCTCAGAAGCGGACTTAGCCTTGTCAGCACATGCGGATCCCAGTGCCGGAACACAACGACCAGACTTGGCACACCCTCTGATCCGGTCCATTCCGCCTCACTTGCAGCGTCATCATCGATATCATGCTCGGCAGGTGTGCTGGCCATGTTCAATGTCCGCAGATGCCGATACAGCGCCTGTTCGCCATCGGGCCATGACCAGACGACGGGTGTGCGGCCCTGACCAACGAGGCTGATCACGGCACTGATCTGGTCAGCCGAATCGAGCGGTATGAGGAATGGTCCAGACGCCACCGCATCCGCATCTCCCGCTTCGAGGAACAGGGGCCTGCCCCGAAGCCGGTATCCTGCAAGCAAAGCGGGCATGTTGTCATAGAGTGCGCCATCGAGGATCGCGAAATGTGCGGGAGGCTGATGGGCGCACGCGCTGGCGATCAGTCTTGTGGTCGCACTCGCGTCGCGCTCACCCTCAGCCATGTCCGTGTTTCCTCACGGTTTCACGAAAGGTGAGCTGTTGCTTGCAGCATCCTTCATGCACGGCTTGCCTGGTGGTGCAGTGGCGCCGCCCGGACCCATGTTGCCGCCTCCGCCTGCATCCCCGATGAGAACACTCGGCAACCCTGTCACGATTACGCCGCCATGGGTGGTGCTGTCACCGATGCGTGCGGCCGGAAGGTTGTTGACCAGAACAGACGCCGATCCCTTGATGATCACATCAGGTGGGCCGACACACAGGCACATGTCCGTCACCCGCGCCTGTGGCAGGCCACCTGTGATCACATTGATGGAACAGCTTGGCAGGATCGGGCCGCCGACATGTGGAATGGGTGGTGTCCCCGGCGTTGCCATCGGACACGTGTGCATGTCGGTGACACGCGCCGCAGGTTGACCCATTCGTTGTTGCTCTGCTCTGTGGCTACAGGGCAAGGTTCTCGTCAATCACGTTGGGCGTCAAGAGCAAAAACGTCGCATGTTTGACTGTGGCCACAAGCATTTTGTTGGCAAACATCTTGCGGAAAACGATCATATATACGTTCAAATCATGTACTTAAGGCCGCCAATGCAGCATCATCATGCCGCCAGATAATCACATTGTTAGGTTGATGGCGGGGCGCGACGGCGATGCAGGAGCCGACGGCGTAGCGGGGCTCTGGGGAGCGGCGCGCGGGCGTGCGGCAGGCGCGGCCTGATCCGACGCCGGGGGGCGTCTCGGCCGGCGTGTGGCAGGCTCGTCGTCTTCTGTTGGGCGTGTGCGGCGGCGTGCCGCAGGTTCCTGCGGTGCGATGGCGGCAATGCAGGTTGTGCCTTGCTTGGCCTGGCCCGGTCCGCAGCCTATCCTCCCGGTGCAGATCTTGTCCTGACGGTTCTTCAGGAACTCCAGGACATCGGTTGTCAGAGGGTTGAGGCTGCGCACATTGTTGCCAAGGCTGCGCTCGGCAGTCTGAAGGCCGATGCCCAGGTCCTGGGTCATGCGGCCATTCACCGAACCGACATAGCATCCAAGACGTTTGAGCTCGACCTGTGCGGCCCTTATCCCGTCACGGGAGGTCAACTCCGGCAGGCGCGGGAGGTCTGGCTTGACCGGCTCAGGCGGAAGCGCCGCAATCTGCGTGTTGCCTGAAGACTGATCGGCCATGGGTTCGGGCGGCTGGTTGTCCTCGTCCAGCAGGCCTGACCGCGAGCGGTTCTCCCGCTCGATACGCTCCCGCGACAGCCTGCGTTGCTCGCTGGTGAAGCGGCTGATCTCGTCGGCAACAAGGCTGCTGACACCTTCCGTCTCGGGAACAGGCAATGCCGGAGCAGGCCCTGCAGCCGGTGGCTGGATATCTGTTCCTGCTCTTGGCAACACGTTGCCCTGCTGGGTGGCCACCACGGGAGGCGCAAGAGCCAGGCGGGTTGCCTCTGCATCGCGGACACGCTGAGCGGCAGAAGCTGCCACTTCAGCAAGCCGTTTTTCCTCGTCATCGCGCTTGCGCTGAGCCGCAACCTCTGCCGAGCGCGCCTTCTCCGCTTCGGCCAGCCGCGCAGCCTCTTCCTTCTGGCGGAGATCAGCCAGACGGCGCTCTTCGCGCGCACGCACCTCTGCCGCACGCTTGTCCTCATCCGCACGCAGCACTGCCAGGCGACGCTCATCCTCATCCCGCTTGCGCTGGACCGCAACCTCGGCCAGACGCGCCTTCTCCGCTTCGGCAAGCCGCACTGCGTCTTCCCTCTGGCGGATTTCGGCCAGACGGCGCTCTTCGCGCGCACGTACCTCTGCCGCACGCTTCTCCTCTTCAGAACGTTGCGCAGCCAGGCGGCGCTCGTCCTCTTCCCTCTTGCTCTGGGCGGCAGCCTCTGCAAGACGGATTTTCTCGGCCTCGGCAAATCTGGCTGCCTCTTCCTTTTGCCGGACCTCGGCCAGACGGCGTTCTTCGGCCAGGCGCTTGTCTTCGTCGGCGCGCTGCATCGAGACGCGGCGTTCTTCCTCGGTGCGCCTGCGTTGCTCGGCAACCTCCGCCAGACGCACCCGCTCGGTCTCTGCTGCCCTGGCGGCTTCACGCCCAGCCTCTTCGGCCTGCCTGATCTCCGCAAGACGCCGTTCCTCGGCCTGGCGCCTGTCGTTCTCGATCTGACGGCGCTGGGTTTCCGCCGCAACCTGCTGCGCACGCTGCACCTCAGCAAGGCGCGCCGCCTCTTCCTGCTCACGTTGCGCGGCACGCTGGGCAGCAAGTGCAGCACGCGCGCTCTGCTGAACCTCGATGTCGCGAAGTTCGCTCTGCGCCCGTGCCTGCTGGTCGGACTGATCGCGCTGGAAGCGGGCCTCGATCGCCTGCTGACGGGCTATTGACGCACTACGGCGGCGTTCCAGCCGCCAATCATCGATTCCGGATTGGGGGAAAACGCCTGATTGAGCCTGTACTTGCACCAGAAAAGACGGCAACTGGCCGGATGTCAGCCGAAATTGATCCGGAAACGGCCGCGCGTTCGTTGCCGTTGCAAGCCCCATGAAGGCTGCCACGGCCGTCAGGCATGTCATCGATGTTTGCCAACCAGCCACCGATCAAACCTTGTCACCGAACATCACGATGTCAATTTACAGGTGGATGCCGCTGACGGCAACAGACATGCGGCATCTTGCATGCAAGACAGAACAAAACCGGGCAGGATGGTCAGATTTCCTGAACCTGACTTTATGTGCCGCAAACCAGCGGAAGCTTGCGGGTCACATCGCTCAGAGCGACCCGTTCCGCGCGCTCAGAAACCGGTGCCAACCGTCATCCAGAACAGCGGTGACTGCTTGATCGGTGCCGTCTGCGCAATCCTGATCGGCACAGGCGATTGCTGGACATAAACCGGCTTGATCCGCGGTGTGCTGGCCTGTGAGGTGCTGGACTGCGCGAAAGACTTGGGACGACGCGGTGGCAATGTCGCCGTTGTCAGCACGGGGGCATCGTCGCCGAAACTGGCAGCTTCCGCGACAGCATACGCTGGCACAGCAGAGCGTCCAACCCATCCGCCGTCCGTCGGCAGATCATAAGCAAACGAAAAAGACGTGGTTGCAAGAACGGCACACAGCACGATGCCTGCTGGCTTGATAAGACCTGTTGACATGACAATGGCTCTCCTCTTGACCACTGATATAGCACCGTCTGGACTTTCGACCAAACGTGCGCACCAAAGACAGTAAGCAAAAGATGTACGCAAAAGGATCAACGCACGCCAAAAGTGTCATTATCATGGACTTGATGCTCAACATGAACATCAGTTCGGCCAGATTAGGAAACCCCGCCGTAGCGGGATTGCCGACTTTCCGAATTCTGAGTGAGGCGCTGCCGATCCGGCATCGCCCTATCAGAACTGCATGCGAAGACCCGCATTGACGGCTTTGCCTTCGATCTTGCTGCCAAAGCGGGCATCGGCCCGAACGAAGCCGACGAAAGGTGTGTTCAGCACGCGGAATTGCAGACCTGCGCCAACCTGCCCGAATGTGCCGACACGATCCGTCTGGACATCGAAGGTCTGGTTTCCGTTGGAGCCAAACACGGCTTGCGCCTTGGTCGGCTTGGCAAACTCGTGCCAGATCGCTGCGCTCAGGAATGGCACCACGACCAGATTGTCGGTTGCCTGGATAGCCGTGCCCACGTTGAGGCCAAAGCGACCGAGCATGCTGTCAGACGTCCTGAATGTCATGAAATCAGTCGTCGAGTTGGAGAACTGCAGCGCACTGAACCTTGTCGTCCCCTTCGAGAGACCGATCTGAGGCTCGACGTACCAGCTCTCTCCAAAGCTGAACCGATAAGACAGCGAGGCATTGAAGTTCAGGCCGTTGCCCTTCAGCTTCTGGCCGGGTCCGACAAAGTTGAAGCCCGAGACCGGATCGAACGCGTGGACCTTGGCGTTGTAGAAATCCTTGCGCACATTGATCTCGGACGTGAATGCCCCGTTTGTCGCAAACATGTAAGCACCGATGAACGGCACCTCCACCTTTGCTGTTGTCCGTGTCTGCGAGAAGGTTCCCCCAGCCGGATCAGGTGTGCGGGACAACCCGGAGGTGTTGGTTTCGACCACACCACCCATGATACCTGTATGGACGTTCCAGCCCGTGTTGTTGATGTTGCAGACACCGATATCCGCACCGGTCTGAATGCCGCTGAAGCGTGTCGCTGATTTCGATGAGCCGCTGAACGGCGAGCCGCCGCCGACAACGTCGCCAGTCGTCGTGTTCTTCAAGGTGGTTTCGCCGGCGCTCAAGCGGATGAACGGGCCACCCGTCAACTGGTTGGGCTGGCAGTTGTCAGGCCGCGAAATGATTGCCGACGCAGGCTGGTGGAAGCCGGCCTGCAGGCTGCTGATCATGCCGGTGATGCCGGAAGCCACGCCAGCGACCGGGCCCGAGTTGAAGCGCGAGACGACCTGGTAGCTGCTGCCCGCACCGGCAGCTTCACGTCTCAGGAAGTAGCCGAAGAACCCACGACGCGCCGCGACGATTTCGCCTTCGTTGACCGCCACAGCGCCTGTGGCAGTTGTCATCACCTCGATCGGTGTGCCGAACACTGTCCGGTTCGGGTTGATGATGTTGAAGGTGATCGCGCTGGCACCGCTGCCAGCACCGGCCACCACCACCCTGTCAGACCTGACACCGGCATCCTGCCTCGACAGGTCGATGTCCACCTGAACCTGCGACCCGGCAGTGCCGGCATAGGCCCCCGTGATCGTCAACTGATCGTTGATGCTGCCATTGGCGAGGTTGATGACGCCAGTGGCCTGGTTGTTGAACGTTCCGGCCCCGAGGGTGCGCGCAGCCCCGTTTGTGGACTGGAACGTTCCGGCGTTGTTGAACGTTCCGATGCCGGTGAAGTTGCCGCCCGCCTGGTTCACAAGGCCGCCTGCCTGGTTGGTGAAAGCGGTCGTCGCGCCGCCCAGATTGCCCTGAACGGTAAACACGCCGCTGTTGCTGGCTGCCGCACTGTTGAACGTGCCGGAAGCGTTGACCGTGGCGCTGTTGCTGAAGCTTGTTGTGCCGGAGAGTGTGCCGGAACTTGTCATGATGCCGCCATTGACAAGCGCAGCTGCTGATATTGTCCCCGTATTGCCGACTGTTCCGGTGTTGGTGAACGATGTCGCCGATGTAACGGCACCATTGTTGGTCAGCGTACCGGCGTTGCTCAGAACCGGGGCGGTCACTGTGCCGAGGTTCGTGAACGTGCCTGCCAGGTTTTGCAAGGTGGTCACCGACAGGGTCGCGCCCGCATTGACGAGCACAGCATTCGCGGCTGTCGCATTGTTGGTGAAGGTGGCGATGTTGGTGAACGTCGTCCCCGCTCCGAGCGTGATCGTGCCCGGCGCGCTGTTCGTGACACTGCCGCCGCTGTTGTTGAGAGGGCCAGCCACCGAGAACGAGCCGGAGTTGATCACGCCGCCAGCGATGACGCCTGACGCGGTTGTCGTCCCGGTATTGGTCAACCCGCCATTCAGCGTGCCACTCGTGGCGAGCGTCCCGCCATTGGTCACGCCGCCGTTGATCGTGCCCGTCGCGCTGTTGGTGAGCGTGCCGGCATTGGTTGTGCCCGTGGCGGTGGTCAGCGTGCCATTGTTGAGGACGGTTGAACCTGCAGCATTGCTCAACGTTCCGGCCTGGAGCGTGCGCCCCGCAGAGACCGAAATGCCGGTCGCCGCCGTTGATGTGTTGGCCACGGATGTCAGACCGGTGAAATTGCCGCCTGCAACAAGAAGCTGAGCCGTGCCGCTGTTGGTCAACGCGCCGGTCCCGGTCAATGCGCCTGTCACGGTGAAGACGCCTGCTGCCTCGTTCAGGATCGCGCCGTTGGCCTGGCCTTGCGCATTCAGCGTTCCGCGGTTGCTGATCCCGCCATTAATGATGCCGGTCGACGTTAGAGTTGCACCAGCGGCATTGATGACGCCGCCATTGATCGTGCCGCCATTGCCTGCACCGGCGTTGTTGGTCAGTTGACCCGTCACGATTCCGGAATTGTTGAAAGTTGCGTTGTTGAGGACGGATCCTGCCAGGCCGCCTGTCACGGCCACATTGAGGGTTCCGGCGGTCACCGTGGTCAGGCCAGTGAAGGTGTTGAGGCCCGACAGCGTCAGCGTGCCCGCCCCGTCCTTGGTCAGCGTGCCAGCGCCCGTGGCGATCACGCCGCTGATCGTGGTGTTGCCGGCACCGCCTACGGTGAGGTTCTGCCCTGCCCCGCCCATGGCCCCGCCAAGCGTCAGAAGGCCCGCATCGGAGTTGATCCGCGCCACGCTCTCGAGCGTGACGGGACCATTCATGGTGTTGTTGCCCGCGAGATTGCGCAGCGCCCCGCCATTGGCGATGCCCGTGCCATTCAGCGCGAGCGCTTCATTGGCAACCGTGATGGTGCCAGTCAGTTCCAGCGCAGCGCCTGCCCGGACGCGGGTGCCGTCTGCAAGTGTGCCGGTGCCTGCACCCAGTGCGGCGCCATTGCTGATGCGCACCACGCCCGCCTGGATGTCTGTGAGGCCGAAATACGTGTTGGTCCCTGTCAGGACCAAGGTGCCTGTGCCCAGCTTGTCGAGGCCGATAGCGAGATTTCCGCTGATTGCGGCGTTGATCGTCGTGGTCACGCCGCCGTCGATATTCAGGAAGCTGGCACCCGCATTTCCGAACGGATTGCCGGTGGCGTTGAGGGTGCCGGGACCATCGACAACATAGCCGGTGGTGGAGAACTGCAGGCCCTGGAAGCCCTGTGGGCCTGTCAGCGCGACAGTGCCCGCCGTGCCGAGGAACACGCCGACGCCGGAGCGCCAGCGATCATTGATCACGCCGCCGGGATGCTGCGTCCAGTTGGTGTTGGCCGCATTCCAGGCCGATGTGCCGCCCTGTGCGCCTGCCGTGGCACCCGTCTGGTCTGTGCCGTCCCAGAACTGCAGCGACTGTCCGCCATTGGCGAGCAACAGGTTCACCTGGTTGGGCGCTGCCACGATGTTGTAGACGCTGGCCGTCGAGCCTGCTGGTGGATTGACCGTGAAGTTCGTCGCAGTCGCCGCGCCTGCTCCGGTGACATTGAACAGGCGATAATAGCCGGTGACGGCCGGGCCGACATTGAGCACGGCACCCGCTGCAACCGCAAGCGCGCCACCGACATTGACAAGATCGTTACCGGTCGGGCCAACGCCGCCGATCTGCTGGCTGGTGTTGAGTTGGAAATTCGTCGTTGAATTGGCGGCAAGATTGAGATTGCCGTTGATCTGCAACGTGCCGGTAGCCTGACCAGGAAAGAGCGCGCCAGGCGACAGTGTCCCTGCCGTCGCGCCGCCGACATTGACCGTGCCGGCAATGGTTCCGGTACCCCCTATGGTCGAACCTCCCAGAACATTCACGACCGCCGCATTTGCAACCGTGTCGCCCGTGACACCGTTGAATGAGACCTGGCTGCCATTCAGCACGTTCACGACACCCGTGAAATTATTTGCCCCGCCATTGACGCCGGTGAGAGTCAACGCACCTCCGCCCGTCACATTGACTGTGCGTATGCCAGCCGGGGGTGCCAGATCGACGATCTGGTTTGCCAGAGTGAACGGGGCTGCCGAGACATCATTCCGGTTGACTTCAAAGGTGGCACCACCTTCAAGACCGATGCGCGACGCAGCCACGAAACTCCCGGTCTGGCCCAGCCCGGTCGCAACGTCACCAAGCTGGAGAGTTGCGCCCGGAGCGATGGCCACATTTCCGGTAAACGTGTTGTTGCCGGTCAGGATGAGGCGACCAGCGCCATCCACGCGTAGCCCGCTGTTGCCCTGGATTTCAGAGCGGATGGTGCCCACAACTCCTGCACCGACGGTCACCCGACCTGCCGTGCCGACGCCCGTGTCGCCAGCTATCGTGATCGGGCCA
Source organism: Allobosea sp. (assembly GCA_031375185.1). Lineage (GTDB taxonomy): Bacteria > Pseudomonadota > Alphaproteobacteria > Rhizobiales > Beijerinckiaceae > Allobosea. The sequence goes on along the minus strand of JANMHN010000368.1, from coordinate 2,940 downwards.
CCCGTGACAATGTGGCCGGTCGTGTCGAATTCCAGCGCACGTGCCGCAACACCGCCACCGATTGTGGCAGTTGACGTGCCAGGACCACGAAACACTGCAATGTCGCCTTGCCAGCTGTCATTGACACCCTCCTGGCCTGCCGGTCCGGTCCAGTTGGTCGCCGCGTTGTTCCATACACCAGCGCCGTTGTTGAGCACGCCGTTGCCCGTGACATCTGTGGCATCGAAGCTCTGACGGTCGCGGCATGCTCCGAAGCAATTGGCACGAAGGTTGAGGCGATTGCCCACCACGTAGAGTGTTCCAAGCGCCGACGTCGTTCCGGCAAGAGTCACGCCTGCCGTCGTATCTGCAATCGTGAAACGCCCACCCGTCACCGGGGCCGTACCTGCAATGGTGCCGCCTGCGAACGAACCCGAACCGGTCAACTGCACAAGGTCATTGTTTGGTCCACCAACCACGCCAGCCTGGCCGAGTTGAACAACCAGACTGCCCCCGGTCATGTTCAATGCAACACCGCCACCTGTCGGCGCGATCGACAATGTTCTTGGCGTCGCCGTCAGCACACCGCCCGCAATTGCGGGGGCATCACCGATGGCGAGAGTGCCACCGTTGACCGAGACGACCGATGTGAGCGTGGTGTTTGCAGGGCCGGTTGCGAGCGTTCCGGCATTCACGTTGATCTGGCTGCCTGCAGCGTTGCCGCCAAAACTGGCAGCATTCACGAGGACGCGACCGTTGGTGATGTTCAACGCACCATTGAACTGGTTTGTCGCGGCGTTCACGACAAGATCGCCAGCTCCGTCCTTTGCCAGTGTCGTCCCGTTCGTGCTGGTCAGGGCGCCATTCAAAGTCAGATTGTTCGCCAGCGTATCAATCGTCGCCCCACCGGCTGCGACATCCACAGTGCGACCCATCGTGACATTGGCTGTTGTAACGAGCCGCGCGCCGTTGCCATTGAAGCGAAGGCCATTGGTCGCCACATCTGTGCCCAGATTGTTGGCCGCGCCGATGGAAAGCGTGCCCGCAGATATTGTTGTCAGGCCCGTGTAGGTGTTCGCGCCGGTCAAGACCAGCGTGCCGGTGCCGATCTTCTCCAGAGGGCGCGGGCCTGCGGTTTCCGAGATGATGCCGGATTGGGTGGCGACATCCGTGCCGAGGACCCGCAGTTGCGTGTCGGGACTGTTGATATTGATCGGCGTCGCGTTGTCGACGCCGTTGGCATAAGAGATGATCGAGCCAAAGGTGGTGATGGTGTTGCCAGCGCCGCCAGCCGCGCCGGTTGCGCCGAGGATGAGCGTCGAGGTACCGCCGCCGCCGCCGATGTTGATGCCGCCCGCCATGGTGTTGGCAGCATTCAACACGAGCGTGCCTGCCGAAATGACACTTATGGAGCCCGTGATCGTGCTGGCGGCATTGAGCGTGACGACCGCCGCGTTGCTGATCAACACGTTCTGCAGGTTCGCCGCGCCGTTCAGCGTCAGGGCCGTGCCGCCCGCGACGGTGAGCGACACCAATCCGGGACCAGGATTGAATGTGCCGGCATAGGTCTGTGTGCCACCGCCATTGACCGTGAGTATAGCGTTGCCGACCACCGTATTGGTGATGTTGCCAGATGTGCCGTTGAGCGATGCGACAGTGGGCGAGAAGCCGGCAAGGTTGAGCGTGCCGCCATTGATGGTCAGCGCTCCTGCGGCCGCGCCAAGTCCGGCGGCATTGCCAAGGGTGAGTGTTCCGGCAGTGATGGTCGTGCCACCGGTGTACGTGTTGGCCCCGGAGAGCACCTGCTGGAAGTTCGGTGCATTCAGAATGATGCCGCCGGTGCCGGAGATGGTGGAGCCAAGGGTTCCGGTAGCCACAGCACCCACGCCTGCGAGAGTAAGCGTGTTGCCGTTGAGCTGAAGCGTGCCGCCGGACCCTGCGAGCCCGCCGATGGTTTCGTTCGCCTGAAGTTCGAGTGTGCCTCCATTCAATCCGACAGCATTGTTGTCCCCAATCGCGTTACCCCCCTGCAGCACCACCGTGCCGGCATTGATGACGAACGCTCCCACTCCAGTTGTGGTGTTCGCCCCGCTCAGCGTAAGCGTGCCGGCACCGTCTTTTATGAAATAAGTCTGGTTGAATGCGGACGTCCCGGTGACGGCCCCGGCGAAGGACGTGTTTCCAGCCTGATTGACCGTCAGCGCGGTGCCCGTGGCGAAGTTGAGCGTGCCTCCGGTTCCAGCCAGCCCACCGACCGTGTCGCTGGCGTTCACATTCACAGTACCGCCACTAATCGTCAACAACTGCGCATCGGCGAGGTTGGTGCCTGCATTCAGGTTCAGAATGCCACCGCTGACTGTGGTCGTGCCGGTCACGACAGCGGCGTTGGTGAATGTCCCCGCCGTGACGATAAGGTTGCCGGTAATCGTGCCGGCGTTGGACACAGTTGCGCCACCGGCTGTGACAAGGCCGGTGACCGAACCACCTGCGGAGATCGAGAGATTGCCAGTACCGGACAATGTGATCGGCGAAGTCAGCGTCCCTGCGCCGCCGACCGTGTAAGTCCCATCCGATATTGCAAGGCCCGTATAGGTTGTTGCGCCGCCCAGCGTCGGCTGGTTGCCGGCGGCCGTGTTGAGTTGGGCCTGATCGCCAGCGCCGGGTGCGGTGTTGCCAACCCAGTTGGTGCCTGTCAGCGCGTTCGTGTTCGTCGCGCCATTCCAGACGACTTGTGCCTGCACGCCGATCGGCGCGAAGGTCAGCAAAGAGGCAACCACACCACCAGCAAGCGCGGTCGATCCACGTAACGCGCGGTAAACCGTTTTGGCGGCTGAGACACTGGTGACATTCCGGTTCTTCAACAGGCGCATGACAACCTCAATATCGATTCCGGGCACAACAACGCCCAATTTTCACCTTTTTTTAACCGACGCTTTCAGTTGCGGCAAGGAATTGTTGACG
>JANMHN010000299.1:0-11549 GCA_031375185.1 Allobosea sp. | reverse complement strand
GCTTGCGCGGAAACGCTGTTCGGCGCAATGGGCTGTGATGATCGATCATCCCACAGCACAGGCCGGGTTCGGTGTCTATCTTCACTGGCCGTTCTGCGCCGCCAAATGCCCCTATTGCGATTTCAACAGCCATGTGCGGCGCGAGCGTCCGGACGAAGCGCTGTATCTTCAGGCTTTCCGCCGCGAAATCGCCCACAGGGCGGAGCTGGCCCCGGGCCGGACCGTGACGTCGATCTTCCTGGGCGGCGGAACGCCATCCCTGATGCAGCCGGCAACCGTTGCAGGCCTGCTCGATGCGGTGGCCGGAGCCTGGCCGGTCGCGCCCGATGTCGAGATCACACTCGAGGCCAACCCCACAAGCGTCGATGCCTCCCGGTTTCAAGGCTATCGCGCGGCTGGCGTGAACCGCGTTTCGCTGGGGGTGCAGGCGCTCAATGACCGCGATCTCAAGGCCCTTGGCCGCCTCCACACAGCAGACGAAGCCCTCGCAGCCGTCGATCTCGCGGCCCGGCACTTTGATCGCATGTCGTTCGATCTGATCTATGCCCGCTCACCGCTCCAGAGCGTGGCTGAATGGCGCACCGAACTTGAAGGCGCGATAGCCCGCGCGGTGGAACATCTGTCGCTCTATCAACTGACCATCGAACCGGGGACCGCGTTCCATGCCCTGCATGCAGCCGGAAAGCTGCCCGTGCCTGACGACGACCACGCGCGCGCGCTCTATGAAGTCACGCAGGAGAGCTGCGACCGGCATGGTTTTACGGCTTACGAGACCTCCAACCATGCCCGCCCCGGCGCTGCCTGCCGTCACAACCTGATCTACTGGCGCTATGGCGAATATGCCGGCATCGGGCCAGGCGCACATGGGCGGCTGGTGGCAAACGGTGTCCGGCGCGCGCAGTCCACCGAAAAACACCCCGAAACCTGGCTGGCGCAGGTGCTCAGATCAGGCGCAGCCCTTGTCGAGGACGAGGCGCTGACAGCCGAAGCTGCCGGAGACGAGTTCCTGCTGATGGGCCTCAGACTGCGCGAAGGGATTGACCCGGCGATCTATGAACGGCTGTCTGGACGGTGCCTTGATCCCGTGCGGCTGGCCTCGCTGATCGACGATGGCATGATCGCCATCACTGCGGATGGCCATGTCGCAGCCACGCCGGACGGCGCGCTGGTGCTGGATGCGGTGGTGGCCGACCTCGCGGCTTGAACCAGCTCAAGGGGTCAAGACCGGCAGGCGGCCTCTGTCGTCAGGCGGCTTTTGTTGTCAGGCGGCTTTATCATCAGGCTTGCCGCCCGAACTCCCTCGGCGCGGCGCTGACCGTGACGGCAGAACCGTTGCGCACCTCGAGCACGGCCAGGCCGCGTTCGATCATGCCATCGGGCCGGAAGCGGAACAGGCCATCGACACCTTCAAAGCCCGACGCGTTTGTCAGCACCGTGTCGGAGAAGCGCTGCGCGCCCTGCTGGCGGGCCAGCGCGGCCACAAGCGTCACCGCCGTGTAGGACAGCGAGGCGATGCGTGTCGGGGCAGAGCCGAACCGCGCCTGGTAGCGTTGCGCGAAAGCGTTGAAGCCCGTTGCTTCGGGCGCAGCGAACCAGCCGCCCTGCAACTGCGCCACCTTGAAGGCACGGGCGTCATTCCACACACCTGTTCCCAGGAGCTTGATGCGCTGGCTGTTGAACCCGGCACCCTGCAACGCTTGCCCGATGGCGGGCAGCGTATCCGCTGTTTCAGGTGCGAACAGCGCATCGATCTGACTGAGCGCCGGGCCAAGGCGCGTGACGGCCTCCTGCAGCTTGCCCTGCTCGACCGCGAAACGCTCTATGGCCACCACACGCAAGCCGCGTTGCGCCGCTGTCTGCTGGAAAGCAGCCTCGACCACGCGGCCATAGGCCGTGTCCGGAACGAGGGCCGCATAGGAGCGGCGGTTCTGCTGGGCAGCAAAACCCATGACGCGCTGGACCTCCAGCTCGGCCACGAACGACATCAGATAAACGCCCGGTGCCGCCACCGCCGCATCTGTCGAAAACGCGATCACGGGCCTGCCGGCAGGCCGCGCAACCGCCGCGGCAGCCTGGACGGCCGGGGCGAACAGCGGGCCGATGATCAGCTCGGCGCCTTCCGCAATGGCCTCCTGGGCAGCGGCTCGCGCACCATCCACGGCACCCCTGTCATCCTTGACGATCAGCCGGATGTTGGGATTCTGGAACTCCGCCAGCGCCATCTCGGCCGCATTCTTGAGGGCGTTGCCGACCACGCCGCCCTGGCCGCCTGCCGTCAGCGGCACGATGAGCGCCACGGGAACCGTTCCGCCCGGATTGATGGCCCCCGCCTGCGGCTGAGGCGGCGTCGAAGAGCCTCCGTCGAAACCTGGCAATCCGCCACTGCAGGCGGCGAGGCTTGCCGAGAGAGCCGCAGCTCCAAGACCCTTGAGGCCGGAGCGCCGATCACATCCAGAATCAGACAAAAGCGTATTCCTCGCCGCAGCACTGGTTGAATGTACCAAGGTTTGCAGATCAGCGACAGTGTCTTTTGATCTTTCGGGTTCATGGCAGCCCGCCGACAAAAGATCGCTCGCATCAACACCAAACAGGGACAGATGAGCGTGCGCTCTGGCTTCACGGGCAAGATCGTGTCAGGTCTTGGCCATGTCCAGGTCCGAACTTCCCCATGGCTCGTTCACCGCCTTCGGCGTCAAGGCCGAAGCTGAGCCGCTCGGCGCGGGGCTGCATGTGGTTGCGACCCCTATCGGAAATCTGCGCGACATCTCCTTGCGTGCGCTTGCCACGCTTGCCGCTGCAGATGTCGTCCTTGCCGAAGACACACGCGTCACCAAGGTTCTGCTGGCGCATTACGGCATCTCGACGCCGTTGATCGCCTATCACGAACACAATGCGGCTGAGATGCGCCCCAAGGTGCTGGCGCGGCTAGCGGCTGGCGGCAGGCTCGCGCTGGTGTCAGATGCCGGGACGCCCATGGTGTCGGATCCGGGCTACAGGCTGGTCGAGGATGCGGTGAAGGCAGGGTTCAGCATCACCGGCGTTCCCGGCCCGTCAGCCGTGCTCGCGGCACTGGTTGTGGCCGGCCTGCCGACGGACCGTTTTTTCTTCGAAGGTTTCCTGCCGCCCCGGACCGCAGCGCGCCGGGCGAGGCTGACCGAACTCGGCACCATCCCTGCCACCCTTGTGCTGTTCGAATCGCCCCGGCGCCTCGCGGAAATGCTGGCAGATGCCGCGGCCATGCTGGGCGGACGCCCCGCTGCTGTCGCGCGCGAACTGACCAAGATGCACGAAACCGTCAGGCGCGGCGCGCTGACCGACCTTGCGAAGATGTATGCCGAGGGCGAGACGGCGCGCGGTGAGATCGTGGTACTTATCGGGGCCGGCAACGGCGCGCAGAGCGCCGACACAGAAGATCTGGTCGATGCGAAACTCAAGGGCGCGCTTGCCGCCATGTCGCTGAAGGAGGCCGTCGCGCAGGTGACGGCGGATACCGGCCTGCCGCGCCGAAAGGTCTATGCCCGCGCCCTCGAACTGACCCGCCTGCCCTGAGCAATGAAGCGGCGTGATGGCATCTGGGCGCGCAAGTCGGTCAAGGACGGTGCTGCGGCGGAGTGGCTGGCCGTCGTTTTCCTGACGTTGAAGGGTTACCGGCTTCTTGCACGCCGCTTTGGCGGCAAGGGCGGCGAGATCGACCTGATCGCACGGCGCGGCTCGTTGATCATCTTCGTCGAGGTCAAGGCGCGTGCCAGCATGGCGGATGCCGCCAGCGCCATCAGCCCTGAGAAAATCCGTCTGGTGAACCGCCGCATTCGCGACTGGTGCGCCAGCAATCCTTGGGCGGGCGGCCTGACCCTGCGCGCCGACGCCATTTTTTTCGGCAACTCAAGATGGCCACGCCATGAGCAGGGCATCTTTCCGGTCGAGATGTTATGAGGCATGGAGAGGTGCCGACATGCGCATGCGGGGCTTGCCTTTTGCACCTGCCCACGACGATAACCAGCGCCGACAGTCCAGCCGTCATGGCGAGCGGAACGACGCAATCCAGACTTCTTGGTGCGTGATGACTGGATTGCTTCGCTCCGCTCGCAATGACGGCAAGGCTCATGAATCTGACAGGACACTCCCATGACACTCACCGTCGCCGTGCAGATGGACCCGATCGAGCGCATCAGGATCGCGGGTGATTCGAGCTTTGCGCTGATGCTGGAAGCGGCGCGGCGGGGGCACAGGCTGCTCACCTACACCCCCGACAAGCTCTCGATGCGCGAAGGCAAGGTCATCGCTGTCGCCAAGCCCACACAGGTGCGCGACATCGAGGGCGACCATGTCACGCTGGGACCTGAGGAGCGCACCGATCTTGGCGATGTCGATGTGGTGCTGCTGCGGCAGGATCCGCCCTTCGACATGGGCTATGTCACCACCACGCACATGCTGGAGCGCATCCACCCGAAGACATTGGTGGTCAATGATCCGGCCCATGTGCGCAACGCGCCCGAAAAAATCTTCGTGACGGATTTCCCTGACCTGATGCCGGCGACGCTGATCACCCGCGACAAGGCAGAGATCGAGGCCTTCCGCGCCGAGTTCGGCGACATCGTGATGAAACCGCTTTACGGGAATGGCGGGGCAGCGGTGTTCAAGGTCGGCAAGATCGACCCGAATTTCGGCTCGCTCTATGACCTGTTCGCGCAGATGTTCCGCGAACCCTGGGTGGTGCAGCGCTTCCTGCCGAAGGTGACCGAGGGCGACAAGCGCATCATCCTGATCGACGGCATCGTCAAGGGCGCGATCAACCGGGTGCCAGCCGAAAACGACATCCGCTCCAACATGGTGCGCGGCGGGGCGGCCAAACCCACCGACCTGTCACGGCGCGAGATCGAAATCTGCGAGCGCATCGGGCCTGAACTGAAGGCGCGCGGCCTGATCTTCGTTGGCATCGACGTCATCGACGGCAACCTGACCGAAATCAACGTGACATCACCCACAGGCCTGCGCGCGATCAAGCGCCTCGGCGGACCTGATCTGGCGGTGGATGTCTGGGATGCGATCGAGGGGAAGGTCCATAACTGACCGTCGTCGCCGTCATGCACGGCGCCGCGTCGAACATCAGCAAGCGCCCGACCAACCCGTCGCCAGAGGCCCGTGATCTTGCGACAAGCCTGACTCCCTCAACCCAACCCGAGAAAAATCGTCAGTGCTTTGTCGATCTCTGCCAATATGCCGTCATCGGCCTGCCCGATCACGGCACCAAGCCGCTGCGCCGGGACTGCCGAGATTTTGTCAATCATCACAGCCGACGTCAAAAGCAGTCCGTTGCCTGCGGATGGCTCCATGACCAAGCGCAGGCCTGATTCATCCACGGGAACCGATGATGTCAGCGGGCAGACAACCACGGATGCCAAAGACAGATACGCCTCCGCCTGAACCACCACGGCTGGACGAGGTTTGCCGTAGTCGCCCGACAGCGAGACGATGACGATGGAACCGCGTCTCATCAATCCTTTGGCCAGTCGCGGACCTGATCAAGCCAGTCCATGATCTCCGCCTCGCCACGGGTGTCGGCATTGATGGCAGCGATGTCGCGCTGGATGCGGGCCAGCACCTCTGGGTTGCTTGTATCCAGCACCCAGCGCTGAACGGGGCGCAGGCCCTTTTTGCGCATGCGGCGGCGATAGTCAGCCATGCGCTCCTTGCCGGGTCTTGGCGTCTTCTGGGGCGCGGACATGCAGCCATCTCCCTTGACTTGCCATGTCACATGTTACGCCTCAGGCCTTCAATACGCAACCTTCTCCACCCGCACGCCCAGCCCCTCCAGGATCACGAAGCTGCCCACAGGCCTTCCCCGAGGCCTGTCTCCAACTCCATGCCTCCAACTGCATGATACGGGCCTTCCTCAAGGCACGGCGCTCAACCGCGCGAACGGCAGCAGCTGGCCTTCCTGGACCCCGATCAGGCGGTTCGCGACCAGGCCTGCCGTGCTTTCAGGCTCCATCAGCACCGCTACCAGCGACGCCAAGGGTTGATCCAGCGGCACGAACGCATCGCCTTGTGCGGGCTGGATGAGTTCATCCTCCAGCGCATAGGTTCCGTTGACGATTTCGCCCGCGCCAGTATCGTCGCCGCGCACGTCGGCCTTTGCGGCCGATGTGAGCCTGACGGCCCGGTAGCGCTGGCCCGCGACAGCCTTGCCGCCAGCAATGATCCTTGTCGTCACGCCTGCCCTTGCCAGGGCGGCGATGGCGGCGCTCTGGCTAACACTGACCAGATACCCGGCAGGCCGGGCGCGGGTTAGGACCGGCTCGATCTGGAGCGAGGACAACCAGTTGACCGAAACAGGCCTGTCGGCTCCCGTCACAGGATCGATGAAGGTCAGGGCGCGCGTCTGGGCTTCGGGCCGGGCGCTGACGACCAGCGGCGCATGCGATGAGGCGGTTTCAGTTTCAGCGCGTCGGCGAAGTTCGAGAAAGCCTGCCGGGTCGCTGGCCAGCAGCCGCAGGATGGATTCAGCCGCCACGACATGTGTGTGGACGCGCCGTGCATAGTTGGCCTTGCCAATACCGATGCCCCGCGTCTCGATCAGGAAACTTAAGGCGTTGCGCAGTCCCGCGATGTTGCGGCCCGTGTCAGGCCCGATGCCGCCCATGGCCACGGGAGCGTCGGCGCGGGAGCCATCGGTGGTGAAATACCAGTCATGGCTGAGGCCCTGTGCCTCCAGCGCCGTGCGCATGGCCGGGAGCACGCGTTCAAGCGCCGCGCTGCGCAAGGAGGGCGCTAGGTTAGGCACCGTCGCATGCTGGAGCATGGCATCGGCACGCGTCAGGCCGCCGACCTTGGTGAGCCAGCGGCCACCCACCGTGAATTCATGGCAATCGAGCACCACATGGGGCTTGAACCGCGCAAAAAGCGCAGCGAGAACGCGTGCCTCCGGCGTGCGCAGCAGCGTGTGGTCTCGGTTGGCGTCGATGCCGTCCGCCAGGGCGCGCACAAAGGCCGCCGCACCATCGGGGTTGGCGCGCGGCGCGATCACCACATCGACGCTGTCCAGCAGACCGGCCAGAGGCCCGCCTGCAAGCAGTTGCACCAGAGCCAGCGCCGCCTCGCCTCCGGCAGGCTCGTTGCCGTGCTGCTGTCCAATGACGAGCAGGACGGGGCGCATGCCGCTGCCAACAGCGCCTTGCGATGTCGAGAGCACAGCGACGGGGATCTCGCGGCCCTGCTGGCTGCGGCCCTCGCGCTCGAGCCTGAGCAGGGACGACCGCCTGGCCAGCGCTTGCAGAAAGGCCATCATCTCGTCCTGCGAGGTGAAATCAGGCTTGCCTGCCGCGAAGGCTGGCGTTTCATAGCGCGTGGCGGGCTCCGCGAAACGCGCGGCGACGGCGGCGCTCTCCGTGTAGGCCTTTGCGGGATCGAACTGCGCATTCGCGGGAATGACCGAAAGAGCCAGCCACCCCAATCCCGCCATCAGACGGGACAGGCCCTGACCCGCAATTGTCTGAAATACCGTCATCGCCATGTCTCCGGAAGGCCGTTCTGGATTATCAGCAGCAGGATGATCGGCTGTCAAACGGCAGCAGCAGGCCGAAAGGGACGCCCCGCAAGGCGATCTTCGTCAATACCGGACCTCGTCAAAGCGCATCGACAGCGTATCCACCATCAGCAGCCGCCCCACCAGCCCTTCACCGAAGCCGGTGATCTGGCGGATGACCTCCAGCGCCATCATGGAGCCCATGATGCCTGCGAGCGCGCCCAGCACGCCCGCTTCGGCGCAGGCCTGCACCACGCCGACGGCGGGCGCTTCCGGAAACAGATCGCGGTATGTCGGGTTTGGCCTTCCATCGGCGCGCCACCCATGCGGGGCCAGCGTGGTCAACGTGCCGTCGAACCGGCCAAGGGCTGCGGTGACCAGGGGCTTTTTCTCCGCCAGGCAGGCATCCGCCACGATATAACGCGTGGCGAAGTTGTCGCAGCCATCGGCCACGATGTCGTAGTTGGCGATCAATGCGCGGGCATTGTGGGCATCAAGTCGGTGGGCATGTGGCTCGACCATGACATGTGGGTTGAGACGGGAGACGGCCTCGGTCGCGCTCGACACCTTGGGGCGACCTATATCGGATGTGGCATGGATGACCTGTCGCTGCAGGTTGGACAACGACACGGTGTCGTCATCGACAATGCCGATGCAGCCGATGCCTGCAGCCGCCAGATACATGATCAGCGGGCTGCCTAATCCTCCGGCCCCGATGACCAGCACCCGTGACGCCGACAGCCGCGCCTGACCTGGGCCCCCGATCTCCGGCAACACCAGGTGACGGGCATAACGCTCGATTTCATCATCGCTGAAACTCATCCATGCAGGGGTAAAGGGCCGACAAGCACGCCGCAATGTGGAAAATGCAGGCAAAGCGCGCCTCACGCCTTGTTGAGCCTTGGCGCAGGCCTATGTGGCATGCCATCGTAGGCCGTGATGATGGATGCCTCGATGCGTCAGTCGTCAACCATCGTCGTCTTTTGGGAGGTTCCTCATGCGTCTGAAATCCATCGCGCTGGCTCTTGCCGGCGTTGCCATGTCAGCCATCGCCGCATCTGCGCAGCAGGCCGTCACCCCTGCCGTGGTCTATGACCTTGGCGGCAAGTTCGACAAGTCGTTCAACGAAGCCGCCTATACCGGCGCGGAGAAGTTCAAGACCGAAACCAAGGTCGAGTACCGCGATTTCGAGATCCAGAACGATGCCCAGCGCGAGCAGGCCTTGCGCAATTTTGCCCAGCGCGGCCAGAACCCGATCGTCGCAGTCGGCTTCTCGTTCCGCGCGGCGCTCGAGAAGGTCGCGGCCGAATTCCCCAACACCCGTTTCTCGATCATCGATTCGGTGGTGAACCTGCCAAACGTGCAGTCCATCGTGTTCAAGGAGCATGAGGGCTCGTACCTTGTCGGCGTCCTCGCCGGCCTTGCCACCAAGAAGAACAGCGTCGGCTTCGTCGGCGGCATGGACATCCCACTGATCCGGCGCTTCGCCTGCGGCTATGTGCAGGGTGTCAAGGCTGCCAAGCCCGCAGCGACCGTGATCCAGAACATGACCGGCACCACGGGCGCTGCCTTCCGCGATCCGGTGCGCGGGGGCGAATTGGCCCGTGGACAGATCTCCCAGGGCGCGGACGTGATCTATCATGCCTCTGGTGCGACCGGCATCGGCGTGATGCAGGCAGCGGCTGATGGCGGAGCGCTCTCGATCGGCGTCGATTCCAACCAGAACGCGCTGCATCCGGGCAAGGTCCTGACCTCGATGCTGAAACGTGTCGATGTGGCCGTGCATACCTCGTTCACGACTGCGCGCGCCGGCACCTGGAAACCCGGCACCACCGTGCTCGGCCTTGCAGAAGGCGGCGTGGACTGGGCGGACGATGCCAACAACAAGGCCCTGATCACAGCGGACATGCGCGCCGCCGTGACCAAGGCGTCCGATGATATCAAGGCCGGCCGCGTCACCGTGCATGACTTCATGTCGAACAGCGCCTGCCCGGTGCAGTGAACGGCCCCGGCTTGGACGTTAAGGCGAGTGGCTAGAGTTGTCTCCGGCCACTCGTACGACAAATTCTCAAGCTGATCTCCAGCATGTGCCTGCGACGAAGCATGATCGGGGACACATCACGATCCTCATCCTGAGCCTGTCGAAGGAGGAGATTCAGCCATGAATTGTCTGGATGCCATCCTTCGACAGGCTCAGGATGAGGATCGCGGAAGCGGCCAAGGAACGGCATTCCGAAGGTAGCTTTGTTTGCTTCACGTTCCCTCCATCTTTTCATGAGCCCGTTGCTGAAAGGCCAATGTGATGCCGCCCGCCATCCGGATGACCGGCATCGACAAGCGCTTCGGGGCGGTCCACGCCAACCGGGCTGTCGATCTGACCGTCGAGAAGGGCACCGTTCATGGCCTGATCGGCGAGAACGGCGCGGGCAAATCGACCCTGATGTCGATCCTTTACGGGTTCTATGCCGCCGACAGCGGCAACATCGCCATCAACGGCAAGCCGAGCCTGATCAGGACGCCTGCCGACGCGATCCATTCCGGCATCGGCATGGTGCATCAGCACTTCATGCTGGTGGAAACCTTCACCGTTGTCGAAAACGTGATGCTCGGCGCGGAGGGCGGGATGTTCACCTCCAAAGGCGCGTCCGCCATCAGGGCAAAGTTGCAGGCCCTGTCCTACGCCTACGGCATGGATGTGAACCCCGATGCGGTTGTCTCGGATCTGGCCGTGGGCGAACTCCAGCGGGTCGAAATCCTGAAGGCCCTGGTCAAAGGTGCCGACATCCTGATCCTTGACGAGCCGACCGCCGTTTTGACGCCAACGGAGGTCGAAAAGCTGTTCATCCTGCTGCGCCGCCTTGCTTCGGAGGGCAAGACGGTGATCATCGTCACCCACAAGCTCAAGGAGATCATGGCCGTGACGGACCGGGTCTCCGTGATGCGGCGTGGCGAGATGGTCGGCACGGTCGAAACCTGCGACACCAGCCCCGCCGACCTTGCCGAACTCATGGTCGGTCGCCGCGTGGTGCTGACGGTTGACAAGGGCCCGGCCCATCCCGGTGCCGTTGTGCTGGATGTGCAGGGCCTGTGCGTGCGTGATGCCCATGGCACCTTGCGGCTCGACCATGCCAGTTTTCAGGTCCGTGCCGGCGAGATCGTCGGCATTGCGGGCGTGTCCGGCAACGGGCAATCGGAGTTGCTCGAAACCATCGCCGGAATCCGCAAGCCTGCGAGCGGCAGCGTGACTTTGAATGGTGACCTGCTGGATTGCGGCGGTGTCGATGATCCGAAGGCTCTCCGCGCCAAGGGCCTGCGACATGTGCCTGAAGACCGGCACCGCATGGGCCTTGTCAAACCGTTCGATGCGTCTGAAAGCGCCATTCTGGGTTGCTCGGATGAGCCCGGCTTCGGCGCGGGCCCGTTCCTCAACCGGGACGCCGTTCTGGCCGACTGCGCCGTCAAGATGCAGTCCTTTGATGTGCGGCCCGCCGACCCTGGCCTGCGCACGGCGTTGTTCTCGGGCGGAAACCAGCAGAAGATCGTGCTGGCGCGGGAAATCGAGCGAGATCCGAAGCTGCTTCTGATCGGCCAGCCCACGCGCGGTGTCGACATCGGTGCCATCGAGTTCATCCACAAACGGCTGATCACGCTCCGTGATGCAGGCAAGGCTGTCCTGCTCGTCTCGACCGAACTGGACGAGGTGCTGGCGCTGTCCGACCGTGTCCTGGTGATGTGCGGCGGCAGGATCACCGGGACACGCCGCCCTGAAGACACCAACGAGCAGGATATGGGGCTTCTGATGGCCGGTGTGACAGCCGACGCGCCGAAGGCGGCGGCATGATGACTGTCGCGAGGGGCCGGTCATGAGCGCACGCGCGGTTCCGGTCTGGCTGACGGCCGGTGTCGTGCCACTGGTCAATGTGGCCGTGGCCTTTCTCGCAGCGGGGCTCGTGGTGGCGCTGATCGGCGAGAACCCGCTGGAGGCCCTGCAGATCATGCTGCGCGGCGCGCTCGGCTCGCAATA
>JANMHN010000289.1:0-1833 GCA_031375185.1 Allobosea sp. | reverse complement strand
TCCGCGATGTCGGTCGCGTTCTGGAAATGCCCTACGGCCAGGTCGACAAACTGACCAAGCTGGTGCCGCAGAATCCGGCCAATCCCGTGACGCTCGAAAAAGCCATCGCCGAGGAAGCCCGCCTGCGCGCGGCGTCCGACGAGGACCCGCAGGTTGAGCGCATGCTGGGCATCGCGCTGAAGCTCGAAGGGCTTTACCGCCACGCCTCCACCCACGCCGCCGGAATCGTGATCAGCGACCGGCGGCTGGAAGAGATGGTGCCGCTCTACCGCGATCCGAAATCCGACATGCCGGTGACCCAGTTCAACATGAAATGGGTGGAGCAGGCGGGCCTGGTGAAGTTCGACTTCCTCGGCCTCAAGACGCTGTCCGTGCTTGATCGCGCTGTGAAGCTGCTGGCCAAGCGCGGCGTGACCATCGACCTGCTGAAAATCCCGCTCGATGACGAGCGGACCTTCGCCATGCTGTCGCGGGCGGAAGCGGTGGGCATCTTCCAGCTTGAATCAGGCGGCATGCGGCGCGCGCTGTCCGACATGAAGCCCGACCGTTTCGAGGATATCATCGCGCTGGTCGCGCTCTATCGCCCGGGCCCGATGGCGAACATTCCGGTCTATTGCGATTGCAAGCACAAGCGCAAGGAGCCGGAATACATCCACCCCCAGGTGAAATCCGTGCTGGAGGAGACCTTCGGCGTCATTGTCTATCAGGAGCAGGTGATGCAGATCGCGCAGATCCTGTCGGGCTACAGCCTGGGCGAGGCGGACCTTTTGCGCCGCGCCATGGGCAAGAAGATCAAGAAGGAAATGGACGAGCAGCGCGAGCGCTTCGTGGAGGGCTGTCTTGCCAACGCCATCACGGACGGGGATGCCAACACGATCTTCGATCTGCTGGCGAAATTCGCGGATTACGGCTTCAACAAGAGCCACGCCGCAGCCTATGCGCTGGTCGCCTATCAGACGGCCTGGATGAAGGCGAATTACCCCACCGAATTCCTGGCGGCGTCGATGGCCTATGAAACCACAAACACCGAGAAACTGGTGGAGTTTCGCCGCGAGGCGCAACGGCTGGGCATCGAGGTCGAGGCTCCGTCCATCCAGTCCTCGGGCGAGAGCTTTGATGTCGTGGCTGGCAAGATCATCTATGCGCTGGCCGCCGTGAAAGGCGTGGGCGTGGAAGCGGCGCGGCAGATCGTGGCGGCCCGTCCGTTTCATACCCTGGGCGATGTCGTCAGCCGCATCAATCCGCGCGCCATCAACAAGCGCACGATCGAGACGCTGGCTGCCGCGGGTGCCTTTGACGCGCTGGAACCCAACCGCGCCCGCATCGTGGCCGGTGCCGACCTGCTGATGGCGGCCGCCAACGAGGCCGAGCGTAGCCGCGTCGACGGCCAGGCGGGCCTTTTCGGTGGTGAAAGCGGGGCAGGTGACTTGCGCCTGCCCAACGCCGCGAACTGGACTCCGATGGAGCGGCTGCAGCGCGAATTCGCCGCCATCGGCTTCTTCCTCTCGGGCCATCCGCTCGATGATTATGCGCCCGCCCTGGAGCGGATGCGCATCTCGACACAGGCCGTGTTCCTCAAGGCGGTGCGGGCAGGCGCGACCTTCGGGCGTCTGGCGGCCACAGTCATCGACCGGCAGGAGCGCCGCACCCGCACCGGCACGCGCATGGGGATCGTGATCCTCTCGGACCAGAGCGGCCAGTTCGAGGTGGTGATCTTTTCCGAGCGCCTCGCCCAGTTCCGCGATCTGCTGGAGCCGGGCAAAGTCGTGATCATCACGGTCTCGGCCTCGGTGGAAAACGACGACGCCCGCCTCATTGTGCAGGCTGTGGAAG
>JANMHN010000283.1:0-2265 GCA_031375185.1 Allobosea sp. | reverse complement strand
ATGGATCATGGCCAAGGGCCGGTCAGGGCCGACCTCATCGCCGATCCCTGCCAGCGCCGTGAGGCCGACGGCATGGTCGACCGGGTCCTGCGCACGTGAACGCCCCCCGCCAAGCTCGACCACCGCGATCCCGACCGCGCGCGTGTCGATGGTGCTGACGAAACCGGAGCGGGCCGGAAGCACCGCGCGGATGATCGGTGCGGCGGCCAGATGCGCCTCAGGCCGCGTGACCAGATCGGCCGGGCCGCCCAGCGCGCTGATCATCCGCTGGAACACCTCGGCCGCCGCGCCCGAGGCGATGGCGCGTTCGAGGCGCTGGCGGCCATCGATGAGGCTGGTGGCGAGATTGCCGAGCACCAGCATCTCTGCGCCCAGAGCCAGCGTGACCTCGTGCATGCGCTTCTCGCGTCTTGCGCCGGTCAGGTAGTCGATGGCGTAACGCACCTCGAGCGCGTTTCCGGCGACATCTGCCAGCGGCGCGTCCATGTCGGTGATCAGCGCCGTGGTCCTGAGGCCTGCGCCATTGGCCACCGCGACAAGCGATTGCGCCAGTTCGCGTGAGCGTTCAAGCGTCGGCATGAAGGCGCCCGAGCCGGTCTTCACATCCATGGCAAGGCCCTGAAGGCCTGCGGAGAGCTTTTTCGACAGGATCGAGGCCGTGATCAGCGGCACCGATTCGACCGTCGCCGTGACGTCGCGGATGCCGTAAAGCCGCTTGTCGGCGGGTGCCAGATCGGCTGTCTGGCCGATGATGGCGCAGCCGGTCTGGCGCACGACCTTGCGGAACAGCGCCTTGTCCGGCTGCGTGATGTATCCCGGCACGGCGTCCAGCTTGTCGAGCGTGCCGCCCGTGTGGCCAAGGCCCCGTCCTGAGATCATCGGCACGAAGCCGCCGCAGGCCGCCACCGCAGGCCCGAGCATGAGCGAGACCGTGTCCCCGACCCCGCCCGTGGAGTGTTTGTCGAGCGCCGGACCCGGCAGGTCGCTCCAGTCGAGCACGGAACCTGAATCGCGCATGGCCTCGGTCAGTGCCACGCGCTCAGTGGTGTTCATGTCACGAAAGAAGATCGCCATGGCGAACGCGGCGGCCTGCCCTTCGGTGACGCGGCCATCGGTCAGGCCTGCGATCATCTCCCCGATCTCTGTTGCCGACAGTTCGGCTCCGTCACGCTTCTTTCTGATGATTTCTTGGGGCAGGAAGTCAGCGGACATCAGTAAGCCCCGTCGCCGCTTTCGCTGTGTGCCTTGCCGGCAATCACATCGACCAGAACCTGATGCAGGCCGCTTGCGCCAAACCGGAAGGTGCGCGGATTGACCCATGCCGGACCCATGATCTCGTCAGCGAGGTCAAGATAGGTTTTGGCATCGGCCAGGGTGCGGATGCCGCCTGAGGGCTTCAAGCCCACCGGCAGGCCATGTGCCTTGATCGCTTCCAGCATGGTGCGCGCGGCCTCCGGCGTGGCCGACACGGCGGTCTTGCCGGTGGACGTCTTGATGAAATCAGCGCCCGCCTCGATGGCGAGATCGCTGGCGCGGCGGATGCTGGCTTGATCAGGATAGCTTCCGGTTTCCAGAATGACCTTGAGCAGGACCGGACCGCAGATGGCCTTGATCTCGCGCACCATATCGGCGGCAATCTCCCCATCGCCCTGCAGCAACGTCTTGTAGGGCAGCACAAGATCGATCTCGTCAGCCCCATCCTGGATGGCCTCCTGCGTGTCGCCGGAAATGCGGCCGACATTTGTGCCGCCTGCGGGGAAGTTCACCACCGTCGCCACGCGTACCTGCGCCGTGCCCAGCGTCCGCTTCGCGAGGCTGACGAATTGCGGCCAGATGCAGATGGCGGCGACAGGGCCTGGCGCCGCGACTGCCCTGGCGCAAAGCTGAAGCGCTCCGATCTCGGAGGCCTGGTCACCCAGATCGGTCAGGTCGAGCAGGCCAAGCGCGCGGCGGGCGATGGCTGCATCGGTCTGCGCATGGCCTGTCCCAGGCTTCTTTGTGTCAGGCATGGACCATCTCCTTGACGAAAGCACGTACCAGCGCTTTCAGGCGCGGCGCCGCAGCATCGGCCACATGCTTGGTTTCCATGTGATTGGGCGCGGTCACCTGCATGCCTGTCCCATAGTTGGTGACGATGGACAACCCTGCCACGCTCAGCCCCAGCCGCCGCGCCATGATCACTTCGGGCACGGTCGACATGCCGACAAGGTCCGCGCCAACACGCTGGCTCAGGCGGATTTCGGCAGGTGTCTCAAAGCTCGGTCC
>JANMHN010000165.1:0-3000 GCA_031375185.1 Allobosea sp. | reverse complement strand
CTCGATGCGGCCATTGGTGCAGGAGCCAATCCAGATCACGTCAAGTTCGATGTCGGTGATCCTGGTTCCGGCCTTGAGGCCCATATAGTCCAGAGCACGCTGCTTGGAGACGCGCTTGTTCTCATCGGCAATGAGGTTCGGATCCGGCACGGTTCCGGCCACAGAGATCACGTCTTCCGGAGACGTGCCCCAGGAAACGATGGGCGGCAGGTTGCCAGCGTCCAGCTTCACCACACGGTCATAGTGCGCGCCGTCATCGCTGTTGAGCGTGTTCCAGTAGCGCAGCGCGGCATCCCATGCCTCGCCTTTCGGCGCTTTCGGGCGGCCATGAAGGTAGGCATAGGCCTTCTCGTCCGGCGCGACCATGCCGGCGCGCGCACCGGCTTCGATCGACATGTTGCACACCGTCATGCGGCCCTCCATCGACATGGCGCGGAAGGCTTCCCCGGCATATTCGATGACCGAGCCGGTGCCGCCAGCCGTGCCGATTTCGCCGATGATGGCGAGCACGATGTCCTTCGGCGTCACGCCCTTGGTCAACACCCCGTCCACCTGCACCAGCATGTTCCTGGCCTTTGTCTGGATCAGCGTCTGGGTGGCGAGCACATGCTCCACCTCCGATGTGCCGATGCCATGCGCCAGCGCGCCGAATGCGCCATGGGTCGAGGTGTGGCTGTCGCCGCAGACGATCGTGGTGCCCGGCAGCGTGAAACCCTGTTCGGGGCCGACGACGTGGACAATGCCCTGGCGGCGGTCAAGCTCGTTGAAATACTCGACACCGAACTCCGCCGCATTCTTCGCCAGTGTCTCGACCTGGATGCGGCTTTCGTCTTCCACGATGCCCTTGGAGCGATCCGTTGTGGGCACGTTATGGTCAACCACGGCCAGCGTCTTCTCGGGCGCGCGCACCTTGCGGCCCGTCAGGCGCAAACCTTCGAAGGCCTGCGGACTGGTCACCTCGTGGACAAGATGACGGTCGATGTAGAGCAGGCAGGTGCCGTCAGGCTGCTCATCAACCAGATGATCGTCCCAGATCTTGTCGTAGAGCGTGCGCGGCGCGGCGGTCTTGGCCATGGTCTTCCCCTGAATTCGGGCAGCATACTGCCGCGTCTTTTAGATCAACAAGCGGAACACTGGAAAGCGCTTTTCCGCTCCGGGAACACATGGCACCCCATTCTTGTAACATACCGGACCTGCAAGGCGAATAGACCTCAACAGGAGACACCATCATGCCGACAATCCGCCAGGTCCTGATCGCATTCTCAACCGCCACAACCCTGCTCTGGGCAAATGCCGCGTCGGCGGAATTGCTGCGCAAGGAGAGCGCGTCCACAGTCAAGATAACGATCGACAGGCTCGAAACCATCCTGAAAGAACGCGGGTTCACCATCTTCGCCCGCGTTGACCATGCGGCTGGTGCAAAGTCCGTCAATCAGGAGCTTCGCCCGACCGAATTGCTGATGTTTGGCAATCCCCAGGGCGGGACTCCGATGATGCAGGCAGAGCAGACCATGGGAGCATCTCTGCCTTTGCGCGCGCTGGCCTGGCAGGATGCGGCTGGCAAGGTCTGGCTCGGTTATGATGCCGTGACAGATATCGCCACCTCGCGCGGCCTGTCGAAGGATCACCCCGCCGTGGTTCGCACAGCAGAAGCCCTCAAGGCGCTGACTGACGCAGCCGTGAAGCCTTGATGAGGCACCTGCAGATGACATGCGCAGCCAGCGCCCTTATGTCTGCATCATGACACGCCGCTCATTTCTGACGACTGCCCTCTCCGCCGCCCTTGTCGTGCCGCTACCTGGCCTTGCACAAACAGTGCCCGAGCGTGCCACGATGTCGGTGCGCGAGGCGCATGAGCGCACCAGAGCGAAGGATGTGATCCTGGTTGATATCCGCACACCTGAGGAGTGGAAGGACACCGGCGTCGCGGAAGGCGCCATCCGTCTCGACATGACCTCGCCGGTCTTCGAGGCCAGGCTTGCCTCCTTGCGGGCGGAAAATCCCGGCAAACCCATTGCCATCATCTGCCGGACGGCCAGCCGCACGCGCCGCGTGCAGGACATCCTCACCCAGCGCGGCTGGACGGGCATCATCGATGTGCGCGGCGGCATGCTGGGCGACGGCCGCAACAAGGGCTGGCTCGATGAGGGCCTGCCGGTCAAACAATGACGGTCAGACGTCCCTTCTCCCGCTCAGGGAGAAGGTGGCTGCCGAAGGCAGACGGATGAGGGCACTTTCAGGGTGCGCCCTCTCCCGTCACGGCTGCGCCGTGCCACCCTCTCCCTGAACGGGAGAGGGAAAAAGAAAAAGCACTCACCCTGCCTTCTTCATTTCCTCGTCGCGCAATGCCCGGCGCAGCACCTTGCCAACGTTTGTCTTGGGCAAGGCCTCGCGGAAGCTGACATGGCGCGGCACCTTGTAACCGGTCATGTTTTCCTTGCAGAAGGCGCGGATCTCTTCCGGCGTGGCGCTCTCGCCCGGCTTCAGCACGATGTAGGCGGCGACGGCCTCGCCCGAATTGGCATCCGGCAAGCCGATGACAGCCGATTCGAGCACTTTCGGATGGCCTGCGAGCACATCCTCGATTTCATTCGGATAGACATTGAAACCCGAGACGAGCACCATGTCCTTCATCCGGTCAACGATCTTGAACGTGCCATCGGCATTCTCGACGCCAATGTCACCTGACCGGAAATAGCCGTCAGCTGTCATGGCCGAAGCCGTGTCATCAGGCCTGTTCCAGTAGCCGCGCATCACCTGCGGACCCTTGATGCAGATTTCGCCGGGCTGCCCGATCGCTACCTGTTTGCCGTCCAGCCCGCGGATGCTGACATCGGTGGATGGCACGGGATAACCGATGGTGCCGGTGAACTCGGCAATGTCCGCCCGGTTGCAGCAGGCGACCGGCGAGGTTTCAGACAGCCCATAGCCTTCGACCAGCGGAACACCCGTCGTGTCCTTCCATTTTTTGGCGACGGCGGCCTGCGTCGCCATTCCGCC
>JANMHN010000109.1:0-2603 GCA_031375185.1 Allobosea sp. | reverse complement strand
GCGGCAAAGGCCTATACGCCGTCCAGCCCGCAGGAGATCGCCAAGCTGCAGACGGTGGACTGGGGCAAGATCGCGCCCAACCGCGGCAGGATCGTCGAACAGTTCGACCGCGTCTTCTCCCTGTGACGCTTCACCCTGATCTGGCCGGCCAGCAGTCCCCGATGCTGGCCGACATTGCGCGGCAGCCCGACGTCCTGATGGGGCTTCTTGGCCGTGCCGATGCCATCCTCGGGGTCGGTGAGCGCTGCCTGCTCCCCGGTCCTGGTGGGCGCATCATCGTCAGCGGCTGCGGCGACGGCCTTTTTGCCGCCGAGGCTGCCGCCGGGTTTGCCGAACGGGCTGGTCTGGACTGGCGGGCCATGGGCGCTCTCGATCTTGTGCTCTTTGCGCATCGCTTGACAGCGCATGACCGCGTGTTGTGCATCTCGATGTCGGGCAATGTCGATCGCACGGTGGAAGCGGCGCGAGCCGTGCATGCTGCCGGTGTGCCGTTGTTTGCGCTGGTCAACGGGGCAGGGGGCAGGCTGGGCGAGATCGCGGCTGAGAAGCTGTCGCTCGATCTGCACGACATCGCGCCATTCCTGTGCGGGACGGCCAGCTACACGGCGACCGTGGCAGCGCTCATGCTGCTCGCGGCAGGCGCGGCAAATGCGGCACCGCCTGATCTGGCTGTCGCCGCCGAGGCTCAGGGCCATGTCCTTGCGACCTGCATGACGGTTCTCAAGGCGGCCATCACCGCAGCCATGACCACTGTGCCCACCGGTGTCAGGCTGCTGTCCGCCGGGGCCGAGCACGGCACGGCGCGCTATGGCGCTGCCAAGCTCGTCGAATTGTCGCGGGTGCCTGCCTGGTCTGCTGATCTGGAGGAGTTCGCTCACAGCCAATACTGGTCGATGCCGGCCAGCGATCTTGTGGTGATCATCGCCGCCGCGCCTGAACTCGCCGCCTATGGGCAAGCCTCGTGCGAAGCGCTGGCGGGATTGCCTGTCATCACGCTGGGCCTTGATACGGCAGATGCGCCCATGCCGTCGGCAACGCACCGCATCACCTTGCCCGTGGTCCCGCCTGATCTGTCGCCGCTGGTGTCGGCGATCCCGGTTCAGCTTCTGGCCTATCATCTTGCCGTTCTCACGGGTTTTGATCCCGATACGCGGCTGCATCTCAAGAACGATGTCGACCGGTTCACTGTCAGCCGCCAGCTCACACGGCGTTCGCTTCTGGGGACAGGAGCATGATCCGGTCCCCCCATGTCATCGTCGTGGGTTACCTGTCCATCGACACCATCAGCACGGATGGCACCACCATCACCGATGCACCGGGCGGGGCCGCGCTTTATGCCGCGCTTGGCGCACGGGCCGCAGGTGCCAGCGTGTCTGTCGTCGCCAGCATAGGCGAGGATTATCCGGTTCAGTGGCTTGAGATGATGACGCGGCTGGGCCTCGATGTCTCGCATGTCAGGCGCAGGCAGGGCCTCACGCGCCGGGCGCGGCTCGTCAACCTGGCTGATGGCGGGCGTGTGTCGGCGCACCATGATGAGCAATCATGGTGGGAACGGACATTCGCGCTCGCACCTGGTTCAGGCAAGTATCCCGATGCCGACTGGCTTGTCCTGGCTCCCATGCCGCCTGAACTGGCGCGCGAGGTTGTCCTGTCGGCGCGCTGCCCGGTCATTGCCGATACCAGCGCCGCCTATGCCGGCAAGGATACCGGGCTGTTGATGGCGCTTGTCTCCCAGATTGCCTGTTTTGCTCCAAGCCTTGAGGAAACACGGCTGCTTCTGCCGGGTCTGGATGACGATGCGGCGCTGCGCAGGCTGGCGGCCAGCGGTCCCGATGTCGTGCAAAAGCGCGGTGCGAACGGGCTGGCCCTTTGCGCTGCACGCGATGGTTCCATCAGTCTTGTTCCACCCGTTCCTGCAAAGCTGCTCGATCCGACCGGCGCGGGCGATGCCACGGTCGGCGCGCTGGCGGCGGGACGGGCTCAGGGGCTGTCCCTTCACGCGGCAGCAACAATGGCCGCCGGAATAGGCGCGCGTGCTGTTGCGGGCCTCGGGCCGTCAGCGCTCGGCTTTGACTGGCAAAGAGCAGATGGCTGGATGTCGGATGGCGCACCTTGCAGCAGCAACATCCTCAATGACGAGGTCTCCTCATGAGCCACATCCTGCTCGAAGGCATCGTGAAGAGTTACGGCTCGGCAAGGATCCTGGACAATTGCACGCTCAGCGTGGCGCGCGGAGAGGTGATGACACTGCTGGGGCCGTCCGGCTGCGGCAAGACCACGCTTCTGCGCACGCTTGCCGGGTTCGTGACACCCGAACAGGGGCGGATCGTTGTCGGAGGAACCGAGATCTCGCACCTTGCGCCCAATCGGCGCAGTGTCGGCTATGTTTTCCAGAACTATGCGCTGTTTCCGCACCTGACGGTGGCGCAGAATGTGGCCTACGGGCTCAAGGTGAGGCGCCGGCCTGCGAGCGAGGTCACGAAACGTGTCGGCCATGCGCTCGAACTGGTCGCGCTCGAAGGTCTTGGCGGGCGCTATCCGGCCCAGCTTTCCGGCGGCCAGCAACAGCGGGTCGCAATCGCGCGCGTGCTGGTGCTGGAGCC
>JANMHN010000081.1:0-3575 GCA_031375185.1 Allobosea sp. | reverse complement strand
GAAAAAACGCTGTCAAGAAAAGCTCTCAGGGAGAGACACCATGTCCGAAGCCATGATCCAGCGCCTGAAAGACTCCGTCCAGGAAGATCCCGCCACCGGCAACTTCCGCTGCCGCCGCGACATCTTCACCGACCCTGAGTTCTTCGAGATCGAGATGCGCCACATCTGGGAAGGCAACTGGGTCTATCTCGCCCACGAGAGCCAGATCCCGAACAACAATGACTATGTCACGGGCTACATCGGTCGCCAGCCGATCGTCATCAGCCGTGACCGGACGGGCCAGTTGCATTGCTTCCTCAATGCCTGCTCGCATCGCGGAGCGATGATCTGCCGCCACAAGCGCGGCAACAAGACGACCTATACCTGCCCCTTCCATGGCTGGACCTTCAACAACACCGGCAAGCTCCTGAAGGCCAAGGATCCGGATGGCGCGGGCTATCCAGAGAGCTTCAACAAGAACGGCTCCCACGACCTCAAGAAGGTCGCGCAGTTCGCCAACTACCGAGGCTTCCTTTTCGCTTCGTTGAACCCGGATGTGAAATCCATCGAGGATCACCTTGGCGAGTCGCGGAAGATCATCGACCTGATCGTCGACCAGTCGCCGGATGGGCTGGAAGTTCTGCGCGGCAATTCGCAATATATCTACGATGGCAACTGGAAGCTTCAGGCCGAGAATGGCGCGGACGGTTACCATGTCTCGTCGGTGCATTGGAACTATGCGGCCACGACAAATGCCCGCAAGGCCGCGACCACTGCCGCCTCGGGAACAGATGACATCCGCGCCATGGATGCCGGTGGCTGGGCCAAGAAGGGTGGTGGCTTCTACTCCTTCGAACACGGCCATCTGCTGCTGTGGACGAACTGGACCAACCCGGAAGACCGTCCGAACTTCGACCGCCGCGATGAGTTAATCACGCAGTTCGGCAAGGCCCGCGCGGACTGGATGATCGAGAAGAGCCGCAATCTCTGCCTCTATCCTAACGTCTTCCTGATGGACCAGTTCTCTTCACAGATCCGCATGTACCGGCCGATCTCCGTCGACAAGACCGAGGTCACGATCTACTGCATCGCGCCGAAGGGCGAGAGTGCAGAGGCCCGTGCCCACCGCATCCGCCAGTACGAAGATTTCTTCAACGCCTCGGGCATGGCGACGCCTGACGATCTTGAGGAGTTCCGCTCCTGCCAGATCGGCTATGGCGCAAAACACGCGGTCTGGAACGATCTGTCGCGCGGTGCAACGCACTGGATCGAGGGCGCAGATGACGACGCAAAGGCCATCGACATGAAGCCGCTGCTCTCGGGCGCGAAGACCGAGGATGAAGGCCTTTTCGTCGTGCAGCACGCCTACTGGCGCGATGCGCTGATCGAGGGGCTGAAGAAGGAAGCCGAAGCAGATTTCCGCGAGGCGGCCGAGTAATTCCCTGAGCTCCGCGCCTTTGCGGGGCAACTTTACCCGATTTTCAAGTCACATCCTTCGCCGAAGGGGAGGACGATCATGTCCGCATCACTCCAATCCGTTCCACGATCCCGCATCGCCGCCATCGAGGAGGTGCAACAATTCCTGTACGCGGAAGCGCGCGCGCTTGATGACCGCGACTGGGACGCCTGGCTTGCCTGCTATGCACAGCACGCCACGTTCCACATGCCTGCCTGGGATGACGACGACACGCTGACCGACAACCCGCAGACCGAGATTTCCTTGATCTATTACGGCACCAAGCAGGGGCTGGAAGACCGCGTGTTCCGCATCCGCACCGAGCGTTCGTCCGCGACATCGCTGCCTGAACCGCGCACATCCCATAACATCTCGAATGTTGAAATCATCGAAGACCAGAACGGCGTGCTCAAGCTGCGCTTCAACTGGTTCAACTTGAGCTACCGCTACAAGACATCGGACAGCTACTTCGGCACCTCGTTCTACACTATCGATACGAGCGGCGAGCGCTGGCTGATCACGGCCAAGAAGGTCGTGCTCAAGAACGATTACATTCACCACGTCGTCGACATCTACAACATCTGACAGGCTTGCCTGTCATCCCCGGCGAGCCGCAGGCTCGGGAAGGGGATCCAGCGCGGCGGGTGGATTTCCTTTCCGCTGCGCTTCGCTCCGGCCGGGAATGACAAGAGGAACGCGCCATGGCTCACAGGATTGCGCTGAATTTCGAGGATGGCATCACCCGGTTCATTGAGGCCAAGGCCGGTGAACTCGTGGCCGATGCCGCTTATCGCGAAGGCGTCAACATCCCGATGGATTGCCGCGACGGCGCTTGCGGAACCTGCAAGTGCCAGTGCGAGCAGGGTGACTACACACTTGGCAGCTACATCGACGATGCCATGACCGAAGACGAGGCCGCCCAGGGGTTTGTCCTCACCTGCCAGATGAAGGCGCAATCTGACTGCGTCATCCGCATCCCGGCTTCATCCGCCGCGTGCAAGGTGAAGGCCGGATCGATGGCGGCGACCATGGCCGACGTGAAACGACTTTCACCGAGCACCATCAGCTTTGCAATCAAGCTGGCTGACAGCGCCGCGCTGTCGTTCCTGCCGGGCCAGTACGTCAATGTCTCGGTGCCCGGCACGACACAGACGCGGTCGTATTCGTTCTCATCGATGCCGAAAGATGGCAGCGTCGAGTTCCTCGTCCGCAACATTCCGGGCGGGCTGATGTCGTCTTACCTCGCAGACAAGGCGGTTGATGGAGATGCGCTCACCATCACCGGTCCCATCGGCTCGTTCTACCTGCGGGACATCAAGCGGCCGCTCCTGTTTCTTGCAGGTGGTACGGGCCTTGCGCCCTTCCTGTCCATGCTGGAAGTCTTGCAGGCGTCAGGCTCCACCCAGCCCGTTCACATGCTCTATGGCGTCACCAACGACGCCGACCTTGTCGAGGTCGCCAAGCTGAACGCGTTCGCGGCCTCTGTTCCAGGCTTCACCTTTGCAACGATTGTGGCGGACGCAGGCAGTAACCACGACCGCAAGGGCTACGTGACGCACCATCTCTCCGATGCTTCACTGCATGGTGGAGAGGTCGATCTTTATCTCTGCGGACCGCCGCCAATGGTCGATGCCGTTCGCGCCTATCTCAATGACAAGGGTGTCAAGCCCGTGAACTTCTATTTCGAGAAGTTCTCGCCCTCGGAGAACACCAAGTGAGTGGCCCACGTTTCGAGAAGAAAAGTATCGTCATTACCGGCGCAGCGCAGGGCATCGGCCGGGAGGTCGCACGTCGCGCAGGCCATGAAGGCGCGCTGCTGACGCTGGTCGACCGATCACCGCTGGTCAATGATGTCGCGAGCGAGATCGTTGCTGCCGGGGGTGTCGCCATCGCCATGACGGGCGATCTCGAAACATGGGCTGACAATGACAAGACCATGGCGCTGGCCCACAAGACCTACGGGGCCATCGACGTGCTGATCACGAATATCGGTGGCGCGATCTGGATGAAGCCCTATCAGCACTTCACGCCGAAACAGATCGAGGCGGAAATCTCGCGCTCGCTGTTTCCGACGCTGTGGGGGTGTCGTTCCGTGCTGCCGTACATGCTAGAGCAGGGTCGAGGCGCGATCGTGAATGTC
>JANMHN010000033.1:0-9509 GCA_031375185.1 Allobosea sp. | reverse complement strand
TGGAGATAAATTCGAGAAACAGTTGAATGGCGCGTCGTGCATGAAGATCCGAGACTTCGTACGTGTTTTATTTGTACAATTCGTCAATTGCAAACAAACAAGGGTACATGCATCAAACAATTCGTCTGTTACTCGTGGTTCGGGTTGATACTGCTTGCCATAAATAACATCGTCTAAATGTATATTAATTTATACAAATTCTATACGTGATTTGCAGCAAAAAAATTGCTTTACATATCTTGACGAAACCGTGACATGCGCGAATTACATGACGTGCATGTCAGGCTTTCATGACAGACTGCACATTCAACAGGGGAGGGAACGCTCGTATGAAGCGTCGTCAGTTTTTGAAGGGCGCGGCTGTTGCCGGTGCCGCAACCGCAGTCGCAATGCCCGCCGTTGCCCAGTCGCAGCCAACGCTCAAGTGGCGCCTGACATCGGGCTTTCCGAAGTCGCTCGACACGATCTTCGGTGCGTCCGAAACAATCGCGAAGTACGTCAAGGAAATGACGGACGGCCGTTTCGAGATCCAGCCCTTTGGTGCAGGCGAAATCGTGGGTGGCCTGCAATCGGTTGATGCTGTGTCCAACGGCACTGTCGAGATGGCCAATACGGCGGTCTATTACAACTTTGGCAAGGATCCAGCCTTTGGCCTGGCGACGGCCGTGCCTTTCCTGATGTCAAAGCGGGCGCAGGATGCGTGGATGATCGATGGCGGCGGCGAAAAGCTGCTCAATGATTTTCTTGGCAAGCACAACATCGTGGCTTTCGAGGGCGGCAACACCGGCACGCAGATGGGCGGCTGGTGGCGCAAGGAAATCAAGTCGGTCGAAGACCTCAAGGGCGTCAAAATGCGCATTGGCGGTTCGGGCGGCGTGGTCATTTCCAAGCTCGGTGTCGTGGCGCAGCAGATTGCGGGTGGCGACATCTATCCGGCTCTCGAACGCGGCACGATCGATGCCGCAGAATGGGTCGGGGCCTATGACGATGAGAAGCTCGGGTTCAACAAGGTCGCCCGCTTCCTGTACTATCCTGGGTGGTGGGAAGGCGGAGCTGTCCTGCACACCTGCATCAACAGCGCCAAGTGGGCCGAATTGCCGAAGAGCTACCAAGCGATCCTGCGCGGGGCCTCTGCCTTCGCCAACACCGAGATGACCGCGAAGTACGACGCGCGCAATCCGGCAGCGCTCAAGCGTCTTTTGTCCAGCGGCACACAGCTGAGAGCCTTCCCGCCTGACGTGATGGAGGCTGCCTTCAAGGCGGCCAATGAGACCTACACCGAGATCAGCGGCCGGAATGCCGATTTCAAGAAAATCTACGATGCGGCGGTCGTGTTCCGCAATGACTTCTACCTTTACAACCAGCTCGGCGATTTCTCGTTCGACAGCTTCATGATCCGGGCCCGCAGCCGCGCGTGATGCGACGTCAAATCGAACGCTGTCTGATATGAACTTCGTGTCCCGCATCACGGCGGGACACGAAGTTGTTTCCTCCAGACCACTTTTCAAATTTCCTAAGGCTATGCCATGTCTGGTTTGCTTGCGTTATCTGGCCGCATTGACGGGTTAAACCGGATGTTTGGCATTATAGCCGCTTGGGCTGTATTGATTGCCTGCGTGATCAGCGCCGGAAATGCCACGATCCGTTATATGCTCAGCATGAGTTCGAATGGCTGGCTCGAGATTCAGTGGTACATGTTCTCGGCGATGTTCCTGCTCGGAGCAGCCTACACATTGAAGCTCAACGAACATGTGCGGGTTGACGTCGTCTACATGTCGGTTGGCGATCGCGGACGTTTGTGGATCGACCTGTTCGGTTTCATCTTCTTCTTCTTCCCAGTCATTTTCGTCATGCTTTGGCTGTCCTGGCCTTTCTTCATCGATGCCTACAGGTCGGGCGAAATGTCGACCAGTGCCGGCGGATTGTTAAGGTGGCCGGTCAAGCTGTTGTTGCCGCTCGGGTTTTTTCTTCTGCTTTTGCAGGGCATATCCGAAACCATCAAGCGCGTTGCGGCGCTCAGGGGGCTTATCAAGCTCGATTCTCGTTACGAAAAGCCGCTGCAGTAATCCCGCGCGGCGCTCCCGCCCTTGAGAGAAAGTCTGATTGATGCTGCTGTCCCATGGCGTCCTTGCGCCGCTGATGTTCGTTGGCCTGGTCATCTTCATGATGCTCGGTTTTCCAGTCGCCTTCTCGCTTGCGGCACTGGGTCTGACGTTCAGCGTCATCGCGATTGAAACAGGCTATTTCACCTTCGCCTTCATGCAGGCGCTGCCTTTCCGAATTTTCGGCATCATGTCGAATGATCTCCTTCTTGCCATTCCCTTTTTCACCTTCATGGGCGTGGTGCTGGAGAAATCAGGGCTGGCTGAAGACCTGCTTGACGGCACGGGGCAGCTTTTCGGATCTGTGCCTGGCGGTCTTGCGTATGCCGTCATTCTTGTCGGCGCGGTCCTTGGGGCCATCACAGGGACGGTGGCAGCTTCAGTCATTGCCATGGGCATGATTTCGCTGCCGGTGATGATGCGGTATGGCTACAACCATCGCCTCGCCACCGGTGTCATCGCGGCATCAGGCACCATCACGCAGTTGATTCCACCATCGCTTGTGCTTGTGGTCCTCGCAGACCAGATGGGCATCTCGGTCGGTGATCTTTATCTTGGAGCGATCGGTCCATCGATCCTGCAGGTCGCGATCTTCGTGCTTTTCATCTTTGCCGTGTCGATCGTCCGTCCGTCGTACATGCCGCCGCTGCCGCCAGAGGCGCGTACGCTGCACGGCTGGCCGCTTGTCTACAAGGTGTTGAAGGGGATGATCCCTTCGCTCATCCTCATCTTTCTCGTTCTGGGCACCATCTTCATGGGGCTGGCGACCCCGACCGAGGCCGGGGCGATGGGGGCGGTCGGCTCCCTCATCCTGACATGGATGAACGGAAGGCTGACAAAGCTGCTGATCTGGCAGGCCATGGACGGCACCATGCGCATAACCGCCATGGTTGTTTTCATCCTGATCGGCGCAACGATATTCAGTCTCGTTTTCCACGGCGTTGACGGATCGAAATGGATCAAAGACATCTTGACGGCTCTTCCGGGCGGCCAGACAGGCTTTCTCGTGGTCGTCAACATCTTCCTGTTTTTCGTGGCATTCTTCCTCGATTTCTTCGAGATTGCTTTCATTGTCGTGCCCCTGCTGGTTCCGGTCGCGAAGGCGCTCGACATCAATCTGGTGTGGTTTGCAGTCTTGATCTGCGTCAACCTGCAGACATCGTTCATGCACCCGCCCTTTGGGTTCGCGTTGTTCTATCTCCGGGGGATTGCGCCGCCTGCCATCAGCAGTTCCGACATCTATTGGGGAGCAGTGCCGTGGATCATCCTGCAACTGATGCTGGTCGCAATCGTGATTTTCTTTCCGCAAACGGTCACATATTGGCTCAGCGATGATGTCGTGCTTGACCCTGCGGCTATTCAACGCCAGCTCGACAGCATCCAGATTCCGGGGATCAGCGGGCCTGGCGGCTTTCCTGACATGCCGCCCCCACGCCTCAACTGACAGGATGCGTGAAGGCAGAACCAGCATCCATTGCGGGCATTTGGTGTTCAGGATCAGCCACTTGCGCTGACGATCTGAAAGGTTGATTCAGGCCGCATGAGGTGGTGTAGAGAGCGGCGATGCTTCCCATGTCCGATCACATGCTGGCCGAAGCGCTGGCCTTGAACAATGCCCATGCCACCGAACTGTCGTGGCAGGACGAGGTCTCCTTTGCGCATCTGGTCAGCGAGGCGTTCCACGCGCGCTGGAGTGCGGGGCACACTGCGTTCCTGATCGCCGTCGACGAACGCGCGGATTATGGCAGTGAGAATTTCCGCTGGTTCCGGGATCGTTTCGCGCGATTTGTCTATGTCGACCGCGTGGTGGTTTCGCCGGCCCATCGCGGCAAGGGGCTGGCAAGGATGCTCTACGCCGACCTGTTCGATACAGTCAGGGCTGCCGGGCAGACGCGCGTGGTGTGCGAGGTCAATTCCGACCCGCCCAACCCGGCATCCGACGCGTTTCATGCGGCGCTCGGATTTTCCGAAGTGGGCCGGGCGGTCCTGGCCGGCAAAGGCAAGGTCGTGCGCTACCTGTCCTGCGACCTGCGATGATCACCTGTCCGGCACAAATGGCTTTCCGAGCGATCCGGGCGCGGTCTGCTGGCCATCGCGGCGGCTCATGATGATGACGAGAGCCGTGATCGTCACGAGATAGGGCAGGGCCGCCAGGAACTGCGAGGGGATGCGGATACCAAAGCCCTGCGCATGCAGTTGCAGGATGGTGATGCCGCCGAAAATATAGGCGCCCGCCACGGCCCGCCATGGTTGCCACGTGGCGAAGACGACAATGGCAAGTGCGATCCAGCCCCGCCCCGCTGTCATGCCCGGTGACCAGAACGGCGTATAGACAAGGCTGAGATAAGCGCCCGCCAACCCGGCACAGGCTCCGCCGAACAGGATCGCAAGGAGCCTGATGCGCAGCACGTGATAACCCAGCGCGTGTGCCGAGACATGGTTCTCGCCGCAGGCGCGCAGCACAAGGCCTGGCCTGGTGCGAGTCAGGAACCACCATGCGCCGATGACCAGGGCGAAAGAGGCATAGACGAACGGATCATGCCCGAACACAAGTTTGCCGATCAGCGGCAACTCGCTCAGCAGTGGCACATCAAGTTTCGGCATGGCGTCACGTCTGGCACCGATGAATGGCGCGCCGATGACGCCGGACAGGCCAAGGCCGAAAATGCTAAGCGCAAGGCCGGATGCGACCTGATTAGCAGCCAGGCCCAGCGTGAGGGCGGCGAAGACCAGCGACATTGCCATGCCGGAGGCGATGGCTGCCGTGATCCCGATCCAGCTGCTGCCTGTCAGGATGGCAACCGCGAAACCCGAGGCCGCGCCCATGATCATCATGCCTTCCATCCCCAGGTTGAGCACCCCGGAGCGCTCCACCACCAGTTGCCCGATGGACGCTATGAGCAAAGGGGTGGCGGCGGTGACGATGGTGAGCAGCACGGCCTCGAACATCGTCATGCCGCTGCACCCTTGCGGCCAAGGAAGGTGACACGCCAGTTCAACAAGGCATCGCAGGCGAGCACATAAAACAGCAGCATGCCCTGGAAAACCCGCGTCACGTCCAGCGGCAACCGCAAAGCGATCTGCGCATTTTCGCCGCCGATGAAGGTAATGGCGAGGAACACGCCCGCAATCAGGCAGCCGATTGGGTTCAGTCGCCCCAGAAAGGCGACGATGATGGCGGTGAAGCCGTAGCCCGGCGAGATCGACGGCTGCAACTGACCCATCGTGCCGGACACCTCGATGATGCCGGCCAGCCCAGCAAGTGCGCCGGACATGGCGAAGACGGCCCATGTCAGCCGCTTGTCGTCAAAGCCTGCAAAGCGTGCCGCCCGAGGAGCCTCGCCGACCAGCCGGATTTCAAAGCCCTTGAGGGAACGTGCCAGCAGCAGCGCCGCCATCGCAACGACGATGACGGCGATGACCGAACCGATGTTGACACGGCCATCGCCCATCAGGCGAAACGCCTGCGCTTCAGGGCCGAACATCACCGTCTGAGGAAAATTGAAACCCTTTGGATCGCGCCATGGCCCGCGCACCAGCCAGTCGAGCAGAAGCTCAGCCACATAGACCAGCATCAGGCTTGTCAGGATTTCGCTGGCGGAAAACCGCGTCTTGAGGATGGCAGGGATAGCTGCGAAGGCTGCGCCGCCGAGCATGCCCGCCAGCATCATGACCGGAAAAATCATGCTGGCATAAGGTGTCCCGGCCACCGTTCCGTGGCTGGCGAGCGCCACCCAGCTTCCGCAGATAGCGCCCACCACGAACTGGCCTTCCGCGCCAATGTTCCAGTTGTTCGAGAGGTAACACAGCGACAGGCCGACCGAGATCAGCACCAACGGCGTCGCTTTCACGGCGAGTTCCTGCAAGGCCCAGCTGTCGGACAATGGCGACAGGAAATAGACGCCGAGGGCTTTTCCGGGGTCGATCCCCATCGCCGCGAACATCAGCGCGCCCGACACCAAGGTCAGCGCGACCGCGATGAGAGGTGACAGAAGGCTCATCCAGCGCGTGCCGTCCTCGCGTTTTTCCAATACAAGACGGATCATGCTGCACGCTCCGCCAGAGCTTTCGCGCCTGCACCAAAGCCTGTGCCGCCCATCAGAAGGCCAAGCGCTTCACGCTTCAGACCCCCGGCTTCCTGCGCGGGGGAGAGTTCTCCATGGAACATCACACAGATACGGTCCGCGATGTCGAACAGCTCATCGAGATCCTGGCTGATGACGAGCACTGCCGCTCCGCCGCGCGCGAGGTCGATCAGCGCTTGCCTGATCAAGGATGTAGCGCCCGCATCAACTCCCCACGTCGGTTGTGACACGACAAGCAGACCGGGTTTGCGCAGGATTTCACGACCAACCACGAATTTCTGCAGATTGCCGCCGGACAAGGCCCTGGCCTCGGGGTCGGCGGGGCCTTTGCGCACATCGAAAGCCTTGACCACCTGGCTGACCCAGCCAAGCGTTGCGCCCTTGTCGACAAAGCCATGCCTGACAAATCCGTTGGTGGCGTGGCCTGCCGCGAGTGCATTTTCGGACAGCGTCAGACGGGGGGCGGCTGCGTGGCCAAGGCGCTCTTCGGGCACGAATGCCGCGCCCATCCGCCGCCTGAAAGTGATGCCGCTGTGTCCGGCAGGCACACCGTCAATGGTGATGGCCGCCGCCATCGGCACAACCACCTCGCCGGAGAGTGCGGCAAACAACTCGTCCTGGCCGTTGCCGGCTACACCTGCAATGCCGAGGACTTCACCGGCCCGCACATCAAGGCTGATGCCTTTCAGGCTTGTGCCGTGAGGGTCTTGCGATGGCAGCGACAGGTCCGTGACCGTGAGGCGGACCGGGCCTGCAGCCCTGACCGGGTCATGGCGCGCTGGCGTGACCTTGGACCCCACCATCATCTGCGCCAGCGAGGCGGCGCTCTCCTGGCGCGGGTCGCAGGTGGCGATGACCTTGCCATGACGCAGGATGGTGGCGCGTTCGCAGATGCGGCGCACCTCATCCAGCTTGTGCGAAATGTAGAGGATCGAGCAGCCTTCCGCCCGGATGCGCGCAAGCGTTTCGAACAGTCCTTCGGTTTCCTGCGGTGTCAACACGGATGTCGGTTCATCCAGGATCAGCAATTGCGGGCTCTGCATCAGGCAGCGCACGATCTCGATGCGTTGGCGCTCGCCGACCGACAGCCGCCAGACCTCGCGTGCGGGATCGAGGGGCAGCCCGTAAGCGCCCGAAACATCTGCCAGACGCGCGGCGACCGCGGGGACGGCTTCGTTGCCATCCAGCGCCAGCGCCACATTCTCGGCTACCGTCAGTGCGTCGAACAGGGAAAAATGCTGGAACACCATGCCGATGCCGAGCTGGCGGGCATGGCCCGGATTGCGCAGCGTGACCGCTTCGCCGCGCCAGACAAGTTTCCCCTCAGAGGGCTGCAGCAGCCCGTAGAGGATTTTCACCAGCGTGGACTTGCCGGCCCCGTTCTCGCCGAGCAGCGCATGGATCTCGCCCTC
Organism: Allobosea sp.; assembly: GCA_031375185.1. Taxonomy (GTDB): domain Bacteria; phylum Pseudomonadota; class Alphaproteobacteria; order Rhizobiales; family Beijerinckiaceae; genus Allobosea. The sequence continues at coordinate 1,910 of JANMHN010000033.1, read as the reverse complement.
GTTGACTGTGAGATCGACATGGTCGTTCGCCACCAGCGCCCCGAAGCGTTTGGTGATGGACCTGGCTTCAATCAAGGGTCGGACTTCAATCGGGGGCGGAGTTGGGTGCATGGGACAGGCAGGCCTTTGCAGGCAACGGATATCAGATGCTGCTCAAGGCTGCAGCACAAGGCATGCCAAGCCTGTCATTGCGAGCGTAGCGAAGCAATCCATCCTTGTGGCGCATGTTGCCTGGATTGCTTCGCTGCGCTCGCAATGACGACGTTGGCTTTCAGCCGCGGGTTACAGCCCCACCTTTGCTTCCGTCACCACCTTGCCCCAGCGGGCGATTTCGGATGTGAGGAACCTGGCGAACTCCGCAGGCGACATGGCCGGGATATCAGATCCATTGCGGCCCCAGGCGTCCTTGATCGGCTGGGAGGTGAGCGCAGCGCGCAACTCCGCCTGCATCCTGGCCACGATCTCCGGCGGGGTGCCCTTTGGTGCCCACATGGCATACCAGGTGGCGACCTCGAAGCCTGCGAGACCGGCTTCGGCGGTTGTCGGCACATCCGGGATGGCGGGGGAGCGCTTCGGCGAAGCGACGGCGAGGGCACGCAACGAGCCGCCCTGGATCTGCGCGGCGGATGAGCCCAGCCCGTCGAACATCACGTCGATCTGGCCAGCGATCAGGTCGGCCAGCGCGGGGCCAGCGCCGCGATAGGGCACATGGACAAGGTCCGTCTTTGTTTCGAGTTTGAACAGTTCGCCGGTGAGGTGATGCGTGGTGCCATTGCCAGCCGAGCCATAATTCAGCTTGCCGGGATTGGCCTTGAGGAAGGTGATCAATTCGCCAAGTGTTTTGGCCTGCACCTTGCCGGGATGCACCACGATGACCTGCGGCGGGGTGGCGACAAGGCCGATGGGGATCAGGTCAGTCTCGATGTTGTAGTCGAGCTTAGGATAGAGCGCCGGAGCAATCGCATGGTGCGCCGCGCCAATGAAGAACGTGTAGCCATCTGGCGTGGCCTTTGCCGCCGCCGAAGCGCCTGTGGTGCCGCCTGCGCCGGCCCTGTTCTCGATGATGATGCGCTGGCCGATCTGGTTCTCGATCTGGGCTGCCAGCGGCCTTGCAAAGGCATCTGTGCCGCCGCCGGCCGCGAAGGGAACGATGAAGGTGATGGGGCGCTGCGGGTAAGTCTGGGCGGCGGCGAGCGCCGGCATCATCAGCGCTGCGGCAGTGGCTCCGATCATGCACGCGGCATGGCGTCTTGTGAACATGTCTATCTCCCCGATGCGCCCGGACTTGCGCCTGACTTCATCTCCAACACCTACCCGGCTTTGCCGACTTGGCAAGTGGCATCGTGCAGCACACGGCATCCTGGGCAGCTTGCACACAGGCTCCATGCCCGGGATTTGACGTGCGTTTGGCAATGGCCTACGCGGCGCATGACCTCAATCAGCCGAAATTCAACCAGCAGCGTGACCGAAATGGCAAACCATCTGTTCGATATCATGCGGGCCAGAATGTCCGATGTGACACGTCCTTTCATCATCCATCCGGCAGATGGCGTGATCAACTATGGCGATGTGCTTCATCTGTCGTCGCGCATCGCTCATGTGCTGCTGGCCCGTGGCGTCAAGCGAGGCGACAGGGTCGCGGTACAGGTCGAGAAAAGCGCCGGCATGCTGATGCTCTATCTGGCCTGCGTGCGGGCCGGAGCCGTCTTCCTGCCGCTCAACAGTGCCTACACACTGGCGGAGCTCGACTATTTCATCGGTGATGCGGGGCCTGCGATGATCGTGTGCGACCCGGCGCGCCGCGACGGCATCGCCGCCATGGCGCGCGGTGCCGCTGTCGAGACGCTTGATTCCAGCGGCGCAGGCAGCCTGATGGACAAGGCCGCAGCGGAGCCGCAGGACTTTGCCGA
>JANMHN010000440.1:0-16512 GCA_031375185.1 Allobosea sp. | reverse complement strand
GTTCGAGAACGTCAAGCCCGGAAGCTGGTACGTCTCCACCCGTGTGACCTGGTATGAACCACGTGAAAGTCTGCCAAGCGGCGGCGCGATCTATGACCGCATCGAGATCAAGGGTCAGGATCAGGTGGTCGAGGTGATTGTTTCGGGCAATTGACAAATCCAGCATATGACGTTACGTCAGTATTCAATTGTCATGCCCGTGTTACGATCTGGCGAGACCATCCGCAGGGGTGCATAGCCAGACCACTGGCCAGCTTGCATGTGTCAAAGTTGGAGCGAACGCCATGCGCCTTGCTGCCTTCAACGTCGAGAACCTGTTTGATCGCCCCAAGGCCATGAACCAGGAGAACTGGAGCGATGGCCGCAGCATACTCGAGCGGTTCGCACAGACCAACGCGATCCTCGCCCAGCCCGCCTACAGCGCTGCCGACAAGACGCGGCTGATGCAATTGCTGACCACGCTTGGGCTGGCGAAATCAGACACAGGGCCTTTCGTGCTGCTCCGCCAGAACTGTGGCAAACTCGTCAAGCGGCCGCGCACCGGCGGCATCGAGATCGAGGCTGATGGGCGCAATGACTGGATCGGCTGGCTGGAACTGCGCACCGAACCCGTCAACGAGCGCGCCATCCGCAACACGGCGCAGGTCATCGTTGATGTGAAAGCTGACGTTCTGGCCGTGGTCGAAGCGGAAAGCAGGCCTGTGCTGGAGCATTTCAGCAAGGAGCTTCTGCCCGTGGCAGGCGGCGTGCCCTACAACCACGTGATGTTGATCGATGGCAATGACGAGCGGGGCATCGATGTTGCGCTGATGACCGGAAAAGGCTTTCCGATCAGCGACATGCGCAGCCATGTGGATGACCGGCTTGCGAGCGGCACACCGGTTTTCTCGCGCGACTGCCCTGAATATCTGGTCACGACACCGCGTGGGGCGCGCCTCTGGGTGCTGCCGAACCACTACAAGAGCAAAGGCTTCGGCGACCCCGCAACCTCGAATGCCCGCAGGTTGGCGCAGTCCGCGCGCACGGCCGACATTTACAACGAACTCACCGCACGCGGCGAAGCACTTGTTGCCGTGGTTGGCGACCTCAACGATTTTCCAGGCAGCGCTCCGCTTGCACCCTTGCTGGACAACACCGATCTCACGGATGTTTCCTCGCTGTCAGGCTTTGAAGATGGCGGTTTTCCGGGCACTTTCGGTTCGACTGCGGGCCCGACCAACAAGATCGACTATGTGCTGATGTCCCCTGCCCTCATGGCGAAAGCCACTGCCGGCGGGCTGTTCCGCACAGGCGTCTGGTCCGGCACCAGGAAACCGAAATGGCCGGTCTATCCAACGATGGAAAAGCCTGAGCACGCAGCCTCTGACCACGCTGCCATCTGGGTTGATCTGGATATTTAAGGCCCTGTCCAGAGTGGCTCACTCCCACTCGATTGTGCCCGGCGGCTTGCTCGTAATGTCATAGGTCACGCGATTGATGCCCTTGACCTCGTTGATGATGCGGGTGGCCACCCGACCAAGGAAGCTCATCTCGAACGGATAGAAGTCCGCCGTCATGCCGTCCACGGATGTCACAGCGCGCAGGGCTAGCACATGGTCATAGGTGCGGTGATCGCCCATCACGCCCACACTGCGCACTGGCAGCAGCACGGCAAAAGCCTGCCAGATCACGTCATACAATCCGGCCTTGCGGATTTCGTCGAGATAGACCGCATCAGCCTTGCGCAGGATATCGAGCTTCTCGGCCGTGATTTCGCCGGGGCAGCGGATGGAAAGACCCGGACCGGGGAACGGATGCCGCCCCACGAACGCATCAGGCAGGCCTAGCTCGCGGCCAAGCGCCCTCACCTCGTCCTTGAACAGCTCGCGCAAAGGCTCGACCAGCTTCATGTTCATGCGGGCCGGCAGCCCTCCGACATTGTGGTGGCTCTTGATGGTCACGGACGGGCCGCCAGTGAACGACACGCTCTCGATCACATCAGGATAAAGCGTGCCTTGCGCGAGAAATTCCGCTGGCTTGCCATCTTTCCCGGCGATTTTCCTGGCTTCGGCCTCGAACACATCGATGAACAACCTGCCGATGGTCTTGCGCTTGGCTTCCGGGTCAGGCCCGCATGCCTGCAATTCTCCGATGAACAGCTCGGCGGCGTCCACATGTACGAGCGGGATGTTGTAATGGCCTCTGAACAGGGAGACGACCTCCTCAGCCTCAGCATGGCGCATCAGGCCGTGATCGACGAACACGCAGGTGAGCTGGTCGCCGATGGCTTCGTGGATGAGCACAGCCGCAACAGCAGAATCGACACCGCCGGACAGTCCGCAGATGACCTTTCCACCGCCGACCTGAGCCCGGATTTTCGCGATCATCTCGTCGCGGTAAGCCGCCATTGACCAGTCGGTCCTGGCTTTTGCAATCCTCGTCACGAAATTGCGGATCAGCGCCGCGCCATCAGGCGTATGCACCACTTCGGGGTGGAACATGGTGGTGAAAATCCGCCGTTCCTCATCGCTGGCAACAGCAAACGGCGCGTTTTCCGATGTTGCCTTGACCGTGAATCCCGCTGGCAGGCGCGTCACCCGGTCGCCATGACTCATCCAGACAGGATAGCTCCGGCCAGTCTGCCACACACCTTCGAACAGCGCACTCGGTGCCACGATCTCGACATCGGCCCGGCCAAATTCGGCAGCATGCCCGCCCTCCACGTCGCCACCAAGCTGGATGGCCGTGGTCTGCTGGCCATAGCAGATCGCCAGGATCGGCAGGCCGGAATCGAAGATCGCCTGTGGCGCACGTGGGCTGCCGACCTCGGCAACGGAAGCAGGCCCGCCGGAAAAGATAACAGCCTTGGGCTCGAGCCTGTGAAACGCGGCTTCAGCCAACTGAAACGGATGAATTTCGCAATAGACACCTGTTTCACGCACCCTGCGCGCGATCAACTGCGTGACTTGCGAGCCGAAATCGATGATCAGGATTGTGTCGTGCTGGGCCATGGCCGACGCGTTACGCGATTGCGCCAAGGCGCGCAACCATCTGGAGCATGGGGCTGAATGGCAGCACCGGTTTTGTGTGCAATGCCTTATGGAGCCATGCTACGCGGCGCCACGTTGCCGCCCTGCACCGCACCACCAAGCGGATCGATGAACTTGCGCAAGATTCCGGGCGCGATCGCAGACAGCGGATTGATACTCATGCTCGGGGAATTGACCGAACCTGCAACCCTGAAATTGACCGCGAACAGACCTTCATATTGCCCTCCGCCCAGCAATGGCCCCAGGATCGGCACCTGCGCGAACGCATTGTTGAGCCCGAAACCGGGCACGAAGGTTCCGGCAATATCGACGCGATCACGGGCATAATCGACCGATCCCTGGCCCGAGATGCCGATTTCGTTGCCCCAGATCACACCATCGCGCAGCTCAAAACGGGTCGGCGTCCTGACAAAACTGCCCTTTAAACGTGTGAAAGCCACATCATTGCCAGCTTCGCGGCTGCGCCCCGCCCTCGTGCCGTCAGTTCCTTGAGGCGCAAGCTGTTCGCCCAGCACGCGGCGCAGAGCAGGCTCGCCCCGCACCCTGAAACCGCTGAACACGATGTCCCCTGAAACGCTGTCAGCGCCCGGGCGTGCATCGATGTTCAACTCGCCGCCATAGGCCCGCCGATAAAGATCGACGAACCTCAGAAAGGCTCCGCCATCCTCCGCTGCAAGACGCACGCGCTTGCCATCGCCATCGCGCGTCTGCTGGACGGTGACGGCAGCCCGCCCGATTCTACCGGCAAAATCAAACTGACGTACATCCTTGCCGCGCACGGACAGCTTGAGAACCGCATTGCCGACAGCCTCGTTGTTGAAGCCTGTGAGAATGGGGATTGAAAGATCAAGATCAAGATCGGGCGGCTGGTCGGACGGTCTTGCAGGCGGCCCGGAACCTGTGAATGGCTTGAGGAATGGCCGCATGTCTGCGACCTGGCCACGCACGGTGACCTTGTTGACGGCACCATCACGCTTGATCTCGACGCGCATGTCATCGCCTGCAGACAGCCTGAACTGGCTGAAGGAGGCGCTGTCCAGCGTGCCCTTGCTGGACAATGACAGCTTGCCTCGCACCTGCACGGGCGATGCGTCCAGGACAATGTCATTGAGGTCCGGCCCGTCAACATCGGGATCACTGATACTGAAACTCAACTTGCCGGGGCGCCCGGACGGCTTTGTCCAGCCAGGGAGCAGCCCGTCTATGGCCACGCGGGTCAAGTCAAGGTCAAACCGCAACGGCGCATCAGGCTTGCGGCCAAGCTGTTTGACGATCCTGATCGGCAATGTGCCCGTCACGGTGTTGTTGAAGCCGAGGCCGCGTTTCTGGCGCTGCGCCTGGTCCAGAGAGGTGTTGACGACAGCTTCGCCGACGCCGCGTGCATCCTGCCGCACATCGATCTGTGCCGGCACCCCTGAAAGGCGCGCGTCTCCCCGCAAGGACAAAACTCCCCGGTCATAATTGGCAGCAAGTGTGCCGTTCTCGAGTTTTTCATCGCCAAGCAGATCGTCCGATGCCAGGCCCGTCATCGTACCGACAGCCTGCACAAGGACATCGGATGCCTTGATGCCGTCAACGAGCGGTAACGACACGGTCGTGCGCAGATCAATCCTGCCCTTGATGCTGTCAGGATCAATCTGTGCGGGTGCGACATCACGAAAGGGTGGAAGCGCGAGCAGCGCCGCTAGCGTGTCCACTCCGCCTGTGACCCGAAAGGACGAACGGCCCGTGGGACGCGGCGACCATGTGTCAGCAATGGCGAAAGTGCCGTCGCTGAGAACAAGGGCACGGCCCGGCGCAACATCCAGCCTTGCCGCGCTGGCCTGCACGGACAGGGTACGGCCCGTGCCGGTGGCCGTGAGTGCGACATCGTCCAGTTTCGGAATCCCTTCCCCGATCACAAAACGCACGTTCTTGCCGGAAACATCCACCCGCAAGGCGTCGTCGGGCGTCGGATCGCCATTGCGCGCCGCGCGCAAGGCTGCAGCGTTGAAGTCGAGCGCCAGCGACAGATTTTCGATTTCGCCTGTTTCCACGCGCTCCACCAGAAGCGCCCGAATCACAGGTGAAATCATGGCTGGCCACGTGGCAAGAACAGCTCTCGCCTGTGATGTTCGGGCCTCAAGGCGAATCGCGACCTCCGGCCCATCAAGGGTCATCACCGCGCGACCGCTGGCACTGAGGTTCATATCCGGGCCGGCAATCGTGAGGGATTTGAGTTCAGCCCTGTCAAGGCCATTGCCTTCGATACGCAGCCTTGCATCCGTGAGCGTCTGGACGGGGTCGGTTCCATCACCGGCCAATTGCCCGGTTGCTGATCCAGACAGCGCCCACCCCTGCGACAAGCCGCGATCCAGACTGGCCTCGAGACGCAAGGACGTCTGGCCGCTCCTGATCAGGATGTCCTTGACCTCGGCACGGCTCAGCGAGGCATCACTGTCAAAGTTGGCGGTGATGCTGTCGAGCTTGAGGGCTGGGCCACCAGCATCGGGAGACCGGACACTGCCCGCTCCGATCACGACAGATCCAGTCAGACGTCTTGCAACTCCGGCGGACCCGCTCAGGACCATGGACCCCTGCATCGGGAACCCATCTGTCAGCAACGAGGATGGCCCCATCAGCAACCGCTCAAAACTGTCGAGGCGAAAGGCATTGATGCTGACGTCAATCCGTTTCTCACCGTCATCGAGACGGCGGCTGGAGACAAGAATGTCTTTTGCGCCAGTAGGTGAATTCCCGGAGAGCCGCAAGCTGCGGCCTGTGGAGGCACGCGAAAGCCGAACTGACACATTTTCCAGGCCGACACGCTCGGTTCCATCGGGAGCCGCGAGGATCAACCGTGATTCTGTGAGCGAAAACCGGTCGAGGCCCGGCATCAAGCTGTCATCGTCCAGAAGACCGGACAGGATGTCAGCCGCCTGTTCCACCACTGATTGCGGCACATCTGGCCCGGCAGTCGGAATGGCGACGGTGCTGTCACCGGTTTCGAGGGTGAGCGCGCCGCCTGCGTCGACCTTCAGACGCAGGTTGACGCGGTGAATGTCGATGGACCGTACCCTGACATCGCCGCTCAGGATCGACCAGGGATCATATTTCACATCCGCTTCAGGGGCGCGCAATCTGAGGCCGGACGCATGCTCGAACTGGGCATCCTTGATCTGCAGCACCGGTACACCGTCAATACGCAGGATGGCGGCCTTGCTGGCAGAGACGACCCAGCCGGATCCAAGTCTTTTTTGAAGGTCCGCCGCAACATAGTGCTGAAGTCCTGTGAGCGGAATCACCCCCGACACGAACAGGCTCGCAACTGCAACGCCAAGCACTGCAATGATGATGCATCCAGCCGTAAGAAGACCCGCCACAAAGCCTATCCTGTCGCGCTTGCGACGGCGCGGCACCTTGTTTGGCGGGAGCGTCGTGTCGATCTGGTGGTCCTGGGCAGGTTCAGGAGTCAATCATGGCATCCATGGGCAGAAAAACAACGTGCGGCGCGCCGCGTGGGATCTATCGAGGTTCGCTCACATCACGTTACATTCCAGATCATGCCACCATAGCAAAGGATGACAACAGCTCTACATTTCAAACGCATGCGCAGGAAACAGGTTCCCATTTTTCCGCAGCATGTTGTAGATCATAGCTCATTCCCGCGGAAACATGCCCAGGCAAAACAGCGGACGCTCTGGTTGGAAGTCCAATGGGAGTTTCCAGGCCATATCCCTGGCCACATCACGTGAAGCAATACAAACCCGACGAAAGGAAGGCATCATGCCTTTGAACATTGGTGATGCAGCCCCCGCATTCTCACTTCCCACCGATGGCGGTGGCTCCGTGTCATTGAGCGGCCTGCCCGGCAAGAATGTCTGTCTGTATTTCTACCCAAAGGACGACACAAGCGGATGCACCAAGGAAGCGATTGCCTTCAACGGCCTGCGCAGCGCATTCGCGGCTGCCGACACGCATATCATCGGTGTCTCCGCAGACAGCGTCAGCAGCCATGACAAGTTCAAGAAGAAATACGATCTCTCTTTCGCACTCGCATCGGATGAGGAGAAGTCGATGCTGGAAGCCTATGGCGTGTGGGTCGAAAAAAGCATGTACGGCAAGAAGTACATGGGCATTGAACGGACCACTGTCCTGATCGACAAGGCTGGCAAGGTTGCCGCGATCTGGAACAAGGTCAAGGTCGACGGACATGCCGAGGAAGTCCTGGCCGCTGCGCAGAAACTCTAGACCATCATCTCTCAGGGCATTGCTCTTGCGCAAAAACACTACCCACCCTCGCCTTCGCGAGGGCATGCTTTTGTGCGCAATGCTCTGACGCGTCCCATCCTCTTTGACCGGGGCAAACGGTTGCCGTGCGTTTTTTCCAGGCGTGCGGCAATCAATTCCGTCCACGTTTGCAGTTGATTAACCCTAATCATGCGTAATCATCATACCCGTAATGGTTGTGGTGACTCGCGTGGCAAAAGTACCGCCTTCTTCAAGATACGACACCGGTTTGGTGACCCTGCGCCGTTCGACAATTGTTGTCGGCCTGTTTTCAGCAACGATCCTGACCGGCTGGAGCGCCGGAGCAACATGGATCCTGCTGTCCAAGGACAGCTTTGCCTCCCAGATGGTCAAGCGCGAAACCGCGAGACAATATGTCTATGAGGACCGCATCGCATCCTTGAAGAACGAGATCGACAAGCTCTCCAGCAAACAGCTCGTGGATCAGGATGGGGTCGAGGCCAAGGTTGCAGAACTGGTGACCAGGCAGTCGCAGCTTGAAACCCGCCATGCCATTGTGGCCGCACTGGCGGACAGCGTGAACAGCCAGCAGATGGCGAACGGTCGCTCCGCACGTGCTGCGAGGGTTGCCATCACGCCTCAGCCATCGGCTCAGGCGGACATGACGTCCAGCATTTCCAGCTTTGCTCCGTCGGCACGGCCTCTTCCTGTGCCGGACATGCCAGGGTTGCGCCGCGAAGGCGGACGTGATGGTGATCGCAAGGGCCATGCTTCAGCAGGCTGGGACCAAAGCGCGTTTCCTGCCGCACCGCAGCTCGAAAGCAGCCTCGGCCTCGTCGACAAACGTTTGTCTTCCGTGTCCGCTGCACAGTTGAGAGCGCTCAACACGCTTGAAACAACCGTATCCGGCGCTCACGGCGCGCTCCGCAGCGTCGTTGCCGATGTTGGGCTCGACCCGGACAGGCTGGCCGCAGGCTCAGGCACCCCCGGCCAGGGTGGCCCCTTCATCCCGGTCCGGCTCGATCCGAAGACCGGCCCTTTCGAGGCTGCGGTGGTGCGGCTCCAGCCTCGCATCCAGGCTGTCGAGCGCCTTCGTGGCGTCGTCAACACCCTGCCCCTGCATCGCCCGATGGGACCGGATGCAGAGCAAACCAGTCCGTTCGGACATCGGCTTGATCCTTTCACCCGCTCCCTGGCCATGCACGCAGGCATTGATTTCCGCGCCGAGCAAGGCACCCCTGTGAGAGCCAGCGGCGCAGGCCGCGTGGTGACGGCAGAATACAGCGGTGGCTATGGCAACATGGTGGAAATCGACCACGGGAATTCATTGACGTCGCGTTTCGCGCATCTTTCGCACATCAGTGTCGCAGAAGGTCAGCAGGTTGATGCCGGCACGATTGTCGGCCGGGTCGGCTCGACAGGGCGCTCAACGGGGCCGCATCTGCACTATGAAACCCGCATTGATGGCGAAGCTGTCGATCCCCAGCGTTTCCTGCGGGCCGGGCAGCGATTCCTGGCGCAGAACTGATTCCCGGCGCTGAACTGAGTCTTGGCGCAGACCTGAAGACTGTCGGACGACCGGTCAGTCGACGTCGCTGACATCACCGACCGTTGTGCCATAGACGCGCTGCGCCAACGATGCTTCCATGAACGGATCAAGCCCGCCATCCAGCACATCGGAGGGGCTTGTCGAGACGGCTCCCGTGCGCAGATCCTTGACCATCTGATAAGGCTGCAACACATACGATCGGATCTGGTGGCCCCAGCCGATATCGGTCTTTGACGCGGCGACTGCGTTGGCCTTTTCCTCGCGCCTTTGCAGTTCCGCTTCATAGAGCCTGGCCCTCAGCATGTCCCAGGCCGTCGCGCGGTTCTTGTGCTGTGAGCGTTCCTGCTGACAGCCGACAACGATGCCTGTCGGCAGGTGCGTGATGCGCACAGCCGAGTCAGTCGTGTTGATGTGCTGTCCGCCTGCGCCTTGCGCCCTGAAAGTGTCGATCCGGCAATCGGATTCCTTGATGTCGATGACAATCCGGTCGTCCACCACCGGATAGACCCAAGCCGAGGCAAAGCTGGTTTGCCTGCGTGCATTGGAGTCGAAGGGCGAGATCCGGACGAGACGATGAACACCCGATTCGGTCTTCATCCAGCCGTAGGCATTATGGCCCTTGACCAGCAGGGTCGCGGACTTGATGCCAGCCTGCTCCCCAGCCTGGATTTCCAGCAATTCGACCTTGAATTTCCGCCGTTCGGCCCAGCGCGTGTACATCCGCACCAGCATTTCGGCCCAGTCCTGGCTTTCCGTGCCGCCAGCGCCCGGATGAATTTCGATATAGGTGTCGTTGGCGTCGGCTTCGCCGGACAACAGTGTCTCGACCTGACGGCGCGCACCTTCGGCATGGACCGCGCGAATGCCCTCCTCACCTTCGGTGACAGTGGCCTTGTCACCCTCCATTTCGCCAAGTTCGATGAGCGTCTTGGCATCCTCAAGATCGCGTTCGAGCTTGCCGATGCCATTGATCTGGTCCTCCAGAGAGGTGCGCTCGCGCATCACCTTCTGCGCACGGTCGGCATCATTCCACAGGTTGGAATCCTCGGCCTGAGCGTTCAGCTCGGCAAGTCGCTTTGTCGCGGTGTCGTAGTCAAAGATGCCTCCTCAGCAGTCCGATGGACTGCTTGGCATTTTCGGCGAGCGCTTCGATTTCAGGACGCATGGCGGACGGAATTCTTCCTTGCAGGACATGATAAGGGATCGATGAAAAGAGATGGCCGGACCGCACGCGCGATCCGGCCATGGGCTCACTTAAGTCTGATCGCCCAGACTGTAAAGCCGGGTTCAGTAAAGCCCGCCCGTGCCCGATCCAACATTGCGGTCAGCCTCTGGACTGACATTGATGCCCCTGCGGCCATCGCCGCCAGACAGGCCAATGATCGAATAGCTGTCAGGCGGAGCGGTGCCAGGCTTGAAGGCCTCCAGAAAACTGCCGGCCCCGCTTGACCGCATGCCTGTGCGGGCATCGACCGGAATCAGCTTGATGTTGGCAGGCACACGGAACGGTGTGTCAGGCTTGTCAGCCAGCGCGGCCCGCATGAAGTCGCGGAAGACGGGCGCGGCATACTGACCGGCGGTTGCCGAGTTGCCGAGCGATTTGGGCTTGTCGAAGCCGAGATAGACCCCGACGGCCAGGTCAGGCGAATATCCCACGAACCACACATCCTTGGCTTCGTTCGTCGTTCCGGTCTTGCCTGCGAGCCGCTTGCCGACATCCTTGATCACCGTCGCCGTGCCGCGCTGCACGACACCTTCGAGCATCGAGGTCATCTGGTAGGCGGTCAGAGGGTCGAGAACCTGCTCGCGGTTGTCAACAAGGCGTGGCTCACGTTGATTGTTCCAGGTTTCGACGGCGCAGCCTTCGCAAACGCGCTCATCATGCCGATAGATCGTCGAGCCCCAGCGATCCTGGATGCGGTCGATCAGGGTCGGCTTGATCCGCCGCCCTCCATTCGCCAGCATGGCATAAGCCGTGGTCATCCGCATCACGGTGGTCTCGCCAGCCCCGAGTGCCATCGAAAGCACAGGCAGCATGTCATCGTAGACGCCGAAGCGCCGCGAATACTCCGCCACCAGCGGCATGCCGACATCCTTCGCCAACCTGACTGTCATCAGGTTCTTGGAATGCTCGATGCCGAAGCGCAACGTGCGCGGGCCTGCGGGCTTGCCATCGTAGTTCTCAGGCTCCCACACACCGAGGCCACCACCCTGGTCGATGGAGATCGGACCATCAAGCACGATGCTGGAAGGGGTGTAACCATTGTCGAGCGCGGTCGCATAGACGAAGGGCTTGAAGGAGGACCCCGGCTGCCGCAGCGCCTGGGTGGCGCGGTTGAACTCGGACTGGTCATAGGAGAAACCGCCGACCATCGCGAACACGCGGCCCGTGTGCGGGTCCATCACGACAATCGCACCATTGACCTCGGGGATCTGACGCAGACGGCCAACACCAGGCTTGTTGTCGACCGGCTCGACATAGACCACGTCGCCGACATTCAGTGTCTGGCGAACATTACGGCGCGTCCAGCGATAGCCATCAGCCGTGACCGTCAGCATGTCGCGTTGCGACGAAATCGTGTTTCCCAGCTCACGTTTGGGCTGCAGGCCGACACGTGCAATGTCGCCCGTGACCTCGGTGACGACGCCCAGCTTCCACGGTTGAACATCAGCCAGCGAGGGCAAGGCTGCAAGCGGAATGCCCCAGTCGCGACCGGCGATCTCGATCTTCGTGATCGCCCCACGCCAGCCGCGTGCCTCGTCATAGCGCACAAGGCCGTCCACAAGCGCCTTGCGGGCCATGAACTGCATCTTTGGATCGATCGTCGTCCTGACAGACAGGCCGCCTTCATAGACCTTTTTCTCGCCATAGCGTTCGTTCAGGTCGCGCCGGACTTCCTCGGCAAAGAAACCGGCGGCGATGTTGTTGGGCGAAATGTTGCGTTGCTGGACGCCAAGCGGCAGCTTCTTGGCAGCCTCGACATCATCACGCTTGGCTGTGCCGTCGATCGCCATGCGGTCAAGCACATAATTGCGCCGCTCGATGGCCCGGTCACGATTCCTGAAAGGATGCAGTTCGCTGGGAGCCTTCGGCAAGGCGGCCAGATAGGCCGCTTCATGCAGTTGCAGTTCATGAACCGACTTGCCGAAATAATCCAGCGCAGCCGCCGCGATGCCATGGCTCAACCTGCCGGGTGTGACCGCCCCGAGATAGATTTCGTTGAGATAAAGCTCGAGGATCTTGTCCTTGGAGTAGGCTGATTCCATCCGGATCGCGACCAGCGCTTCGCGGATCTTGCGGTCGAACGAGCGCTCGTCACCAACAAGGAAGTTCTTGGCCACCTGCTGCGTGATAGTCGAACCGCCCTGCAGGCGCCGATTCGAGCCGCGGTTGCGGAAGCTGGTCACGACAGCACGCACCAGGCCTTCGGGATCAACCCCCATATGCCGATAGAAATTCTTGTCTTCCGCAGCGAGATAGGCGTTGATCACCAGCTTGGGGACAGCCTGGATCGGCAGGTAGAGGCGGCGTTCCTTGGCATATTCGGCAATCAGGCTGCCGTCACCAGCATGGATACGCGACATGACGGGTGGCTCGTAATTGCGCAGCTGTGCGTAGTCCGGCAAATCCTTTGAGAAATGCCAGATCACGACAGCAACGACAGCAACGCCGATCAGGAAGACAACTGCGCCCAGCGCAAAGAGCCAGCCGAAAAATCGAAGAACGAACCGCATCAGGGCCTCTGTTCAAACCGTTCCGAGCATGATGTGGCACATGACAGAAATGCCGCACGCATCTTAAGGGTTTAATCGTGGTTTATGAATAGTTACTCAACGCGGATAGCATGGCGATCACCACAAATCCACAATTGCGCACAGTTACGGTGAAATCGAGGCACCGCGGCGCTGAACATGCAACTTTGAAGAAAAATGACCATCCACAGCCCGTGCGATGGCGGCAGCAGCGGTTTTTTGCCACTCTGCGGAGGTGAGGAGAGCGATGTCGTTCTTGCTCGAGAGATATCCAAGCTCGATCAGAACCGATGGTACGTCCGGCGCGGTCAGAACCTTGAAACCTGCAGCCCTCTGGGGAATGCGGTGCATGCGGACCGCTCCCGACATCTCCGTGACAAGCCGCGCGGCTGCTGCACCGGACATGGTGCGGGTTTCGCGCTTGGCCAGATCCATGAGAATATCCATGACCTCTTCGCCACCCTGCAGGCTTTCGGCCCCGCCAAGGGCATCTGCAGCGTTCTCCTTTTGCGCAAGGCGGGCTGACTCCGCGTCCGTCGCGCGTTCCGAGCCCGTGTAGATCGTTGCGCCCCTGACATCCTGCGCGGCAGAGAGCGAGTCGGCATGCAAGGAGATGAACAGATCGGCACGCGCCTCGCGGGCAATCCTGACCCGCTCCGAAAGACCAAGAAACCGATCGTCACTGCGTGTCATGATTACACGTGCCCGGCCACCCGCTTCGATCTCGGTCCTGAGTTGCAAGGCAATGGCCAGGGCAAGTGTTTTCTCGACCACTCCTCCTTGCGCCACCGCGCCTGAATCGATGCCGCCATGGCCCGGATCAATCACAACGACCGAGCGCTTGTCGTCATCGGTCCGCTCCACGGGCTGAAGAGGAGCGAGTGCCAAGCGGGCCCTGCGTTCCGCGCCTTCCGCGACAGCGCTCCCGAAATCAGCCGCCGTTTGCGGTTCGAAGTCGATGGTCATGTCCGTCACGCCTGAATTGCCCCCACGTGAGATTTGCTGGACCGCACTGACACGCGCCGGTGAGCCCAGTTCGAACACGATCCTCGAACGGCCCGGTGACACGAGGCCCGCACGGAAGGATGTCACCAGCATGCCCTTGCGCACAGCGTTCGTGCTGGCCTGAAATGCGATTTCCGGCATATCGACAATGATCCGCATGGGCTGTGACAACACCTCCGATGTCACGGACACGGGAGCCGACAACGCGATCCTGAAACGGGCCGAGCGTTCATCACCCTCCAATTTCGCATCAACGCCCGCAATCAAGGCCTGCGCGGGCATGGCCGCAGCGGTCTGAGACGCACGGACACCGCGCACGGATCCATCGCCGGACGTCACGCTGGCAGATTGGGCATGACCAGAGTTGCTGCCAAGCGGAGGAAGCCCTGCCACCAGCCAGAGCCCGCACACGAAGGCTGGGCCAAAACAGCGGATGGCAGAATGGCGTGAGGCAACATAGCGGGAGAAACGCGTCGCATGCCACAACATGAACCGTCCTGAGCCGACTTTTGGTTTCTGAGGCTTGCCAATCACCATGAACTGTCTGTATGGGATTCTTGTTCGCATTGCAGCGTCATTTGAACCTGAACTGGTAAAGCTCTTGTTGAGTTTGCAGATTTGGTTCGCGGCGTCGAGGCAGGTTCACCTGCGGTAGACTGCATTGCGCGCTTTGGTCAAACGGATCGTGCGTGACCTTGCCGGAAACTGGACACCGGATACATCGGTGCCTCCGCTGGGTTGCAAGCGTAAATGACAAGTGGCCGCGATGCGGTCAGCTTCAGGTTTGGGTCGTAATGTCGAGGGTTTTGGCGCGATCGCGTCACACATCCCGTCTCAAGACACAGCATGCGCGGCGTGAGAGCGCGCGTGATGCTGCGACCCGTTTTTTCCCCACAACTTTGGCCGGCTCCGTCCGTCCTCGCAGCAGCGATTTTCCCCGTTTTGAGCCAAGTCTGGCTTTGAACCCGGAGATTGCGGCCGCGCATCCAGGTTCAAGACAATGGCAAACAAGATGCTCATCGATGCCTCGCACCCGGAGGAAACCCGGGTCGTGGTCGTTCGCGGAAACAAGGTCGAGGAATTCGACTTTGAATCCGCGTCACGTCGCCCGCTGAGGGGCAACATCTATCTCGCGAAGGTCACGCGGGTCGAACCATCCCTTCAGGCAGCCTTCGTGGAATATGGCGGCAACCGCCATGGCTTTCTCGCATTTTCCGAAATCCATCCTGATTACTATCAGATTCCCGTTGCTGACCGGCAGGCCCTTCTGGCCGAGCAGGCCCGCTTCGAGGAAGACTCCGATGGCGAGAGCGAGCAGCGCGAGCGTGGTGGCCGCAACCGCCGCCGTCGACGTGGCGGCAAGGACGGCAGCAAGGACAAGCGTGCGAATGGCGACGAGACCGTCTCGTCCCCCGTGGACGGAAATGGCGACGCCTTGCCGATAGAAGCCGACTCTGGCGATGGACCTGATCACGCCGATGACGCCACCCTTGAGCATGGCGATGACAGCAACGCGGATCATCACGACAATGCTGACAACGATGATCAGGACGCTGACAACGAGGACGTGGAAGGCGATAGCCAGGAAAACGGGCATGAAGAAAACGGGCGTGAAGATGGACACGATGATCGCCCACAGCCCGAACAGATAGGCGGTGGTGACGCCCTTGACGACGTGCCGGATCGCCCGCGCTTCCAGAGTCGCCGCCAGTACAAGATCCAGGAGGTCATCAAGCGTCGCCAGATCCTGCTTGTGCAGGTCGTCAAGGAAGAGCGCGGCAACAAGGGCGCCGCGCTGACCACATTCCTGTCGCTGGCGGGTCGCTATTCGGTGCTGATGCCAAACACGGGCCGTGGAGGCGGCATTTCGCGCAAGATCACCAGTGCGGAAGACCGCAAGCGCCTCAAGGAAATCGCCGGTGAGCTGGAGGTGCCGGATGGCATGGGCATCATCCTGCGCACGGCGGGTGCCTCGCGCACCAAGCCGGAGATCAAGCGCGATTACGAATATCTGATGCGCATGTGGGAGAGCGTGCGGGAATTGACGCTCAGTTCGTCAGCACCGGCCCTCGTCTATGAGGAAGGTTCGTTGATCAAGCGCTCCATCCGCGATCTCTATAACAAGGACATCGACGACATCATGGTCGCAGGTGAGAGCGGCTATCGTGAAGCCAAGGACTTCATGAAGATGCTGATGCCGAGCCATGCCAAGAGCATCAAGGCCTACCGCGACGTGCAGCCGCTCTTCGCCAAATTTGGCGTGGAAAGCCAGCTGGATGCGATGTTCTCCAGCCAGGTCACGCTGAAATCCGGCGGCTACATCGTCATCAACCAGACCGAGGCGCTGGTATCGATCGACGTCAACTCGGGCCGTTCGACCCGCGAGCACAACATCGAGGACACCGCGCTCAAGACCAACCTTGAAGCCGCCGAGGAGGTCTCGCGCCAGCTTCGCCTGCGCGATCTCGCCGGGCTGATCGTCATCGATTTCATCGACATGGAAGAGAAGCGGAACAACCGCTCGGTCGAGAAGAAGCTGAAGGATTGCCTCAAGAACGACCGCGCGCGCATCCAGGTCGGGCACATCTCCGCCTTCGGCTTGATGGAAATGTCCCGGCAGCGCATCCGCACAGGCGTTCTCGAAAGCTCATCCGTCAAATGCGCGCATTGCGATGGTGCCGGCTTTGTGAGGTCGACACCATCGGTTGCATTGCAGATTTTGAGAGCTGTCGAGGAATCGCTGATCAAGGTTTCGACCCACAACCTCATCGTCAAGACGCGGACGGAGGTTGCGCTCTATGTGCTCAACCAGAAGCGCGCCCACCTGAGCGAGCTTGAGACTCGCTTCGGCATCGCGATCACGCTGGCGACTGACGATCACCTGCTCGGCTCGAACTACTACACGCTGGAGCGCGGCGAGTTCGTTCAGGCCGAACCGATTGCCGT
>JANMHN010000439.1:0-1760 GCA_031375185.1 Allobosea sp. | reverse complement strand
GATGCGCTCGAGATCCTTGAGCGTCATGTCGAGCAGCAGGCCGATGCGGCTGGGCAGCGACTTCATGAACCAGATGTGCGCGACCGGCGAGGCCAGCTCGATATGGCCCATGCGCTCGCGCCGGACCTTCGCCAGCGTGACTTCCACGCCGCACTTCTCGCAGACGATGCCGCGGAACTTCATCCGCTTGTACTTGCCGCACAGGCACTCGTAATCCTTGATCGGCCCGAAGATGCGGGCGCAGAACAGCCCGTCCCGCTCCGGCTTGAAGGTGCGGTAGTTGATGGTCTCCGGCTTCTTGATCTCGCCATAGGACCAGGAGCGGATCTGCTCCGGGCTCGCCATCTGGATCTTGATCTGGTCGAAGGTCTGCGTCTGGCCCGTCTGGCCCAGGATCTTCATCAACTCGTTCATGCCGATCCAATCTCCATCCTGCGCGATGCGGGGCACCGCGCGCTTGCATCAAGGCCGGAGCGCGGCGCGCCCCGTAGTCTTTGCCGAGGGGCTGATTCACGCACCGGGCAAAACGCCCGGCACGATCAGACCCTGATTCACTCGGCGTTGTTTTCCAATTCCACGTTCAGGCCAAGGCTCTTCAATTCCTTGATCAGCACGTTGAAGGATTCGGGAATGCCCGCCTCGAAGCTGTCCTGATCGCGCACAATGGCCTCGTAGACCTTGGTGCGGCCGGCCACGTCGTCCGACTTCACGGTCAGCATTTCCTGCAAGGTGTAGGCGGCGCCGTAAGCCTCCAGCGCCCACACTTCCATCTCGCCGAAACGCTGCCCGCCGAACTGCGCCTTGCCACCCAGCGGCTGCTGCGTGACCATCGAGTAGGGGCCGATGGAACGCGCGTGGATCTTGTCATCCACCAGGTGGTGCAGCTTCAGCATGTAGATGTAGCCGACCGTCACCTTGCGCTCGAACGGCTCGCCCGTGCGGCCATCGACCAGCTGCACCTGGCCCGACGTATCGAGCCCCGCCTTCTCCAGCATGCCCTCGATATCGGACATGCGCGCGCCGTCGAACACCGGCGTCGCGATGGGGATGCCCTTCTTGATGTTCTCGCCGAGCTCGAAGAGCTGCTCCTCGCTCATCGGCGCGATCTCGCGCTCGTAGATCTCATCGCCGTAGACATCCCGCAGCTTGGCAAGCAATTCCTCGCGCACCGCGGAAGAGCGGCGATAATCCTCGATCAGCACGCCCACCTGCTTGCCCAGATTGGCGCAGGCCCAGCCCAGATGCGTCTCCAGAATCTGGCCCACATTCATGCGCGAGGGCACGCCCAGCGGGTTCAGCACCAGATCGACCGACGTGCCATCCTCCAGGAACGGCATATCCTCGATCGGCACCACGCGCGAGACAACGCCCTTGTTGCCATGCCGGCCGGCCATCTTGTCGCCCGGCTGCAGCTTGCGCTTCACCGCGACGAACACCTTGACCATCTTCATGACACCGGGCGACAGCTCATCGCCACGCTGCAGCTTCTCGACCTTGCTCTCGAAACGCTTCTGCAGGCGCTCGACGGCACCGTCGAACTCGCGCTTCATGCTCTCGATCTCGGCCATCGCGGCGTCATCCTGCACGCCGATCTGGCGCCAGGTGGCGGGCGCGAACTGGTCCAGCACCTCATCGGTGATGACCGTGCCCGACTTCACCGGCTTGAAGCCGCCGGTCGCCGGGCGGTTCAGCAGGCGCTCGCGCATGCGGCCGAAGAAGTTGCGCTCCAGGATCGCCTTCTCGTCATCGCGGTCCTTGGC
>JANMHN010000429.1:0-3188 GCA_031375185.1 Allobosea sp. | reverse complement strand
CCCCAGTTGAGGCAGATGCCGCCCAGATGCTCGCGCTCGATGATCGCGGTTTTCAGCCCAAGCTGCGCCGCGCGGATGGCTGTGACATAGCCGCCGGGGCCGGAACCGATGATGAGGACGTCGTAAGCGGACATGGGCTGATCCTTGTGAAATCGTCAGAGCAATTGGCGCTGCGCCGCCTTGGCGCAATCGTCGTTGAGCGTGGCAAAGGCGGCATCGAGCCGCGCAAAATGGGCCTGGTATTCAACGGGTGTTTCTGTTGCGGCCTTGTCGGCAACGGCCAGCATCTCCCAATTGAGCTGCGTGTAGCGCTGCCGCACGTTTTCTTCGCGGAAATTGGCCAGATGGGTGGCCAGCGCGCCGAACTTGTAGACAAGCGGCTTCAGTTCCATCGACGGCGTCCGGCTCGCATTCGCCTCGTCGGCTTTCAGCCTGAATGCGAAGAACACATCGATGATGTCGCGGCAGGTGCGCAGGCTTTCGGCCCGCAGCACATTGCGCTGCACTTCATCGATGTTCCGCGCGTAGTTCCAGCTCTGAAAAAACGACGACACCAGCGACAGGACGGCAATCATCAGTGACACGATCGACAGGACCGACAATGTGGTGCGCATCGTGGCGACTGAACTGTCATCCGCCATCAGAGCATCCTCATGACAAGCAGCCAGCCAAGCCCGGCCATGGCCGCGACCAGAAAGGCGATGTGCGCCCCGTAGCGCCGGTTGAACTCCGCAACGCTCCTGTCGCCGTTGCCGCCAAGATGGCCCAGCATGAATGTGGAGCCGATGGCCGGAAGAACAAGCGACGAGAGCGCGACCCCACCGATGATGCCGAGAACGGCAAAGGCAAAGCCGCTCAGATAGCCATGCACAGCAACCGACAAAACCACCAGAAGCAGTGCCCCGGTCAGGCTCGCCCATCCGCTCGCGGCACCCAACGCAGGCGACGCATGCAGCTGCTCCCCCTTCACCTCTCCGCCCATCTCGCGAATGGCGACGCGCAAGAGCTGCGAACGCAGGATGAACAGGGACAGGCCAAGAAGGATGAGGAAGGTGGTCATGGCTGAAGTACGTACTCAGGCGATTCCCCTCCCCCTTGCGGGGAGGGGCTAGGGGTGGGGGTCAAGCGACCGGACGACGTTTCAATCGCGTGCGCGACAGTATCGATCACCATGTTTATCTCGCGGAAGACCTGAAGGTTGGTGAAACGCAACACGCGAAAGCCTTGGGCTTCGAGATAGGCAGTCCGCTTTGCGTCGTAGGCGATTGCGTCATTAGCTCCGTGTTGGTCGCCGTCGATCTCCACGATCAACTTCGCCCCATGGCAGCAGAAGTCAGCAATAAATGCGCCCAACGGTACCTGACGCCGAAAGTGTGTGCCTTGAAGTGCCAGCGCGCGCCTGAGATGGAGCCAGAGCCGCTTCTCGGCATCTGTCGTCGTGCGCCGCAACGCCTTGGCGTTCCGGCTTGCGGCGGCGGTGATCAATTCCGGTTCTTGCTTCCACGGCATGCTTGGCTCGCTTGACTTCGCCCGGTCGATTGACCCCCACCCCTGGCCCCTCCCCACAAGGGGGAGGGGAACTAAACCAGCATCCCCATCGGGTTCTCGATATACCTCTTGAACGCGGAAATCGCCTCGGCTCCAAGCGCGCCGTCAACCGCACGGTGATCGGTGGACAGCGTCACGCTCATCACGGTGGCGATGCCAAGCGTGCCATCAGCCTTGACGACCGGGCGTTTCTCGCCAGCGCCAACGGCAAGGATCGTCGCATGCGGCGGGTTGATCACGGCGCAGAAATCCTTGACGCCGAACATGCCGAGATTGCTGACAGCGGTGGTGCCGCCCTGATACTCATCTGGCTTGAGCTTGCGGTTCTTGGCGCGGGCGGCCAGGTCCTTCATCTCGTTGGAAATGGTCGATAACGTCTTGTGGCAGGCATCGCGGATGATCGGCGTGATCAGCCCGCCAGGGATCGACACGGCGACCCCCACATCGGCATGCTTGTGCTTCAGCATGCTGTTGTCGGTCCAGCTCGCGTTGGCATCCGGCACAGCCCGCAGCGCCATGGCCCAGGCCTTGATCACCATGTCGTTGACTGACAGCTTGTAGGCAGGCTTGCCGTCACTGACCGGCGCAGCGGCATTGATCTGCTCACGCAGGCTGAGCAACGCGTCGAGGTTGCAATCCACCGTGAGGTAGAAGTGCGGCACGGTCTGCTTGGACTCGGTCAGGCGGCGCGCAATGGTCTTGCGCATGCCGTCATGCGGGATTTCCTCATAGGAACCCGGCGCAAAGAGCTTCTTGGTCGTTTCATCGGATGGCCCGGCGGCCATGACGGGCTTGGGTGCGACAGGTGCAGGAGCCATGCCCTCTCCCCTTGTGGGGGAGGGTTGGGAGGGGGTAGCAGGCGCAGCAGCCTTGGCCGTGCCGCCTGATTGTGCTGCCTTCACATCACGCTCGACCACGCGGCCATGCGGGCCGGAGCCGACCACGGCGGACAGATCGATGCCGAACTCCTTGGCCATGCGCCTGGCGAGGGGGGATGCGAACAGCCTCTTGCTGTCATCCCCGGCAGGGCGCGAAGCGGCCTGGGAAGGGGATCCATTCGTCGGAGCCGCCGATGGAGAAGGTGGATTCCCTTCCCGCGCCGGTGGCGCGCCGGGAATGACACCGGCGAGAGCAGCGGCTTGAGGTGGGGCACTTCCCGCTTTCACACCAGCCACATCCTCGCCTTCGCTGGCGATCATGGCGATGATCTGGTTGACCGGCACATCCTGAGTGCCGTCCGGCACCATGATCTTCGCGAGGATGCCCTCATCAACCGCCTCGACCTCCATGGTGGCCTTGTCGGTCTCGATCTCGGCGAGGATATCGCCGGATTTGATCTTGTCGCCTTCCTTCTTCAGCCACTTGGCAAGGTTGCCCTTTTCCATGGTGGGCGACAGCGCAGGCATGAGGATGTTGATGGGCATCAGATCAACCTTCGGCGGTGGGCTCGGCACTCGCAGGAGCATCGAACGGGAAAAGATCGGAAAGCGGAAAGGTGATGGCGTCGAAAGGCGGAAAACTCACAGGCTCCTCGCCGCCCGCACTGCCGACCAACAGCCATTTGCCAGCCACAAGCTGGAAGGCCTCAAGAGTCAAGCTGCGCGGATCGAGGAGCCAGAGATAAGCAACGCCCGCTTCGC
>JANMHN010000427.1:0-3802 GCA_031375185.1 Allobosea sp. | reverse complement strand
GTGAGATTGGGAGCGGTGATGCCGGGCAATGCGTCGATGACCTTGTCGACATCGACCGTGCCGGCCTTCTCGACGGCCTTGACCCACATGTTGAAGCCGATGACATGGGCTTCCATCGGATCGTTGGTGACGGCCTTGTCGGACTTCTTGTAGGCCTTCCAGGCCTTGATGAAGGCGTCGTTGGTCGGGTCCTTCACAGACTGGAAGTAGTTCCAGGCAGCCAGGTGGCCGAGCAGCGGCTTGGTGTCGATGCCGGCGAGTTCTTCCTCGCCAACCGAGAAGGCCACGACCGGAATGTCGGTCGCCTTGATGCCCTGGTTGCCGAGTTCCTTGTAGAATGGCACGTTGGCGTCGCCGTTGATGGTCGAAACCACGGCAGTCTTCTTGCCGGCGGAGCCGAACTTCTTGATGTCGGACACGATGGTCTGCCAGTCGGAATGGCCGAACGGGGTGTAGTTGATCATGATGTCGGCGGGCGCGACGCCCTTCGAGATCAGGTAGGCTTCGAGGATCTTGTTGGTGGTGCGCGGATAGACATAGTCGGTGCCGGCAAGAACCCAGCGCTTGGCTTCGCCGCCATCTTTGCTCATCAGGTAATCAACGGCAGGAATGGCCTGCTGGTTCGGGGCGGCACCGGTATAGAACACATTGCGCTCGCTCTCCTCGCCCTCGTACTGGACGGGGTAGAACAGGATGTTGTTGAGCTCCTTGAACACGGGCAGCACGGACTTGCGCGACACGGATGTCCAGCAGCCGAACACCGAGGACACCTTCTCCTTCGAGATCAGCTCGCGGGCCTTCTCCGCGAACAGCGGCCAGTTGGAGGCCGGATCGACCACCACGGCCTCGAGCTTGCGGCCGAGCAGGCCGCCCTTGGCGTTCTGCTGCTCGATGAGCATCAGCATCACGTCCTTGAGCGTGGTCTCGGAGATCGCCATCGTGCCCGAGAGCGAATGCAGGATGCCAACCTTGATCGGTGCGCCCTGCGCAAATGCAGGCTTGTAACCAGACGCCAGAACGGTTGCGCCACCCAGCGCAGCCCCCAATACTCCACGACGTGTGAAACTCATGTTTGTGTCTCCGCTGCGGTCCCGGCCCGGCTTGATTGCGGGCTTGCGAAACAGCTTTCGCAAATTGCGTGCCGGTTTCGAAAACACGGGTTGCAACGTGAAAATCGTGGCGCGGCAGCATCTTTCGGCATCAAAGCCTGCCGGATTTGCTACTGGTTTTGCTCCGCGCCTATATAATGGGCAGTGCAGATCGCAGAAGGTCAAATACAAGGCAGCACGCTGTCTCGTCTGCCTGGAAGGTCAATGGATGGCCATCTCATGACATGCCGGGCGCATCAGGTTGCACGCGCGCCATGATGCGCCTTACATCTCATCACCACTGGGAGCACGCCTCGATCCATGCCCAAACCCCTGTTCCGGAAGTTGCCCGATGCGCCGGGTGGCCATGACATGACGGTGCATGACATCACCGGGCATGACATCACCGTGGTTGTTGATGGCCGCCCCGTCCGCGTGAAGGCAGGGGACAGCGCGGCTGCAGCGGCCTTGCTGGCGGGAATGGCCGCGACACGGACCCATCCCGTCGATGGATCGCCTCGCGCACCTTACTGCATGATGGGCGTGTGTTTCGAGTGCCTGATGGTCATCGACGATGTGCCATCGCGCCAGGCCTGCCTCGTGCCGGTCAGGGAGGGCATGCGGATCGAGCGGCAGGAGGGGAGGCGCAACCTTCTTGCAGATCGTCCTTCGTCATGACGGCGCAGACCGGTTCGGCTGATCTCGTCGTCATCGGTGCGGGGCCGGCCGGCATGGCGGCAGCGATCGCGGCCTCGCGCGCAGGTGCTCGGGTGCTGGTTCTGGACGATCAGGCCGCGCCCGGCGGTCAGGTCCACCGCGAAATCGAGCGGCGAAACGGTGAGGGAATAGCAACCAGCCGCGATGACCGGGATGGTGCCGTGCTGGTTGAGACATTCCGGGCCAGCGCTGCGGATGTCTGGACCGATGCCCCCGTCTGGCAGATCGAACGGCTGGCGGCCTTGGGCGGGTTCCGCATCTGCCTCAGTCGGCACGGCACCGCAATGGCGGTCACGGCCCGCCAGTTGATTCTTGCAACAGGTGCCATCGAGCGCCCTGTTCCCATCGCGGGCTGGACTCTGCCGGGCGTGATGAGTGTGGGCGCGGCGCAGATCCTTCTCAAGACCGGCGGCAATGTCCCTGCTGGCCGCACTATCATCGCAGGTCAGGGGCCGCTGGTTTTGCTCTACGTCACACAGTTGCTGAAGCATGGCGTCAGGCCTGCCGCCCTTCTCGACACGACCCCGCCGGGCGCGTTCCGCCGCGCGCTGCGCCATCTGCCGGGAACGCTGCAGAATATGCCCCAGATGGCACAGGGTATCGGGTTCATGGCCGCCATCCGCAAGGCTGGCGTGCCGGTGATCAGGCGGGTGAGCGATGTAAAGGCGCTCGGAACCGGCCATCTCGAACAGGTCAGCTATCTGACTGCCGGGCGCTGGCGGAGCATGCAGGCCGATCTTCTGCTGCTGCATGAGGGCGTGGTACCCCATACGCATCTGGCCATGTCCATGGGCGTCGCGCATCGCTGGGACCGGCACCAGCTCTGCTGGCGGCCAACACGGGGTGGTGACGGGCAAACATCCGTGCATGGTCTGCGCATCGCGGGGGATGCCGGCGGCATCGGCGGCTGGAGGCTGGCCGTCATCCATGGAGAACAGGCCGGATTGGCTGCGGCACGGGCACTTGGCCATCATGCCGATGAGGCAGCAAAGGCCGAAGCCGTCTTGCGGCGTGAAGCGGTCTTGCGCCGCAGGTCTGCCCGCCATGCGCCCTTGCGCCGGTTTCTGGAT
Source organism: Allobosea sp. (assembly GCA_031375185.1). Classification (GTDB taxonomy): domain Bacteria; phylum Pseudomonadota; class Alphaproteobacteria; order Rhizobiales; family Beijerinckiaceae; genus Allobosea. The sequence goes on along the minus strand of JANMHN010000427.1, from coordinate 927 downwards.
GCCTGTTATCGCCCGCGCGATGCCATCCTGTGCCCTGCCGATGAGGTCGTCATCTGCCGCTGCGAGAACAGGACGGCGGGCGATGTGCGGGCCGCAGTGGCCGCTGGCTGCATCGGCCCCAATCAGGTCAAGACCATGACCCGTTGCGGCATGGGCCCCTGCCAGGGCCGCGAATGCGCGCTGACCCTGACGGCGCTGGTGGCCGAAGCGCGCCAGATCGCGCCGGAAGCTGCCGGACACCTCATCATCCGTCCGCCGCTCAAACTGCTGACCCTTGGCGAACTGGCCACTCTTCCAGCCAGGCCTCAGCAGGTCCATGAGAGATGACGCGTGGAAACGCGCCGGGGATGACACAAACATCGATCTGCAACCTCAAGGCGATTGGCCCCCATCCGGGGCTTGAAGGTTGACGCTCTCACTTGTCCGGACCAAAGTAGTGCGAACTGTCGATCCTGAAGGGTCGTCAGCCCCCGACATGCTTGCCCGCGAAAGCTCCAACCGACATGCTGTCTTATGTAGTGCGGCGATTGCTGGCCACATTTCCGGTCATGCTCGTCGTCGCCGTCATCGTCTTTTCACTGCTCTACCTCAGCCCCGGTGACCCGGCGACCGTATTGGCCGGCGAGCAGGCCACGACAGAAGAGGTCGAGCAGCTCAGGGTCGCGCTGGGCCTGAACGAGCCCTTCCTCACCCGTTTCCTGTCCTGGTTCGGTGGTGTCCTGACCGGTGATCTCGGCACCTCGATCTTTTCGGGCCGCTCTGTGATGAGCCTGATCGTGCAGCGGATTGAACCCACCATCGCGCTCACCTTGTGCGCACTGACGCTGGCTGTGGTGATCGCGCTGCCGCTCGGCATCATCGCGGCGTGGCGGGCAGGGCGCTTCGCAGACCGCTTCGCCATGGGGTTCGCGGTGCTCGGCTTCTCCG
>JANMHN010000411.1:0-1781 GCA_031375185.1 Allobosea sp. | reverse complement strand
GGCCCTGATGCGGGCGCGGGGAGACTTGCCCATCGCCTTGCCGGCCTTCTTCGACCCGACCAGCACGGCCGCCGCGCCATCGACGATGCCGGAGGAGTTGCCCGCATGGTGGACGTGGTTGACGAACTCGACATCGGGGTGGGCAAAAGTTGCAACCGCATCAAAGCCGCCCTGCTCGCCCATCATGGCGAAGGCGGCCTTCAGCGATGCCAGCCCCTGCATGTCGGCACCGGGGCGGATGGTTTCGTCACGGCCCAGAATGGTGAGGCCGTTGATGTCCTTCACGGGGATAACGGAATTGTTGAAGTAACCCTTCTCCCAGGCCGCATGGGCACGCTTGTGCGACTGCACGGCATAGGCATCGACGTCATCACGCGAAAAGCCGAACTTGGTGGCGATCAGGTCCGCCGCCACGCCCTGCGGCATGAAATAGGTGTCGATGGCAACGGATGGATCAACCGCGATGCCGAAACCGGATGCGCCCATGCCGACCCGGCTCATGCTCTCGACGCCGCCGCCGATGGCAAGCTCCTTGTTGCCGCTCATCACCTGGGCCGCAGCGAAGTTCACTGCGTCGAGGCCGGAGGCGCAGAAACGGTTGATCTGGATGCCGGGAACGGTCGTGCCAAAACCTGCTTTCAGCGCTGCTGTGCGGGCAATGTCCGCACCAGCTTCGCCAACAGGATCGACACAGCCGAAGACAACGTCTTCCACAAGCGTGACATCAAGATCGGAGCGCGCCTTGATCGCCTTCAGCGTCTGGCTGCCAAGCTCGATGGCGGTGACTTCATGCAGCGACCCATCGGCCTTGCCCTTGCCGCGCGGGGTGCGCACGTGATCGTAGATGTAGGCTTCGGCCATTGTGAAAATCCTCCCGTTGTTTTTATCGCTCAGCCAGCTTTTCGTGGTCGAGCCGTTTTGCGTTTTAGATGCGCTGCAACGATCCGGCTGACTTCCCGGTCACGCTCCGGGCCGGAGGCAGGCAGTTCCTTGGCCAGGAAAAGCGGCAAGTTCAGGCGAACTGTACCTAGCACTGTAGCATTTTCGGGTATGACGCTGCCATCATCGTCAGGGTCTGTTGCGATCAGCGAATCCAATTCAAGCTCGGTGATGGCGTTGACTCTGGTCCAGTCGATGCCATCGCTTGCGCTCTGCGATTGCTGTTTGATGTCAGTTGCCGTGTAGCGCACGATGTGCTCGCTCTTCATTGGCCCGCGCCCTTCTGATCGAAATAACCCTGATGATATTCCCGCGCTGTGTCCAGATCACCGTGAAAGCAGTTGTGGCGATTACCGCGATCGTCCGAAAGCGAACTTCGCCATCCCGGTCGGATCGAAGCGTCAAGACAGGTCTTCCGTCAAACATGAGCGCAGCGACACGAAATGCAACGCCATGCTTGTCAAAATTGGCGTTAGCCTTTGCCTCGTCCCACTCGAACTCCATGCCCTACGATCAGAACTGCTCCGCCGTGAACGCCATCGTCATGTCCGCTCCGGTCTGGATGCGGGCGACGTGGGCGGCGGCCTCGGGCAGCGAGCGCTCCATGAAAAACCGGGCCGTGACCAGCTTGGCGTTCATGCGCTCGGTGGAACCATTGGCACCTGCCTTCAGCTTGTCGAGCGCCACCTTCGCCATCTTGGCGAGCATGTAGCCCAGCACCACGAGGCCGAACAGGTGCATGTAATCATGCGCGCCGGCACCGGCATTGTTGGGTTTGGCCATGGCGTTCTGCATGAACCACATGGTCGCGCCCTGAAGCTGCTGCAGGGCAGAGCCGAGCG
>JANMHN010000409.1:0-3268 GCA_031375185.1 Allobosea sp. | reverse complement strand
TCAGGCGCGACTTGGTCTTGTCGGCCTTCATGTGCTCGCAGATCGCCTTGATCGAGGCATCGAGATCGGCGCTCTTGAGGCCGAGCTTCTTCTTCAGGAAGTTCTCGCGGACGCGCTCCAGCTCGGTCGGATCGGAGCAGGCGACATAGCGGGTATCGGCCTTGCCCATGACCAGCGCATAGGACTTCGACATGCCGGCGAAGGCTGCCTCGTTCAGCGGTTTCTTGGCAAACTTCTTGACGTCGGCGAGATGATCCATGGACTGCCCCTCTTGCAGGTTTTCTTGCATCGCTTTGGCCGGGCTAGTCCCGGCACGGCCAAAACGATAACCATGTTTCGCGGCGCGCGCGAGGGGCAATCAACGCTTTTTTGCGGTGAAAACAGGGGCGTCAGCCGTGAGAGGCCGCCGCCTCAGGGCATCACCACCACGGGCGTGCCGAGGCTGACGCGGCTGTAGAGATCGATCACATCCGCGTTGTGCATGCGGAAGCAGCCGGAGGATGCCGCCGTGCCGATCGATTCCGGCCGGTTGGTGCCGTGGATGCCGTATTCCTTCTCCGGGCCCAGCCCGATGGCGCGCGCGCCCATGGGGTTGTTGGGGGCCCCACCCGGAATCACGGTAGCAGGCTGCGACTTGTCCTTGCGCAGGGCATCGGGCGCGGCCCAGGCCGGCTCCACATCCATCTGCGCCACATGCTTGACGCCGGACCAGCCCATGCCGGTCTTGCCGACGGCGATGGTGTAGCGGATCGCCTCACCGGGTGCCGTCACGAAATACAGCCGCTTCTCGCCGGTGCGGATCACCACCGTGCCGGGCTTGAAGCGCTGGTCGGAGAACTTGATCGTCTCGTTGGCTGCGGCGCCGCTTGTGAGGCCCGCAAGGATCACACCGGCCGCCAGGACCGAGGACACACACTGCTTGATCATGGAATTGCTCTTTTCGACACGTCGCCACCTGCGGCATTCTCATAATATAGACTTGAAATGAGGTAAACCGCCGTTCGATAGCCGACTGGCACCGAAACCGGTGCCAGCGATCACGTTTGTGGTGGCTAAGGCCCCCCTCAGTCCCGCCGGTTCTGCCGGTTGGCGATGAGATCGTCGACCACGGCCGGGTCCGACAGGGTGGAAATGTCGCCCAGGGCCGAAAACTCGTCTTCGGCAATCTTGCGCAGGATGCGGCGCATGATCTTGCCGGAGCGGGTCTTGGGCAGGCCGGGCGCGAACTGGATCAGGTCGGGCGAGGCGATCGGCCCGATTTCCTTGCGCACCCAGCTTACCAGCTCCTTGCGCAGGTCCGGTGTGCTGTTTTCCCCCTGCATCAGCGTGACATAGGCATAGATGCCCTGGCCCTTGATGTCGTGGGGATAGCCGACCACGGCCGCTTCCGAGACCTTGGGGTGGGCCACGAGCGCACTTTCGACCTCGGCTGTGCCCATGCGATGCCCGGAGACGTTGATGACGTCGTCGACACGGCCCGTGATCCAGTAGTAGCCGTCCTCGTCCCGCCGGCAGCCGTCGCCGGTGAAATACTTGCCCGGATAGGTGGCGAAATAGGTCTCCATGAAGCGCTTGTGGTCGCCGTAGACCGTGCGCATCTGGCCGGGCCAGGAATCGGCGATCACCAGGTTGCCGTCGGTCGCGCCGGTCAGCACCTTGCCTTCGGTATCCACCACCTCCGGCTGGATGCCGAAGAACGGCCGCGTCGCCGAGCCGGGCTTGAGCTTTGTGGCGCCCGGCAGCGGCGAGATCAGGATGCCGCCGGTCTCGGTCTGCCACCAGGTATCGACGATGGGGCAGCGGCTGTCGCCGACCACGCGGTGATACCAGTCCCAGGCCTCCGGATTGATCGGCTCGCCCACCGAGCCGAGCAGCCGCAGCGACTTGCGCTTGGTGCGCTTCACCGGCTCCTCGCCGGCGCCCATCAGCGAGCGGATTGCCGTCGGCGCGGTGTAGAAGATGCTGACCTTGTGCTTGTCGACCACATCCCAGAACCGCGAGATCGTCGGATAGGTCGGGATGCCCTCGAACATCAGCGTCGTCGCGCCGTTCGCCAGCGGGCCGTAGACGATATAGGAATGGCCGGTGACCCAGCCCACATCGGCCGTGCACCAGTAGATGTCGCCGTCGTGATAATCGAAGACATACTGGTGGGTCATCGCCGCATAGACCAGATAGCCGGCTGTGGTGTGGACCACGCCCTTGGGCTTGCCCGTCGAGCCGGATGTATAGAGCAGGAACAGCGGGTCCTCCGCTTTCATCTCTTCCGGCGGGCAATGGGCCGAGACCTTGGCGGCCTCGTCGTGATACCAGACGTCGCGCCCCTCCTGCATGGTCACCTGGCCACCGGTGCGCCGCACGACGATGACCTTCTTGATGCCGCCCTTGGTCTTGGCGTCGGCGGCATCGACATTCTTCTTCAGGGGCACCGGCTTGCCGCCGCGCAGGCCCTCGTCGGCGGTGACGACGATCTTGGAATCGCAATCCTCGATGCGGCCCGACAGTGAATCCGGCGAAAACCCGCCGAAGACGATCGAATGCACCGCGCCGAGGCGGGCGCAGGCCAGCATCGCATAGGCTGCTTCCGGGATCATCGGCAGATAAAGCGTGACCCGGTCGCCCTTCTTCACGCCGTGCGCGCGCAGCACATTGGCGAAGGTGCAGACCTCCCGGTGCAGCTGGCCGTAGGTGATCTTCTTCGATTCAGATGGATCGTCGCCTTCCCAGATGATCGCGACCTGGTTGGCGCGCGTCGCCAGATGCCTGTCGATGCAGTTGTAGGAGACATTGGTTGTGCCGTCCTCGAACCACTTGATCGAGACCTTGCCCGGCTTGTAGCTGGTGTTCTTGACGCGGGTGTAGGGCTTGAACCAGTCGATGCGCTTGCCGTGCTCGCCCCAGAACGCCGCCGGGTCCTTCACCGAGGCGGCATACATCTTCTTGTATTTGGCGTCGTTGACATGGGCGCTTTTGGCAAGCTTGGCCGGCACGTCGTAGATTTTCTCGGACATTTCAAGCGTCTCCCCGGGCTGCGGCGCTTGGAAAGGCCCGGTCAGGCATGTGCCGCATTGATTTGGTTTTAGGGGCGGCATCATAGGCCAGCGCCAAGCCGCGGCAAGGGCGGGCGGCTCGCACTTTGGTCGCCCCTGCCCTGCTCACCGCAAAGCCGGGTTCAGAGCCCGCTCATGGCGCAGATCAGCGCCCATTCGGCCTCGGTCACCGGCTGTACGGAGAGCCGCATCGAGGTGACCAGCGACATTTTCGCCAG
>JANMHN010000387.1:0-4197 GCA_031375185.1 Allobosea sp. | reverse complement strand
TTGGCCTTGGTGAACGCGCGCTGACGGTGCTCTCTGCGTTGCTGAGCTTTCATCCCGAGACGGTCCTGTGCCTGCCGAAAGGGACCGGACGGGATCCGGGGCAAGCTACGGGCCAGGCTGCGGGGCACCTTGCCGGACAGGACCGTGCCGCACAGGACATGCCCCCGACATCGACCGGCAATGTCTCGCTGGTCGTGTTCCCCTCGAACCGCGAACTGTCCTTGCGCGCCCAGGGGTTGGGCGAACGCACACTGGCGCGACATCTCGCGGCTTTGGCGGATGCGGGACTGATCATCCGCTGCGACAGCCCCAACGGCAAGCGGTATGCCAGGAAGGGCCATGACGGCACGATCCAAACCGCTTTCGGCTTCGACCTGACCCCGCTCGTGCTGCGTGCCGCCGAGTTCGAGGATGCAGCCGATCTGGTGCGGCAGCAGGCTGCGAGGATGCGGGCCTTGCGCGAGCGCTGCACGCTGGCAAGGCGCTCGGCAGCAGGGTTGTTGGCACTGGCCGAGGCCGAGGCTGCCGTCGGGCCTTGGGATGACTACGCAACGCTGCTGGCGGGCCTGACCGTTCCGCGCCGACGGGCAGCCTGTGATGAATTGGCCGCCCTTGCAGCCTCGTGTGAAGCGCTGGTCGATGACATCAGTGCGGCACTCCAGACAGCCATCGACATATCCGAACCATCTAAAGAGTCAGGCAGCGCACGCCATTCTGACTGTCACCAACAGAATTCAAAAATAGAAGATACCCAGATTGAACTGGCTTCCGAAGAAGCAAGGCGCGATGTGCCGGTTGCCGAGGTTGCGTCTTGCGCACCTGAAGCCAAATCTGCGAGCAGGCGGCCTCTTGCTCTGGGCCTGGTGCGTCAGGCGTGCCCGGCTCTGGCTGAGTGGTCCGGAGAAAGCCCGCGTGATTGGCCAGCGTTCATCCGGGCTGCCCATGTCGCACGGGCCGCGCTCGGTGTCAGCCTCGATGGGTGGCTTGAAGCCGTCGAGGCCATGGGAGAACAGGTCGCTGCAGCGACGGTGGCCGCCATTCTTGAGCGTGTCGAGCAGGCGCAATCCGCCAAAGCGACATCCGGTCGTGAAGCCGGCCGGACTGGGCAGGATCGCCCGGTGTCCGGCCCGGTCCATCAGCCCCCGGCCTTGATCCGCAGTCCAGGCGGTTATCTGCGGAGCTTGAGCGCCAAGGCCCGCGCCGGGACTTTCCGTCCCGAACCTTTCCTGATGGCCCTGATGGCTACCCGCGGGCGGGCGTGATGCGGCTGGTGGAGGTTGCCTTACAGCCCCGCGGCCTTTGTCAGGTTGACGGTGAAGCGCTCTCTGGTCTGGCGGTAGCCGCGTGTCATTTCGGCGGAAGCGTGGCCGAGTTGGCGCTGGATATGGGCTTCATCAATGGCAGCCGACGATGCGAAGCCGGAGCGCAGCGAATGGCCGGAGAACAACGCCATGCGCCTGGCTTCGGGCAGGTCAGCGCGCACACCGGCCTTGATGGCTGTCGTCTTCACGAGGCGCGCCACCTGCGCATCGACCAGCCTGTCCGCGCCGACATCGCCGTTGGCCTGGCGCACGCGGCGGAACACCGGGCCCTTGGCGATGCGCGCGAGTTTCAGCCAGCGCTCCAGCGCCTGCACCGGACTGCCAAAACTGCGAATTTGAATGATATGGACATTGGAACGGAGGAGCGAATGCATGGCCGCAACACTCACCCGCAGCGCCGTCGAGGCGCAGGTCGGCGATGCACTCGACCGGGCGCTCTCCCAGCCGGTTATCGTCACCCAGCATGGCAAGCCGAAGAACGTCGTGCTGTCATATGACGCGTATGAGCGTCTGATGGCGCGTGACCGGCGCATCATCCGGCGGGACGACTGGGGCGAGGCCGAGATCAGGGCGTTGGACAGTATGGCGATGGAGCCCGGCCATGAGGCCTTGAACGCCGAGTCCAAGGCCTGATCGGCGCAGGCTGTATGCTCGGGAAAAAACGGACCACTGTCGTAGGAAGATGTTCCGGAAACCGTCATGGTCACAGATTCCACGGGTTGATGATCGACACGCCGGTATCCTCGAAATCGGCGACGTTCCGGGTGACCAGAATGAGGTCATGCACGCGTGCGGTGGCAGCGATCAGCCCGTCGGCGGTGTTGCTGCTGCGCTCGGCGCTGAGACGACCCCATTCAAGTGCGACGGCTTCCGTTACGGGCAGGATCGTCTCGCGATGCAGTTCACGCAAGGCGATGAGCCATTCAGCGAGGAAGGCTGCCGCTTTCGGGTCCTTGCGCTCCTTTAGCCGAACGCCGCGCATGATCTCGCCGAGGGTGATGACGCTGACGTGCAGGGCGCGGCCCCTGACGGAGCGGATCCAGGCTGTCGCCTCTGGCGAGCCGCGCCGGGCTTCGGAAACGATGTTGGTGTCGAGCAGATACATGGCAGTTCCAGCTCAAAGATCGATGTCGCGCGGTCCAGATGGATGGCGTGTGTTCACATCCATGACAAAGGCATCATCCCAGGCCGGTCCACTCAAGAGGTGATCGGCAAGCGTCGCCTTGGCCCCAGTCAGCCGGTCATAATCCTCGGCCGAGACCACGACAGCGGCGCGATCACCACGCAGGGTGACTGTCTGCGGCCCCTCACGTCTTGCTTTGCTCACCACCTCGCTGAAGCGGTTTTTAGCGTCCTGCAGCTGCCAGTCCATGGTTGTGTCCTTTCCTAAATAGCTAGACTGTCTAGATACTATCATATGTACCTGATGTCGAGCTTGGATAGCGCCCGATTGGTGTTGCCGTGGGCCATCTTGGCAAAGCTCTTCCGCGCAGAGAAGGCGAGCGCTAACGCTTCGGTCAGTCACATTGAACTCGTTGCTGTTCATATTTCCGAACCTTTGGAACTCTGGTATGAGTTAGCCATGAACCGCGAAGCAGCCATCAACGAACTCGCCGCCCGCGCCGATGCCTTGAGGGCGCGCGGCGTCGCGGCGGCGTATCTGTTCGGGTCGACGGCCAGGAATGAAGCGCGCCAGGATAGCGATCTCGACGTTTTTGTCGATATCGTGCCTGGGGCCAAGTTCTCACTGCTCGACATGATCGGCGCGCAGCATTTTCTGGAAGACGAACTTGCGGTCAAGGTTGATCTTGTGACCCGCAATGGCCTGTTGCCAGACCTCAGGGATGACATCGAACGCGACGCCATCCAGGTTTTCTGATGACGCGCCGTGTCGACGCCGTACTGACAGAGATACTCGACGCGATCGATGTCGCAACGGCAGCGCTCGATGGGGTGGCCAAACCGGCCTTCTGGGCTGATCGTTTCATGCAACGCGGCGTCGAGCGTTCCCTCGAAATCATTTCGGAAGCCGTCCGCCATGTGCCGGACGAGGTTCTTGCCGCCCGGTCCGAAATCCCGTGGGCGCATATCCGCACCATTGGTAACCGCATCCGCCACGAATACTGGCGCGTTGATCCCCAGATCATGTGGGACGTGGCGCGCCACGATCTGCCGCCCTTGCGCGACGCCGTCGCTGCGTTGCTGGAAGGCCTCGGCAAATAAGCGAGCTGCAGGCGCACGGCCGCCGGAAACCGACACCTTTCTCGTTGGGCAGGCCGCTGCTGTGTTCGCCAACGATCTTCCGCTCGCCCCGGAGCGCGGGATTTCGCGCGATTCAGGGCTGCAGATCAGCATGACTGAGCCTATTCCGAATACCTCCGATAATGGCATCTTATTGGATATGAATTACAACAGACAACAGCGGCGCTAACAGCGTATCACAGTCGACAATCCGCCGTCGTGCCGCTATGCTCATCCCATGAATCCGCTTGCCGACAGCCTCGACAGCACGTTGCCGAACGCGCCACGCCTGCGGCGGACCAAGGTGGCGGCCATTGCGGCTAACCCGCTGAACCTGCAGCCCTTGCCGCGCTGGCTACGGAAGGGTCATCCGGCTGCCGGCGAGGCCTCGACGGTTGCTCCAGTAGCGGCTGCGATACTTTCCGCCGAGGCCCGCGCCGGGGCGGCGCTGTTCGGTCTCGACCAGATTGTCCGCGCCGAGCCGCCGTGGCTGGGTGCCCTGCGCATGCGCCTCGCGCTGCAGTCCGCCGTCGCCAGGGCCCGGTTGCTCAGGGTGTCAGCCGACGATGCCACCCTGCGTGACACCGAGCACCTGACGCGCCCCGGCGACGATCCCGGCCCGGCGGGCCGCATC
>JANMHN010000382.1:0-6391 GCA_031375185.1 Allobosea sp. | reverse complement strand
CCTGTTGCAGGCATCCGTGTTGCCGGCCGCTCCACGCAAGGTGTGATCGTGTTCAATACGGCTGAAGGCGAGCGTGTCGTCAGCGTCGAGCACATCACCGATGAGGGCGCTGAAGCCGAAGGTGACGAGGATGGTGCGGGCAACTGATCGCGGGCTGCAAGAACAACCTGAGATTAGTATTTCTGCAATAATTTAAATCCAAGGTTGTATCTCTCAATGGGAGACAACCTCATGTTTAGCAAAACCTCCATCCCAATCCGCATTTTGGCATGCTCTGCTGTCTGGTTGAGCAGTCCTGTCCTGGTGGGTGTGCCTCATGCCCAGGTGCCTCATGCCCAGGTGCCTGCCGATCAGAAGGATCGCTGGACCCTGTCGACCATGGCCGGCACGGCAACCCTGGCGCTTGTGCCCGAGCCCGGCATGCCGCCCGCGATCATGTTCGTCTGCGGAATCCGCCTTGTGGGTGTTGCTCAGGTCATCATAGCGAATCCGGCATCCGAACTTGGGGACAGTCGCTTCCGGATTGATCTGACATCTGGGTCTGCCAGCGCCATGGCGTCTGCGGAGCGTGCTGCCGGCATTTTCAATGCGCAGCAATCCGTCATGGGGGAAATCACGGTGCAGCAGATTCAGGACTTGATGCGCTCGTCAGCTTACAGCCTGAGCTGGCGCGTCGATCTGGCCAACAGCACGAGCCAGCCACAGACCACTGCGCCCATGCCTCATCCTCTCAGCCGCCACCGCACGGAGTTCCTGCGCTTTTGTGCATGATGGCGTCGCCGTTCGGCTCGGCCGTTTTCGGCGTGCGCAGACAACAATGGATCTTTCCCCGATCTGGCTTGTGCAATGGGCTTTCATGGGCCTTTGAAAACAGGCATGTCGGTGATCCGGACGCCGCTCGCGCCGGCCCGGTTCCACTGCCCGGACACTTGAGAACTGCGCGTCGGAGCGTTAGGACCAATTCCCCGACGCTGGACTCAAGACCGTGCCCCACGACCTGATTATCTACGACTGCGACGGCACGTTGATCGACACTGAAACGGTCTATGCCGAGATCAACCTCAAATCTTATCATGCCATCGGGCTGACTCACTGGACGATGGAGTCCTACGTCGATGCCATGGTCGGCATTCCGGTCGCTGAGGGTCGCAGGATCCTCGAACGGGAGTTTGGCGGGCCATTGCCGCCTGATTTCGAGGAGACCATCGAGCGTGAGGTCAAGCGTCGCTTTGCCGCCGGGTTGAAAGCCCTGCCGGGCGTGCGCGAGGCGGTGACAGGGATTGATGGACCAAGATGCGTGGCCTCATCCACCAGTCTCGTGCCGCTGAAGCGCAACCTGACGACGGCGGGCCTGATCGATCTGTTCGAGCCGCATGTGTTTTCTGCCAGCCAGGTTGCGCGCGGCAAGCCGCATCCGGACGTGTTTCTGTTCGCGGCGGAAGAGTTGGGATTCAAGCCTGAAAAATGCCTGGTGATCGAAGACAGTGTTCCGGGCGTGCTGGCGGCAAAGGCTGCCGGCATGCCTGTGGTCGGCTTCACGGGCGTTGCCCATGACAAGGCGCGGATGGCAGCCCGCCTGAAGGATGCAGGTGCGGTGGCCGTGATCGACCATATGGACGCCTGGGCGGAACTGGTCGGGAAGGTCCGTGCCTCCTGATTTGCCAATCCGCCGCGCCTGAATTACCCATGGTTGCATGACACGCACCGCGCTCTACACCGGCTCGTTCGATCCCGTCACCAACGGCCATCTCGATGTGGTGCGGCAGGCTTGCCGCATGGTTGACCGGCTTGTCGTGGCCATCGGCATTCATCCTGGCAAGACGCCGCTGTTCAGCGCCGAAGAGCGTGTTGCCATGTTGCATGAGGTCTGCGCGCCGATTGCGCGCGTCGAGCAAGCCTCGTTCGAGGTGGTCACCTTCAACGATCTGGCCGTGAACGCGGCACGCAGGGCAGGGGCCACGATGATGATCAGGGGTTTGCGTGATGGCACGGACCTTGACTACGAGATGCAGATGGCGGGCATGAACGGTGTCATGTCACCTGATGTGCTGACTGTTTTCCTGCCGGCCTCGCCGCGCGTGCGCCCCGTAACAGCCACGCTTGTGAGGCAGATAGCGGCCATGGGTGGTGATATTTCGCAATTTGTCCCGGAAGCTGTCGCGTCACGGTTGAAAGCACGGTTTCAGCAGCGCTGACATTCGATGCTTGCATTTTCGTGCCGTGAATGGTGTCAGTCTCACTCAGTTTGAGGCTGACTCGCGGGGATTCGCGAGATCTTTTTTGTTGGTTCCAGCAGGTTTCCGATGCGTCTGTCCCGATTTTTCCTGCCCATCTTGCGTGATCCCCCGAAGGACGCCGAGATCGCATCGCACAAGCTCATGCTGCGTGCGGGGCTGATCCGTCAGCAGGCCGCCGGCAGCTACACGCTGTTGCCGCTGGGCCTCAGGGTGCTCAACAAGATCAACGCGGTGATCCGCGAAGAACAGAACCGTGCCGGAGCCATTGAGCTTCTGATGCCGACCATCCAGTCGGCAGACCTGTGGCGCGAGAGCGGACGCTATGATGCCTATGGCAAGGAAATGCTGCGCATCAAGGATCGCCATGACCGCGACATGCTGTTCGGGCCGACCAATGAAGAGATGATCACCGAGATCTTCAGATCGTATGTGAAGTCATACAAGGAACTTCCCCTCAATCTCTACCACATCCAGTGGAAATTCCGCGACGAAGTTCGCCCACGGTTCGGCGTGATGCGCGGTCGCGAGTTCATGATGAAGGATGCCTATTCCTTCGATCTCGACAAGGCAGGCGCGGTGCATGCCTACAACCGCATGTTTGTGGCCTACCTGCGCACATTCGAGCGGCTTGGCCTGAAGGCTGTGCCCATGCGTGCCGACACCGGCCCTATCGGCGGCGATCTCAGCCATGAATTCATCATCCTGGCTGCCACCGGCGAGAGCGAAGTATTCTGCCACAAGGATTTCCTCGACTACACGACGCCTGGCATCGACACCGATTTCGAGGATGTCGCTGCGCTGCAGGGCATTGTGGACAAATGGACCGCCGCTTACGCCGCCACCTCCGAAATGCACGATGAAACGGCTTACAACGCCATCCCGGAGGCTTCACGTGTCTCTGCGCGCGGCATCGAGGTTGGGCATATCTTCTATTTCGGCACGAAGTACTCAGCGGCCATGAACGCGACGGTCGCAGGGCCAGACGGCAAGGACACCCATGTTCATATGGGATCTTACGGAATCGGCCCGACCAGGCTGATCGCCGCGCTGATCGAAGCCAGCCATGACGATGCCGGCATCATCTGGCCTGATGCCATTGCGCCGTTCACCGTCTCGCTGCTCAATCTCAAGATGGGGGACACCGCGACCGATGCTGCTTGCGGCGAACTTTACGCCGGCCTGACCAAGGCAGGCGTGGATGTGCTGTATGATGACCGTGATGAGAGGCCCGGCGCAAAGTTCATCGTCAACGACCTGATCGGCTCTCCCTGGCAGCTGATCGTCGGGCCCAAGAGCCTGGCCGACGGCAAGGTCGAACTCAAGCGCCGTGCCACCGGCGAGCGTGAAAGCCTGTCACCTGCTGCCGCGCTCGACAAACTGACACAGACAAGCGTGATGCCGGCATGATCGAAGCCCCCGCCGACACCAAGCCGTTTGCACGCTTTGAATGGCTGCTCGCGTCGCGCTACCTGCGCACGCGCCGCCGCGAGGGTTTCGTGTCCGTCATCGCCGGATTCTCCTTTCTCGGCATCATGCTCGGTGTCGCCACCCTGATCATCGTTCTGTCCGTGATGAACGGCTTCCGCAAGGAATTGCTCGACAAGATCGTGGGCGTGAACGGCCATATCTTCCTGACACCGATTGAACGTCCTCTCGATGATTACGCCGATGTTGCCGCCAAGCTCATGGCCGTGAAGGGCGTGACACTCGCCATCCCGATGGTCGAGGGGCAAGCGCTGGCCTCATCTCAATATGGCAACAGTGGCGTTCTGGTGCGCGGCATGCGCGAAATCGACATCAAGCGCATCCCGTTCATCGCCAACAACATCAGGCAGGGCACGCTGGACGGGTTCGACGCGGCGAACGGCATCGCCATCGGTGAGAGGCTGGCCCAAAGCCTGTCGATCAGGGCCGGTGACACCATGACGGTGATCAGTCCGCGCGGCGCTTCGACACCCTTCGGCACGGCACCGCGCATCAAGGCCTATCCGGTCGTGGCGGTGTTCGAGATCGGCATGTCGGAATTCGACGGCACCTTCGCCTTCATGCCGCTCGGCGAGGCGCAGGCCTATTTCAACCGCGATGACGATGTGAATGTCATCGAGGTCTTTATCGAGAATGCCGACCGTACCCAGCAGGTGAGAGACGCCATCGAGGCCAATGCACCACGTCCGCTGGTATTGACGGACTGGCGGCAGCGGAACCGGACGTTTTTCTCGGCTCTTGAGGTTGAGCGCAACGTGATGTTCCTCATCCTCATGCTCATCGTGCTGGTGGCCGCGCTGAACATCGTTTCCGGCCTGATCATGCTGGTGAAGGACAAGAGCTCCGACATCGCCATCCTCCGGACGATGGGCGCGACCAGCGGCTCGGTCTTGCGGATCTTCCTGATCACGGGTGCCTCCATCGGCATTGTCGGTACGTTCGCGGGCTTTGCGCTCGGGTTGCTGATCTGCGCCAACATCCAGTCTATCCAGCAATTCGTGTCCCGCATCAGCGGCACGCAGCTCTGGGATCCCACGGTGCGCTTCCTGACGGAAATCCCGGCCCAGACCAACCCGACAGAGGTGGCCGCCGTCGTCGGCATGGCGCTGGTCCTGTCCTTGCTCGCCACGCTCTATCCGGCATGGCGCGCGGCAAAGCTCGACCCTGTCGAAGCGCTCCGGTACGGGTGAGGGCGGCAGATGGTTGATTGTCATGGTTGAAACCGCAACCCCGGCCCTGTTCCTGAGCCAGGTCGACCGCAGCTATGTGCAGAGTGGCGGTTCCCTTGATATCCTCAAGAAGGCTGATTTCGCCATCTGGCCCGGCGAGCTGATTGCGCTGGTCGCGCCGTCCGGCACCGGAAAATCCACGCTGCTGCATGTCGCGGGCCTGTTGGAACATCCCGATGCCGGCGAAGTTTTTGTCGGTGGGGTGGCAACCGCCAAGCTGGACGACGCGGCTCGCACGCGGCTGCGCCGCACCGAGATCGGCTTTGTCTATCAGTTTCACCATCTGCTGCCGGAGTTTTCCGCGCTGGAGAATGTGGTGATGCCCCAGCTCATTCGCGGCCTCGGCAAGAAGGTGGCTGAAAAACGCGCTGCCGAACTGCTGGATTTCTTGGGTCTCGGCGAGCGCCTGAAGCATCGACCTGGCGAACTCTCGGGCGGCGAACAGCAGCGCGTCGCGATCGCGCGCGCAGTGGCGAATGCGCCCCGGTTGCTGCTGGCGGACGAGCCGACCGGCAATCTCGATCCGGGAACGTCAAAGCATGTGTTCAAGACGCTGACTTCTCTGGTCCGCGCCTCCGGTCTCGCTGCCCTGATTGCCACGCACAATATGGAACTTGCCGCCCAGATGGACCGTCGGGTGACGATCCGCGGCGGGCAGGTCGTTCCGATGGATTAAGCATATCGTTGGCTCTTCCATCATTCATGAGAAACACGGTTGACGATAGAACAAAACAGATACATAAAAGGACATAGCATAAACAAGGAGTTCTGACATGACCCGTCGTTTCGTTGTTGGCCTCACGGAAATGGCCTCTCTCGGCACCTTCATCGTGATGATCCTGACATGGGCTGCGATATTCTCGGCGCCAGGGGTGTGAACAGGTCCGGTTTTGGTGTCATCCGCTCTCGACGCGCGGGCAGGGCGGCGCAATAACGGGGCAGGAGGGCCTGATGCCGTCGATTCCGCCTGATGTCCGCTTTGTTCATCTGCATGTGCATTCAAGCTATTCATTGCTTGAAGGCGCGATGACGATCCCGGCCCTGTGCAAGCTCGCCTTGGCCGACAAGCAGCCTGCCCTTGCCTTGACCGACACCAACAACCTTTTCGGTGCGCTGGAATTTTCGGAAAAACTCGCTGAAACCGGGATACAGCCGCTTGTCGGTGTCCAGATCAGTCTGGATTGCGAGGATGTCGCGCCAGATCCGCGACGGCTGCTGAATGTGACTTTCCCTTCTGTTGTCCTGCTGGCCACGAGCGAGGCGGGTTATGGCAACCTCCTCGCCCTGATCAGCGCGGCCTACATGCTGCCAGAACTGGGCGCGCCGCCCGTGGTGCGCCTCAGCCTCCTTGCAGCGCACGCAGAGGGTGTGCTGGCGCTGACGGGCGGAATGGATGGGCCGATTGACTCTGCTCTGCGCGACGGACGTCACGAACTTGCC
>JANMHN010000332.1:0-3085 GCA_031375185.1 Allobosea sp. | reverse complement strand
CTGATCTCGCTTGGTCTTCACCGGCTGCGGCTGACCCCGGACCTGTTCTGGTCCCTGACATTGCGCGAGCTGCTGGTCATCGCCGGTTTCCGGGCCGGTGCAGCTCCGGCGACCGACCGCGCCACGCTTGAGGCGCTGATGGCGCGGTTCCCTGACGAATCCTGACCTTCACTTCCCACGATAAGGATGTTCCATGTCCGACGATGACGATATTCCAGATCTGTCAGGCGCGTTTTCGCAGCAGACAACGATGCTGCGTGACCTTGACCGCGCCACCAGGCTCTTTGGCCGGTCCGTCACGGAGGTGTTTTCCAAGGGCGTCATCGAAGGCAAGCGCTTCGAGGATGTCCTAAAAGGCATCGGCCTCAAGCTCTCGCAGACCGTGTTGAAACAAGGCCTGAAGCCGGTCGAGGCTGGCCTTTCCAGTCTCCTGAGCCAGGGGTTGGGGTCGCTGACGGGCGGGCTTGGCAATCTGGGCGGCGGGGCGGGCGGCGTGATGGGCGGCCTCGGCGAGGTGCAGGCCTTCGCAAAGGGCGGCGTCGTCGGCCAGCCGACCTATTTCGGCTTGGGCGGTCAGGTCGGGCTGATGGGGGAGGCGGGTGCGGAAGCCATCCTGCCGCTCGCGCGCGGGCCTGGCGGAAAGCTCGGCGTCCAGACTGGTGGCGCTGGGGCGCAGCCCATGAACGTGACCATCAACATATCGACGCCTGATGCGGAGAGCTTCCGGCGCTCCGAAGGCCAGGTCTCAGCCGCCGTCGCCCGCGCCGTGTCGCGCGGCAGGCGGACCTTGTGAGAAGGAAAACGCAGCATGTCATTCCCGGATTTCCACGAGGTCCGCTTCCCGCTCGATGTCTCGCGCGGGGCGCGGGGAGGGCCTGTGCGCCTGACCGACATCATCACGCTTGCCTCCGGACGAGAGCACCGCAACGCGCGCTGGCTTCACTCGCGGCGCAAGTTCGATGCCGGCTATGGAATCAAGAGCTTTGCCGCCCTGGCCAGCGTGGTGGCTTTCTTCGAGGAGCGGCGCGGCAGGCTGATCGGCTTTCGCTGGCGCGACCAGCTTGACTGGAAAAGCGGGCTGGCGACCGCCTCGCCACTCGCTTTTGACCAGCGCATCGGGACGGGGACCGGCGTGCAAACCGTGTTCCAGCTGGTGAAGACCTATGGCGCGACCCATGCGCCCTATGAGCGGCCCATCAGGAAGCCCGTGGCCGGGACCGTGCGCGTGGGCGTGGGGCTAACCGAACTGCTGCCGGCCGCCTTCTCGGTGGATACGGCGACGGGCCTCGTGACGTTCGTGACGGCGCCGGGAAACGGCGTGGCCGTGACGGCTGGCTACGCCTTCGATGTGCCCGTTCGTTTTGATGTCGACGAACTCGATGTCGAACTCAGCGCTTTCGAGGCGGGCCAGATCCCGCGCATCCCGCTCATCGAACTCATCGTGTGAATGTTGCAGGTGTGACCCATGAAAACGCTTCATCCTGGCCTTGCCGCGCATCTTGCCGGTGGGGTGACGACGCTTGCCCGCTGCTGGACGCTGACGCGCCGCGACAATGTCAGGCTCGGCTTCACCGACCATGACCGGGACATCGCCTTCGATGGCGTGACTCACCAGGCGAGATCGGGGCTGCAGGCGTCGGACGCCTCCGCCGAACTTGGCCTCGCCGTGGCAAGCTCTGATGTAGCCGGTGTCCTGCATGCGGCGGGTTTGTCCGAAGCCGACATCCAGCGCGGCCTGTATGATGGCGCGGAGGTCCGCATCCATCTTGTCGACTGGCACAATCCGGACAGCCGCGAGTTGCTCGACGTCATGGTCATCGGCGAGATCACGCGCGGCGACAACGCTTTCGTGGCCGAATTGCGCAGCGCGGCCCACCGCTTCGACGAGGAGCGGGGGCGGCTTTACACGCTTCGGTGCGGGGCGGACCTGGGCGACGGCCGCTGCCGGAAGACGGTTACGGCGTCCGTGGCCAGCGTTGTCGCCACCGACGGCAGGCGGCAGGTCAGCCTGTCCGGGCTGGCCGGGTTTGCCGGTGGCTGGTTCAATGCCGGGCGGCTTGTGTTCGCCAGCGGGGCAAATGCCGGGCATGCGGTCGAGGTCAGGCTTCATGTGCAGGCCGCCACTGTTGCCGTGCTTGATCTGTGGCTGGAGACGCCGCTGGCCATCGCGGTGGGCGACACGGTCAGTGTCACGCCGGGATGCGACAAGAGCTTCGGGACATGTCAGGCGAAATTTGCCAACAGCATCAACTTCCAGGGCTTTCCGCACATGCCCGGCAACGATGCCCTGCTGCAGATCGCGGGCAATGACCGCAGGCAGGTGTTTGACGGCGGGAGCCTGTTCCGGTGAGCGGCGAACACGTCGTCGCTGCCGCGCGGGGCTGGATCGGCACGCCCTATCAGCATCAGGCTTCGCTCAGAGGCGTCGGATGCGATTGCCTTGGCCTGCTGCGCGGGGTCTGGCGCGATGTGCTGGGCCACGAGCCGGAGCGGCCTTCGCCCTACACGCCGGACTGGGCCGAGAGCCTTGAGCCGGGCACCATTCCGCCAGAGCCGTTGATCGAAGCCGCTTTCCGCCATCTCATGCCGGTCAAGGCCGGTCTGGAGATGCCGGGGGATGTGCTGGTGTTTCGCTGGCGGGCTCATCTGGCAGCCAAGCACCTCGCCATCCTGAGCGGGGGCGGCCTCATGATCCATGCCCATGACGGCGCCTGCGTCTGCGAAGTCGCGTTCAGCCCGTGGTGGCACCGCCATGTGGCAGCCGCCTTCCGCTTTCCAGAAGGGGAGATACCATGACCACGCTTGTCCTGCAGGCCGCCGGGTCTGCCATCGGCTCGTTTTTCGGCGGCCCTGTCGGTGCCATTGCCGGCCGCGCGCTGGGTGCGATCGCGGGTTCCGTGATCGACAATGCCCTGCTTGGCGGCGGGGGGCGCACCATCCAGGGGCCACGCCTTGGCGACATGGAGGGCCTGACCGCTGCGGAGGGCATTGCCATCCCGCGCGTCTACGGCCGGGCAAGGGTGGGCGGCCATCTGATCTGGGCGACGCGCTTCGAGGAGGTGATGACAACCACCACGCGCTCGTC
>JANMHN010000306.1:0-8857 GCA_031375185.1 Allobosea sp. | reverse complement strand
GACGAGCGTTTGCGCCGCCGCCTCGAAAAAGAAGTGTCGCGCAAGACAGCGACGCGTAAACTGCGCTTGCCCGGCAAGCTGGCGGATTGCTCGAATGCGGGCGCTGCAGGCTCCGAACTGTTCATCGTCGAGGGCGATTCGGCCGGCGGCAGCGCCAAGCAGGCGCGCAACCGCGCGACGCAGGCCGTGCTGCCACTGCGCGGCAAGATCCTCAACGTCGCCAATGCCACGCGCGACAAGCTCAACACCAACCAGCAGTTGCAGGATCTGGCGCTGGCGCTGGGCTGCGGGCTCGGCTCGGCTTACCGCGATGACGACTTGCGCTACGAGAAGGTCATCATCATGACCGACGCGGACGTGGACGGCGCGCACATCGCCTCGCTCCTCGTCACCTTCTTCTGGCGGCAGATGCCCAAGCTGGTCGACAAGGGCCACCTGTACCTCGCCATCCCGCCGCTCTACAGGCTCACGCTGGGGGGCAAATCAGCCTATGCCCGCAACGAAGCCCACCGGGACGAACTGATCGCCACGGTCTTCAAAGGCAAGAAGCCGGACATCGGTCGCTTCAAGGGCCTTGGCGAGATGATGCCCGCGCAGCTCAAGGAAACCACGATGGACCCCAAGGCCCGCATCCTCCTCAAGGTCGTGGTCGAGCACGACGCCCGCGACGAGACCGCCGACACCGTGGAACGCCTGATGGGCAACAAACCCGAGGCACGGTTTTTGTTCATCCAGGAGCGCGCGGCGTTCGCGGCTGATTTGGTGGATATATGAGGGTTGGACGGCATTTGCGCCCGCGCGTTTCCGGGGCCGGGAAGCGTCAGCGGATCGGAACCCGGAATCCAGCGATCATGCTGTGAGTGCAGCGAACCCATCCTCCGCGCTTCGCGCAAGACAATGTCTGGTTTCCGGATTCCATTCCGCTGACTCTGCATGGCTCCGGAAAAGCGCGGCACTATTTTGCCAATCAAAGTCCATCATTGCGAGCGCGGCAGAGCAATCCAGCACGCTTGATGTCACTTTTGACATCTTTCCCGCCATGAAAACCGATGTGGATCGTTAGGGTCTGGATTGCTTCGCTGCTCTCGCAATGACGGTGCCGAGGCTTGATCTACCGTCAAGAGCGCCCCCCCCTCACCTGCTCGCCACCACCAACCCCGACCCGATCAGCATCACGCCCGTGGTCTGGTTCAGGCGCTTGATGGTGCGGGCCGAACTCAGCAGGCGGCGGGCGCGGTCCACCATCAGCATGTAGGCGCTGTAGACCACGAACGAGACGACCACGACGACGCTCATCAGCACGGCGAAATCACGCGCCGAGGTCTGCGACAGGTCAAGGAAAGTCGGCAGCAGCGCGCCGTAGAACAGGATCGGCTTGGGGTTTCCAAGCGTGACGAACAGGCCGAGGCCAAGGTCTTTCCACAGGCTGCTCGCGCGCGTTACCTGCGGCGCGGCGGCATCGATCTCGATCTTTGCGGAGGCGGCGCGGAAGGCCTGCACGCCGAGCCAGACCAGATAGGCCGCGCCGGCATATTTCACGATCTGGAACAGCGGCCCCATCGTGCTGGCAATGGCCGACAGGCCAACCATGGCGACGGCGAGGAAGACCGCATCGCCGATCACCAGACCGGCTGTCACCATCAGCCCGGCGGGAAAACCCCCACCCAGCGTGCGCGACAGGATCGCGACCAGCCCCGGCCCCGGCGACACGGCCAAGAGAAAGAAAGCCCCGGCGAAGGCAGCGGTCATCTCGATGGTCATGGCGTGTTCTCCGGATTGTGGCAGTGTGCGGGTACGCCACAGCAATGCCAAGGCTACATGCTCGCCGATGTGGTGTCATCGTGCCAAAACGATGATCCGCCATACCAGAAATCCTCATCCTGAGCTCGTCGAAGGACGAGTTTCAGCTTGTGCATGTCTGGAATCCTCGTCCTTAGACGGGCTCAGGATGAGGGGATTTGGCGTGGAGCAGGAGAAATGAAGCTGCCGGGCATCGAAACTTGCGCTCGGCACCGAGCATTACCCCTATGCGCTCACCAAGCCTTAACCCTGTCGGGTGATACTGCATTCGATCATTTGTTTAGCCCGGAGCCTTGCCATGCGCGGCATCATTCCTTTCCTGTTCCGTTTCGGCGCTGATGAGCGCGGCACCATGGTGGCCAACGTCGCCAAGGCAGCGGTGGCCATCGCGTTCCTGTCGGTGATCGCGGCGAACATCATGAGCAACCGCATCGAAGCTCACGAGAAGAGCATCATGGCCGCGATTTCCGGCTTCACCGCATCCGGGCGCGGCGTCGATGCGAACACGACCGGCTCGCTGGCACGCGAGGCGAACAGCGTGAAGATCGACCCCTGCGTGCTGCCGCCAAGGCGCTGAGGTGGTTCAGCCTCTATTCGCCAAGCCACTCCGCCAGCGCCGCCGTCACGGTGTCCGGTGATTCCAGCGTGCTGAGATGCCCGCAACCGGGGATCTTCACCAGTCTCGCGCCTGCAATGCCCGCCGCGATCTCTTCGGATTCCGCCACTGGCGTCAGGATGTCCTCTGTGCCGACCAGCACCAGCGTCGGTACGCGAATGGCGGGGAAATCCTTGCGCGAATCCGGGCGGCCCATGATGGCGCGCTGCTGGCGCACGAAAGCTTCCGGACCCGTCTCCAGCGCCATGCGGCGCACGGTCTGGCGCAGAGCCTCATCCTCGCGGCGGGCCGGAGCCACCAGCCGCTGCCACATCATCGCCATCACACGCTCGAACTGTCCGCCCTCAGCCAGCGCGATCATCTCCAGGCGCAGGGCGTTGCTCTCAAGGGTGGGCGGCTTCGCGCTGGTATCCAGCAAGGCCAGCCTTGTCACACGCTCGGGCGCAAGGCGCATGACCTCGAAGGCCAGATAGCCGCCCATGGAGAGCCCACACAGCGCGAAGCGGGCTGGCGCCGCCGCCAGCAACCGCCCGGCAATCGCGCCCATGCTGTCATCGCGCCTGTGTTCGGCCACCAGAACCTGCCGCCCCGCTGCCAGGATGCGCCATTGCGGCGCATAAAGCTCCGCCGTGCAGGTCAGGCCCGGAATCATCACGATTGGTTCAGACATGGCAGACAACCTTCCGGAACAGACCAACTTCGTTGACATTTCCGGACATTTGCCGCAAGTGCGGTTTGTCCGTCGGCGCACATATAGCCGCGCCATCGGTCGCCTTGTCCGGGCGCTGGGCTCCAGCATTCCGAGAGACAAGTCGACAAACTGCATGTCGCGAGATGGTGCTCCATCCATCCGCCCATGCAAAGCGCGTCGTCAGTCCGCCAACCATCTGGACCATCACACATGTCATTCAACGATCTGGGCCTGAGCGAGAAGGTTCTCAGTGCCGTCACGTCTGCGGGCTACACCACGCCGACCCCCATCCAGGAACAAGCGATCCCCCACATCATGGCCCGCCGCGACGTGCTGGGCATCGCGCAGACAGGCACCGGCAAGACCGCCGCCTTCACGCTGCCGATGATCACCGTGCTGGAGCAGGGCCGTGCCCGCGCCCGCATGCCGCGCACGCTGATCCTCGAACCGACGCGAGAGCTTGCCGCGCAGGTCGAGGAAAACTTCATCAAGTACGGCGTCAACAACAAACTGAGCGTGGCGCTTCTCATCGGCGGCATGTCGTTCAACGACCAGGATGTGAAGATCACGCGCGGCGTCGATGTGCTGATCGCGACGCCTGGCCGCCTGCTCGACCATTACGAGCGTGGCAAGCTGCTGCTCACCGGCATCGAGATCCTCGTCATCGACGAAGCCGACCGCATGCTCGACATGGGCTTCATCCCCGACATCGAGCGCATCACCAAGCTGGTGCCCTTCACGCGGCAGACGCTGTTTTTCACAGCCACGATGCCGGCGGAGATCACGCGCATCACCGAACAGTTCCTGCACAATCCTGTTCGCATCGAGGCATCGAAGCCCGCAACGGCAGCCGCCACCATCACCCAGCGGCTTGTGGCCTCGCATTCCAAGGATTTCGAGAAACGCGAGACACTGCGCCGCCTGATCACGGACGCGGAAGATTTCAACACGGCCATCATTTTCGCCAACCGCAAGACTGAGGTGGCCAACCTGCACCGCTCGCTGCTGCGGCACAATTTCAAGGCCGTGGCGCTGCATGGCGACCTTGACCAGCGTGCCCGGATGGCGGCACTCGATGCGTTCAAGACCGGCGGCGCGAACATTCTGGTGGCCTCCGATGTCGCGGCGCGCGGGCTCGATATTCCGGCCGTCAGCCATGTCTTCAATTATGATGTGCCCTTCCATGCGGATGATTACGTTCACCGGATCGGACGCACGGGCCGTGCCGGCAAGCTCGGTGCTGCATTTTCCATTGTCACGAAGCACGACGAGAAGATGGTTGGCGCCATCGAACGGCTGATCGGCACGACCATCGAGTGGCACGGGCCGCAGCTTTCTGGTCTGGGCGCGCCAAGTGCAAGCCCTGACGGCGATGAGGAGCGTGGACGCGGAGGCCGCAGCGCACGGGGTCGAAGTTCAGAGCGCGGTTCCGAGCGTGACTCGGAACGTGGACGCGGGCGTGATTCCTCGCCCCGCCCCGGCGGAAGGTCAGAACGCATCCGCGCGGAAGCCCCCCCGGAACGCTCAGGCGAAAGCGAGATACGGCCCGTGAGGGACGATGCGCCCCGGCCAAGGCTGCGCAAATCCCGCGAAGCCGAATCGCCGGAGCAGAACCGCGCCATCCCCAGGCCATCTGCCGACGTCGTGGCCGTCCAGCGCCAACCTGCCCGCAAACCTTTCGACAGGGACGCTGACGACGAGAAGCCGGTCAAGGGTCTTGGCGAGCACATGCCCGCGTTCATGATGCGTCCGGCCAAAAAGGCTGAGCATTGAGACCTTGTTAAACCTGGGCGTGTAACAATTCTGCCCAGTAAATTCAGGTCGTCAAGACGGTGCCGGGTGGTCGAAAACAACATGAGTGAGAGTTTCGCAAACCTTGTGCTGCAAGAGTTGGCAGAAATGGGGATTCCTGCCAACCCTCATGCGTTCGAGATCTGGCACACGCACAAATCCGGGGTTGATCCGGTTCTCAGCCAGGCCATTTCCGAGCACCAGCGAGCAGGCGATGCGCTGACGCCATCAATCATGGAAGACCTGTATTCAGCCCATGTGCTGAACGGCAGGACGATCCGCATCGCCGAGCGCTCCAACCGCGCCGTCATGATGGAAATTGACGGCATCGTCGAGTTGATCAGGATTTCCCTGGGCTCGAGCACGGCCTACAGCGAAACACTGTCCATGCTTCTTGGCGACATGGTCAAGACCAATGATCCTACGACCATCAAGGAGCTTGTCTCCACGCTGGTTCATGCGACGAAGGAAACGCAATTCCTGAACGAGAAACTGGAGAAAGGCCTGAGAGCCGCCAAGATCGAGGTCACGGAACTGCGCAAGACGCTGGAAGACACACGGCTTGAAGCCTTGAAGGATGCCTTGACCGGCATCTCCAACCGCAGGCATTTCGACCAGACCCTTCAGGAAACCATCGACAACTGTCACCACAACAGAACGTCCTTTGCGCTCATCATGGTCGATATCGATCATTTCAAGCATTTCAACGATGTTCATGGTCACCTCACAGGCGACAAGGTGCTGCGGGTTGTTGCCCAGTGCTTGCGCGAGAAATTCGCCAGCAAGGTCATGGTCGCAAGGTTCGGTGGAGAAGAATTTGCCGTGATCATGCCGGATGCCGACCTGATGGCCGGCTGGGTTGGCGCCGAAGCCGCACGCCAGAGCATACAGGCCAGAGAATTGGTCAAGCGCTCGACCGGTGAAAAGATGGGCCGCATCACGGTGTCGCTTGGCGTCAGCGTCTGGCGGCGCACGGACACGAACCTGTCGCTGATTTCGCGTGCCGACTCAGCCCTGATGCAGGCCAAAAGAAGTGGTCGCAATCGCACCGTGACCGAAGACCAGATCGGCATGGTCGCCGTGGCCTGATCAGCGGGACCGTTTTCCTTTGGCTTTGGCCTGTGCCGCACGTCTGGCGGCCTCCTCGGCCAGCCGGAACCACATCCGCAGTTCGTCAGGATCATCGTAAGCACTGTCAGGCAGCGCCCGGTAGGACATGCTGAATGTCTTGCCATTCTTTGAATAGGTGAACGGCTTCAACCCATGCTGTTCGAAGGCTGGCAAGGTCATGGCGTCCGCCTTCATCCAGATGATGCCGTCAGACTCGATCGCGACGATGCAACCGCTGTCGTAGATGCCGTGCCCGCCAAACATGCGCCTTATCGCGACATGGGCCACTGGTTCGAACAGCTCGGTGATGTCCGACGCATCCATCTCAGATCGCGGGCTGCACGTCCTTGCGCGGGGTGATCGCCACCGACTCGCCACACCCGCAGGAAGATGTCTGATTGGGGTTGTTGAACACGAATGTGGATGACAGCTTGTCGACCTTGAAATCAAGTTCGGTGCCGATCAGGAACAACACGGCCTTGCCATCGACAATGACCTTGGCACCTTTTTCCTCGACCACCTCGTCGCCGGGCTTCACATCGCTGGCAATGTCGAAGGTATACTCCATGCCGGCGCAACCGCCCTTCTTCACGCCGACACGCAGCCCGAGAGCCCCGTCACCGCGCGTGGCGATCTCGACAACGCGTGCAGCGGCCGCGTCTGTCAGTGAAATGACCTTGAGACCAGGAATTGAAAACATCTCGCTCTTCCTCACCGACAAGGTTCAAGGCCCTGCGTCTCTGGACAGATCCATCATACATACGCATTCGTTGCCAATTCGTCGAGAGAAGATAGGCTTGTGAAGCATCACACCTGCACGATCTTTCCTGAAAGTTGATGTCCATGCGCTTGTTCAAGGCTGACCACCTCCGCGAAACGACCATCCGCATCTTCACTGCCGCCGGCTGGCCACACGATGACGCAGCCGAGGTTGCCCGCCATTTCGTGCTCGCCAACCTGTCCGGCCATGACAGCCACGGCATTGGCATGCTGCCGCTTTACATCAGCGCCGTGAAGGATGGCTTGCTGAAGCCGTCGAACATGCCTGTGGACCGGATCAACGCCGCGCCCTTCCTGCATATCGACGCCAACATTGCGCTTGGCCAGCCCACGGCCCGCAAGGCCGTGCTGAGAGCATCCGACATGGCCCTGTCGGGCGGTGTGGCCATCCTCAATCTTGTCGATGCGCACCATATCGGGCGCATCGGCGACTATGCAGAGCAAGCGGCTGCGCGCGGCCTGATCTCGATGTTCTGGGTCAATGTCGCCGGCCGCCCACCGATCGTCGCCCCGCATGGCGCGCGCGAGGCCAGGTGGGGCACAAACCCGCATGCGATCGGCGTGCCGACCGGGGATGACAGGCCGCTCATCCTGGACTTTGCCACCAGCCGGATGGCGCATGGCAAGGCGCGCGTGGCGCTCAACAAAGGTGAACAGGTTGCAGACGGCTTTTTGATCGATGCGGACGGCCATGCCACGAATGACCCCGCGACCGTGTTTCCGCCGATGCCGATGGGGGCGTTGCTGCCGTTCGGAGATCACAAGGGGGCTGGCATCGCGCTCATCGCCGAAATTTTCAGTGCGGGTCTGACAGGCGGCGCTCTGATCAAGGACAAGCCGGCAAGAAGCTGGATCATCAACAGCCTGTTCGGCATTCTGATCGATCCGGCGCGGCTGGAGCCTGATCAGGGAGCGCGGAACGCGCGCATCAACGCCATTGCCGACTATGTGCGCTCCGCAGCGCCTCGGGACGGTCATGACAAGGTGCGGGCGCCCGGCGACATGGAACGCGAGACGAGGGAGCAACGCTCCGCTGAGGGCATAGCGCTTGATCACGAAACATGGCGTCAGATCGTCGAGGCTGGCGGGCAGTTCGGGGTCAAAGTGACGTGAGCATGAGTGCCGTCATCTGGGACTTGATCCGGGGTCTCTTGCCTACACAGCGCTGACCGTCAATTTTTTGCAGCTCTCCGGGCGATCCCGGATCGAGTCCGGGATGACAGCGGGTTGAGCCTCACCACATATCCAATGCCACACGCGCCTCGTCCGACATGCGTGACTGGTCCCATGGCGGATCGAAGGTCATGTTGACGCTGACGCCTGACACACCCAGCACGGTGCTCACCGCATTTTCCACCCAGCCGGGCATTTCACCAGCCACAGGACAGCCAGGAGCCGTGAGGGTCATATCGATGGTGACATGGCGTTCATCGGAAATGTCGACGCGGTAGATGAGGCCAAGTTCGTAGATGTCAGATGGAATTTCCGGATCATAGACCGTCTTGAGCGCAGCCACGATGTCATCGGTCAGACGGTCGATCTCGGCAGGCTCCAGAGCGCCGGATGGGGCAATGGTTGGCGCGTTCGGCTTGATCTCATCGGCGATGTCGGTCACGGGCTTGTCCTCACGCAAACAGGCTCTCGGCTTTCGCCAATGCCTCAACCAACTTATCCACTTCTTCAAGCGTATTATAGAGGCCAAATGATGCCCGGCAGGTCGACGTGACGCCAAAACGCGTCATCAGCGGCATGGTGCAATGCGTCCCCGCCCTCACAGCCACGCCCGAGCGGTCAATCACGGTGGCGACATCGTGGGCGTGGGCGCCCGCCATCTCGAACGAAAAGATGGCCCCCTTGTCCCGCGCATTGCCGATGATCCTGATCGAATTCATGCGGCTGAGGCGCTCATGGGCATAGTCTCGCAGGCGGTTCTCATGAGCCATGATGTTCTCGGCACCGAGTGCCATCATGTATTTCAACGCGGCACCCAGGCCGACAGCTTCTGTGATGGCAGGTGTTCCAGCCTCGAAACGGTGCGGCGGATCGTTATAGGTCACATCATCGGTCGT
>JANMHN010000220.1:0-10513 GCA_031375185.1 Allobosea sp. | reverse complement strand
TCGATGTGATCTGTCCGAGCTTGCGGGCATGGATCATGACATCGTTCGCCATCAGCTTGCCCTGCACATCCAGGTCGCGTCCGCCGGACGGTGTCAGCGCCGTGTAGCCATCGCCGCCGCGCAGCATGAAATCATTGGTCGCGACACGGTACATCCTGTTCTCGTCAAGAGGAGTGCCTCCGACCGTGACCGAGACGATGCGTGATCCCGCCGCCGCCTTGGGATCATAGACCACGGCCATGCCAGACACTTGCGGAAAGCGCCCGCCACGCTGTTCGACCTGGCTGACGCCGTTCTCCAGCGCGGCGCGGACAGCCTTGCCTGTCACCTCCGTGATCACATTGCGGTTGCCGAAGGGCAGTTCGCTGAGGATGTCGCGGCGGGTCAGCTTGTGTCCCGCCGGATACTGCTTGTTGGCGCGGATGCCACCGCCATTGGTGATCGCGATCTCTGCGCCCGACGCTTCGCGCATGGCATCGGCGATCAGATTGCCGAAAGCTGTCTCGCCGGAACGCACGGATGCGGTGCGGGTGTCGAGTTCCACGGCTAGCGTTGCCACATCGACATCCAGCTCCCGCGACAATTCGCCCTCGTAGCGGCGCACGACGGCTAGCATGTCTGGATCAGGCGTCACCGCCCGGCTGTCATTGACCCTGAAGGTCGGGGTCCATGTCACCTGCCTCGCAGCGCCTTCCCCCGTGATCGCCACGGTCAGGTCGATGGCGGTAACGTAATTGCCCTCCTCGTTGGACTCGACCATCACCGTCCGGCCATCATAGGCGATGGCCAGGTCGTGATCGTGCCCTGACAGGACCACATCGACCAGGCGCGAGCGCATGATCTCGTTATCGACCCTGCGGTCCGTGTGGGTGACGGCCACGAGAAGATCAGCGCCGCCAGCGCGCAGTTCCCGCACCTGCGCCCTCAGCGTGTCCATCACGGACCCGAACCTGATGTCGCCCGAGCTTGAGACCTGCGGTGTGTTTTCCAGTGTCAGGCCAACGACACCGACCTTGACCCCGCCAAGCTCGAATATCTGGCTGTCCTTGTGCCCTGGCAGCATGTTTCCGGCCACATCGCGGATATTTGCGGCGAAAGTCGGGTAAGTCTGCTCGGAAACCCGTTTTGCATAGACCTCCTTGCCGAAGTCGAACTCGTGGTTGCCGGGGACGAACACGTCGATGCCCAACCTGTTCTGCATCTCGACGATATGCGCCCCCTGGTCGAAACCGGACATGAGCGATGGCGAATAGCAATCACCGGCATGGGCGAAGAGCAGCGGCACGCCCCGCGCCCGCTCCTGCTTGACGATGGCCGCAAGACGGGCATAGCCACCCCTGCCGCGCTCCTCGCCCAGCTTGTAGATGTCATTGACCAGGAGCAGCGTCAGGCGAGGCTGCGGCGCTTGCGCGCGGACACTTGTTGCGGCAGCCGCGACAGCCCCCGTCCCGGCCAGAAGACCGAGTGCCTTCCGGCGTGTCAGATCAGTCCGCATCAGATCCGTCATGGCGCGCTCCGGCTCATGCTTTGAACAATTCCCATATCATCCGATTCCGGCGATGCGCCGTAAAGTCCTTAAATTTGCGACATGCCGATGACGCGTTTGCGATGTGGGTTGCCGCACATAAAACTGGACGCCGTCCAGACACAGTGACAAGACCGAGCCGGATTGCGGATCGACACGACATGAACATCAATGTTCCGCCTGGAGCACACACAAGCCCGGTCAAGCTGCCGGCTGACCACCGGCCCGTCAAGGCCGGGCGCATTGGCGTTTTGCTGATGAATCTTGGCACGCCGGAGGGCACCGATTTCTGGTCGATGCGTCGCTACCTGAAGGAATTTCTGTCAGACCGCCGCGTGATCGAGACGTCCCGCTGGATCTGGTGGCCGATCCTGAACCTGATCATCCTCACCATCCGGCCCGGAAAGAAGGGCAAGGACTACGAGACGATCTGGAACAAGGAGCGCAATGAAGGCCCCTTGAAAACCATCACGAGAAGCCAGGCAGAGCAGCTTCAGGTTCGCATGAGTGCGATCGCCGGTGACAAGGTCGTGGTCGACTGGGGCATGCGCTACGGTTTTCCGGATGTGAAGGGCCGGTTGCAGTCACTGCTCGACGAGGGTTGCGACCGTATTCTGCTGGTTCCGCTCTACCCGCAATATGCCGCACCCACCTCCGCCACGGCTTGCGATCAGGCCTTCAAGGCCCTGATGGAGATGCGCTGGCAGCCTGCCGTGCGTGTGTCCCCCCCCTATCACGATGATCCTGTCTATATCCGGGCTCTGGCCGACACCATCCGCAACAAGCTCGCCCGACTGGATTTCGAGCCGGAAGTGGTGCTGTGTTCGTTCCACGGCTCGCTCAAGGATTACCTGCTCAAGGGCGATCCTTATTATTGCCATTGCCACAAGACATGGCGTTTGCTGCTCGAGGAACTGGGCTGGCCTGCCGAGAAGCTGCAGATGACCTTCCAGTCCCGCTTCGGCCCCGATGAGTGGCTCAAGCCCTACACAGACGAGACGGTGGAGGCGCTGGCCAAGCGCGGCATCCGCCGCATGGCGATCATCGCACCGGGCTTTTCGGCTGACTGCCTCGAGACACTCGAAGAACTTGATGTGGAGAACCGCGAGATCTTCATGGAGCATGGCGGCAAGCGCTTTGCCTACATTCCGTGCCTGAATGATTCCCCCGAAGGCATGTCCGTCATCGAGGCGATTGCCGAGCGCGAGCTGAAGGGCTGGCTGTAACCAGCCCCTTGCGCTGAGGTTCCGTTAGGGCCACCTTGCCTTGCATGAACAGCGGCCCTCTGGTGCGATGCCCGTCGCCCGCCCTGCTCTTGCGGTGTTGACCCATGCCTTTCACCTTGTCCGGCTTTGAGATCGCGATCATCGTCCTGGTCGCGTTGGTGGTCTTCACCATTGCGCGGGGCGTCAGGATCGTGCCGCAGGGATACAATTTCACCGTTGAGAGCTTCGGGCGGTATTCGCGCACGCTGGGACCGGGCCTGGGGCTGATCATCCCCTATGTCGAGCGCATCGGCCACAAGATCATCGTCATGGAGCAGGTGCTCGACGTTCCGAGCCAGGAAGCGATCACCAAGGACAATGCCGGTGTCAGGATCGACGCCGTGGCCTTCTTCAACATCCTCGACGCAGCGAAGTCATCCTATGAGGTGTCGTCGCTGGAGCAGGCGCTGGTCACGCTGACGATGACCAACATCCGCACCGTTGTCGGCTCTATGGCACTGGACGAACTGCTCTCGCACCGCGACGAGATCAACGAAAAGCTGCTGCGCGTGCTGGATGCTGCAGCGTCGCCCTGGGGCGTCAAGGTCAACCGCATCGAAATCCGGGATATCCTGCCGCCGGCCGATCTGGCCGAGGCCATGGCCCGGCAGATGAAGGCCGAGCGTGAGAAACGCGCCAACATCCTGGAAGCAGAGGGCAAGCGCGCCGCTGACATCCTGCGGGCCGAAGGCGAAAAGGCCTCGCAGATCCTGGCTGCAGAGGGCCGCAAAGAGGCCGCGTTCCGCGACGCCGAAGCCCGTGAGCGCTCCGCCGAAGCTGAAGCCAAGGCCACCAGCATGGTCTCGGACGCGATCAGCAAGGGTGATCTGGCAGCAGCGAACTTTCTGGTGGCCGAAAAATACATCGGTGCCATCCGCGAACTGGCCTCGGCACCCAACCAGAAGGTCGTGATCCTGCCGATAGAGATGGCCTCGCTGGCCGGCACGGTCGCTGGCATCTCCGAACTGACCCGCGCCGTGTTCAGCGATGCCGAAACCAGGGCGCCCGGCAGCCGGGCAAGGCCGGGACCGACGGTGCCGAACGTGCCGTCATCCAATGGCCCGAACGCAGGCCGCAGCAGCGGCGGTGACTCATGACGGCAAGCCTTGCCGGTCTGGGAGCCTGGGCCTGGATCATCGGCGGCATGCTGTTGATGGGCGTCGAACTGCTCGCGCCTGGCCTGTTCTTCATCTGGCTGGGCCTTGCCGCCTTGGCCACCGGCCTGGTTGTGGCCGCCACAGGCATGGGCTGGGGGCCGGCGGGCGTCATGTTCTGCGCATTTGCCGCTGCTTCTGTCTTTGGCGGCCGGGCTCTCACCCGGCGCAGGGCCAGCGAACCCGACAGCGCCGACCATCTCAATGCCCTGTCACGTGATCTGATCGGCAAGACGGTGCGCCTCGACCAGGCGATCATCAACGGGGAAGGCCGGGTGAAGATCGGCGACAAGATCTGGCGCGCCCATGGCAAGGACACCGCCGCCGGGATTGAGGTGAAGATCGTGCGGCTTGATGGCTCGGCGCTGGTGGTCGAAGCCATCTGAAGACGCAAAGATGACCTGGCCCGCAACGCTGCTGGTTACACTCCCTTAACCATCCCTGTTCTATCTATGTTAACCATGCGACCGGCTCTGCTGCCCGTCGCGATCCTGGCGTGAACAGAGATATGCCCGACACCTGGCAAGACGCTGGCCATACCGACACTGGCCAGACCGACACTGGCCAGACCGGCCGGACACGGACTGGCAAAATGTTGCACATCGGCCTGCGAGGGGCGGCGGGTGCGGCGGCGCTTGGCCTCGGCATGTCGCTGTCATCGCCAGTCGTCCTGGCACAGGCACCGGGCATGCGCGGAGCCCAGGAGGTCAATCCGCGCGACATCAATGCTGATCCGCGCTTTTTGCCCGCTGACAATCCGTTCCGCACTGCCCCGTCACAGGCCGCAACCGGTGCCGCACCGGCCCTGCCGGGTTCGGACCAGAACGTTGCACAGGGCCCCTCCGGCGGTGCCGTGTCACGCAGGCCTGCCAGCCGCGCAAGCCGGCCCGTGCAGATTCGCACCACAGGTGCAGCGCAGCGCCGCACACGTTTCGAGACGCGTGCCGTAAGCGGCATTCCGGTTCCTGATCCCTCTGCGACATCCGGTCTTGGCCTCAGGCCGACCAGAGGGGCAACCTCCACCCGCATCGTGACCCCGCCGCCAGATGCCCTTCAGGCCTACCCGTCGCGCCGTCCGGCCCGCATTGAAGATGATGCCTGGGCACCTTTGGGCCTCAGGCTCGGCAGCTTCGTGGTATCTCCGGCGATCAGCCAGTCCATCGGTCAGGACAGCAACCCCACCCGTGCGCCGACGGGCGGCAAAAGCTCGCTGTTCAGCCGCACCGAAGGCGAAATCGGGGTGCGCTCCGACTGGTCGACACATTCCTTCACCTCCAGCCTGCGAGGAGGCTACTCGTATTTCCCGAAGCAGCGGGATGCGAGCAGGCCAGATGCAACCGGCTTCGCCAATCTCAGGCTGAACGTCAGCCGTGACACCGACATCGACATCGACGGACGGCTCTCGCTCGACACCCAGAGGCCCGGCTCGGTGAACTTCAATGCCCAGGCAACCGAGCGGCCCAATGTCTATGGCTACGGTGCATCCGCTGGCGTCACGCAGCGCTACAACCGGCTGTCGCTCAACCTGCGTGGTGCCGTTGACCGCACGAGCTACGACAACGCCCGCGACACGCTTGGTGGGCTGATCCGCCAGAGCGGCCGCAACGTCGTCCAGTATGGCGCACGCGCCCGCGTGGGCTATGAGATGACACCCGGCTTGCAACCCTTTGCCGACGTCTCGGTCGACACCCGCGTGTTCGATGACAAGATGGATTCCAGCGGTTTCAAACGTTCGTCGAATGGCCTTGGCGCGCGGGTGGGGTCGACCTTTGAAATCAGCCGTCTTCTCACGGGCGAAGCATCCGTCGGCTACCAGCAGCGGACGTATGACGATCCCCGCCTCAAGGAGTTGCGCGGCCTGGTCGGCGACGCCTCGCTGATCTGGACAGTGACGCCACTGACCACTGTGACATTGCGCGGCGCGACAGAACTGGCCGACACCACGGTCGCAGGCGTTTCAGGATCGATCAACCGGCGCGTCGGGCTTGAAGTGGCGCATGCCCTGCGCCGCAACTGGACCATCACAGGCTTTGCCAATGCCTCCCGTGCAGCCTTCGACGGCATCAAGCTCACCGAGGACACCTACCAGGTCGGGTTGAGAACCGAATACAAGCTGACCCGCACCACATCGGTCAGGGCCAGCTTCACGCATGAACGCTTGAAGTCGACGACCTCCGGCGCGGATTACACCGCCAACATCTTCCTGGTGGGCTTGCGGTTGCAGCTATAGCGGGGTGCTGAAAAAACAAACCCATGCCTGTCTGCACGAACAGAACAGGTTTGGGATTGGCAAAAACAATCTCCAGTGCGCGTTTCCGGAGCCATGCAGCGAAGCGGAATGGAATCCGGAATCCAGACATTGTGTTGCGCGAAGCGCGCGTTTCAGGCCGCCATCAACCTCGCGAGTTCGGCCTTTAGATCACCTGCGAGTTCTGGCCGATCCAGCGCGTAGGCGATGTTTGCTGTCAGGAAGCCGATCTTCGAGCCGGTGTCGTAGATGTTGCCATCGAAGCGCATGGCGAAGAACGCTTCCATCGCGGCCAATTTGATCATCGAATCTGTCAGCTGGATTTCCCCGCCCGCGCCCTTCTCATGTTCGGCCAGCAGCTTGAAGATCGATGGCTGAAGGATGTAGCGCCCCGTGATGTGCAGGTTCGATGGCGCGGTGCCCTTTGGCGGCTTCTCGACCATCCGGGTGATCTGCGAAACCTTGGCCGCGCGGTCCGCAACCCCGACGATGCCGTACTGGTGGGTCTGGTCATCCGGAACCGGCGCCACGGCGATGTGGTTGCCGCCATGCGCGTTGTAAGCCTCGATCATCTCAGCCAGGCAGCCCTTGCCGGGGGTGTGGTGCAGCATGTCTGGCAGCAAAAGGGCGAACGGCTCATCACCGATGATGTCGCGCGCGCACCAGACGGCATGGCCCAGCCCCAGCGGTGCCTGCTGGCGCGTGAAGCTCGCCCCGCCTGCCGGCAGCATGTCGGCTTTCAGGCCATCCAGTTCCTTCAGCTTGCCGCGCCGCTGCAAGGTGTCCTCGAGTTCGTAGGCATGGTCGAAATGATCTTCGATCATGCCCTTGTTGCGGCCCGTGACGAACACGAAATGTTCGATGCCAGCCGCGCGCGCCTCATCGACGACATGCTGCACAACCGGACGATCCACCACAGTGAGCATCTCTTTCGGAATGGCCTTGGTGGCGGGCAGGAAACGCGTGCCAAGACCGGCGACGGGAAGGACGGCCTTGCGGATCGGTTTTGTCATGGTGCAAGCTGCTTTTGTTGCGACGGGAATGGCGATTTTCGCGGACGATATGCCATGCCACGTATGAAAGCCGGGTGAACATCCTTGTTCCACATCATCTTGGTGGATGAGGTCGTCCGCCATCATGTTAACGGGCGGTTAACCAAGTTCCAGCCCTGTATGAGGATGCCGGGATCACCCGGGTGACACTGAAACGACCGAGCTTGCCGGAGCCGATGATGCCACAGCCTGCCATGACCATTCCAGGCTCACTGCGCCATGCTGCATGGATCATCTTGCTGTGCGCTCCGGTGTTCGTGATGCCGCTCCAGGCCTCGGCACAAACCCAGCGCACAAGTGATGGCGCCTCCCAGGACCAGACCGGCGGGTTCCAGCGGTTTCTCCAGAACCTGTGGCCGCTGGCGCAGGCCAGGGGCATTTCGCGCAGCACGTTCGACGCGGCCTTTCGCGGCTTGACGCCGGATCCGTCGATCATTGCATTGACGAAAAAGCAGTCCGAGTTCGTGGCACCGATCTGGACCTATCTGACCAACGCGGTCGGCGGTTCGCGCATCGCGCGCGGACAGGCGGCATTGCAGAACAATGCGGGTCCGCTTGCCAGCATCGAACAGACCTACGGCGTGCCGAAGGAGATCGTTCTCGGCATCTGGGGCATGGAAACCGGCTACGGCTCGTTCAAAGGCGACAAGGATGTCATCCGGTCCCTGGCCACGCTGGCTTCGGCCCGCTACCGCGGCGACTTCTTCCGCGATGAATTGCTGACCGCGCTGGAGATCCTGGAAAAGGGCCTGGCGGAGCGCAGCGAAATGCGTGGTTCATGGGCAGGGGCCATGGGCCATACGCAGTTCATGCCATCAAGCTACATGAAGCATGCCGTGGCCTATTCAGGCTCCCATGCCGACATCTGGGACACACCCACCGACGCGCTGGCATCCACCGCAAACTATCTCAAATCCTTCGGGTGGACGCCGGGACTGCCCTGGGGCGTGGAGGTGGTGCTGCCGGATGGCTACAGCTATGCCCTGCTGAAAGGCTCTTTCGCCAGTTTCGCACAGGCCGGGGTGACCCGCGCCAATGGCGCGGGCCTGCCCTCGTCGGGCGATGCGCGGCTGTTCTTTCCGGCAGGGCACACGGGGCCGGTATTCCTGTTGACGTCGAACTTTGACGTGATCAAGACCTACAACTCCTCCGACGCCTACGCGCTTGGCGTGAGCCATCTGGGCGACAGGATCGCAGGGCGCGCAGCGGTCCAGGCCGATTGGCCGGTCTCGGCGCCACGGCTTGGCAAACCACAGATCCAGGAGCTTCAGCGCCGCCTCAAGGCGCTCGGGCTTTATGCCGGGGATGGCGATGGCCGGATCGGCTCGGGCACGCGCGAGGCGGTCAGGCAATACCAGAGCCGCAACGGCATCATCCCGGATGGATACCCGACCCCGCAATTGCTGGCACGGATGCAGACAGGCCGCTGACGGCAGGGCAAAGCTCTGCTAAGGTGAGCTTGTCATAGACAAAGGCTCCTCACCCATGAGCACGCGAAACGGCACCTGGCGCTCATCCTTGTCTGTCCTGGCCGCCACGCTGCTTCTGCTCGTGGTCGGCGGGCCCTCCCTTCATGCCCAGAGCGACTCGTTCATGTTTGACCCCACGCTTCAGCGGGGATCGCTGTTTGGACCACGTGTCAATCCCGGCCCTCGCATCGTGGCCGTGCCGCGCGTCAGGGCACCCGTGCGCAGGGCCCTCGTCGAGCCAGGCCAACAGCGGAACCCGGCTCCTTCACCTGATCTTGCGTTGGCCAAGCCAAAGGTCGATCCGACGACATTCGTGGTGGTCCTGGGCGATACACTCGCCGAACTGCTCGCCGGCGGACTTGACGAAGCGCTCGGTGACACGCCCACGGCGACCGTCATCCGCAAATCGCGCCCTGACAGCGGGCTGGTCAGAGCCGATTTCCATGACTGGCCGAAGGTCGTGCGCGACCTTCTGGCAAGCGACCAGAAAATGTCGCTGGCCGTCATGCTGATCGGCTCCAATGACAGGCAGGCCATCCGCGAGGGCGATGTCACGCATGAACCTCTCAGCGAACGCTGGCGTGAGATCTATCAGGACAGGGTGGACGCGATCGCGCAGGCCTTTGCAGATCGGCGCATTCCCCTGATCTGGGTCGGCGCGCCGCCGATGCAGAACCAGCGCCTCTCCGCCGACCTCGCCGTGATCAACGACATCTACCGCCAGCGCGTCGAACGGGCGGGCGGTACATATGTCGATCTGTGGCAGGGCTTTGTCGATGGCGAGAACCGCTACAGCGCCAATGGGGCGGACCTTACGGGCCAGGTTGCCCGGCTGCGCACCGGGGACGGCGTCCATTTCACCCGTTCCGGCGCGCGCAAGGCCGCGCACTTCGCCGATGTGGCCTTGCGTCGGTTGCTGCCGGACATGGCGGCTGGCCCCGTGCTCGCGGCACCCGGACCGGTTCTTCCATTGCTGGGAGGACCAGACACCCAGCCCCTGCCCGTCGAGCTTCAGCCCGGCGGCGTGGATCGCCTGATCGATCAGATGGCAAGGCTCGGCACGGGCCTGGAGCCCATTGCGGTCCCTGTCATCAGGGTGAAACCAATCTCCGGGCCTGTGCTACCCTTGACCGGACCTGCCCTGTCAAGCGGAGGCGCCTTGCTGCCTGCCGCGACAGTGAAAGGCCCGCTGCTGAGTGTTCCGGAACTGGAACGGGTCTTTGCGGAAGGACGAGCGCCGGTCGCGGCACCAGGCCGTGCAGATGACTTCCGCTGGCCACGACCGCAATGAGGCGTTGTTCTGAGCATTGCGCACAAAACTGAATACCTGTTTTGTGGGTGCGCCATGCTCTGACGTGTGATGATCTGAGCGGTGATGCTCGGGCTCAACGCGGCAGCGTCGAGGCTCCCATCAGGAATTCATCGATGGAGCGCGCCGCCTGACGCCCTTCGCGGATGGCCCAGACCACGAGCGACTGTCCCCGGCGCATGTCGCCCGCCACGAACACCTTGTCAGACGACGTCAGATAGCTCTGATCATCAGCCACCACGTTGCGGCGCTTGTCGGTCTTGACGCCAGCTTCCGTGATCATCCCGTCCAGCACAGAACCTGAAAATCCGATGGCAAGGAACACAAGATCGGCCTTGATAACGAACTCTGTGCCCGGAATGGGCTGTCGCTGGTCATCGACACGGGCACAAACCACACCGGTCGCCTTGCCGTTCTTGCCCTCGATGCGCAGAGTCGCAGCCTGGAACTCGCGCTCCGCCCCTTCGGCTTGTGAGGACGACGTACGCATC
>JANMHN010000207.1:0-4191 GCA_031375185.1 Allobosea sp. | reverse complement strand
CCGATGATGGCGCCATGCAGCGAGCCGATGCCGCCCAGCACGACCATCACGATCAGTTCGCCCGAACGCTGCCAGGTCATGTAGGCCGGGCTGACAAATTGGGTCTGGTTGGCCAGCAAGAAACCAGCCAGTCCGCAAATGGCACCCGCCAGCACATACATCACGAGCTGATGCCGGAACAACGGGAAGCCGATGGCCTCCATCCTGACGGCATTTTCCCGCGCTCCGCGGATCACGCGGCCAAAGCGCGAGCGCACAACGAGGCGGCACAGAAGGTAGGTGCCGATCAGCAGGCCCAGCACGGCATAGAAGAAGGCCCTGTCGCCCTTGATCCAGCCAAAGCCTGCAAGCGTCGAGCGGGCCTGCAATGTCATGCCGTCATCCCCGCCATACGCCGCGAGCGACACGGCCAGAAAGAAGGCCATCTGCCCGAAGGCCAGCGTGATCATGATGAAATACACACCCTTGGTGCGCAGCGACAGCGCGCCCGTGACCAGGGCGAACAGGGCAGAGGCGAGGATCGCGACGGGAAGCTGGATCGCTGCGTCCTGAATGCCATGCGCACTGAGGATGCCGACGGCGTAGGCCCCGATCCCGAGGAAGGCGGCATGACCGAACGAAACCAGCGCGCCATAGCCAAGGATCAGGTCGAGCGAGACAGCGGCGATGGCAAAGATCATCACCCGCGTCGCCAGAGACAGGATATAACTTTCCGCACCAAGGCTCGCCGCGACCGGGATCAGCGCGAAGCCAAGGAACAGCGCAAGGGCAATGCCTTCTCGCGCCAGCGGAAAACGGCTGGCGGCCTTTGCGCCATGAGCCGGTGATGCGAGATGCGAAGACGCGCTCATCGCTTGGCCGGGAACAGGCCCGCGGGCCTGAAAAACAGGATCGCCGCCATCAGGATGTAGATCAGCATCGGTGCCAGCGCCCGCCCCGTCTGCGCGGCGGCGGACGGCTCCATCACCGCGCGCAGCAGCACCGGCCCGAAGGACCGGCCGAGCGTGTCCACCAGCCCCACCATGATGGCTGCCACGAACGCGCCGCGGATGGAGCCGATGCCGCCGATCACGATCACCACGAAGGTCAGGATCAGGAGATTGTCGCCCATTCCCGGTTCGACAGACAGGATCGGTGCCACCATTGCCCCGGCGAACCCGGCCAGCATCGCGCCGAACCCGAACACGATCATGAACAGCCTGCCGATGTCCACGCCAAGCGCTGACACCATCGGCGCGTTCGCAGCACCTGCCCGCACCAGCATGCCGATGCGGGTGCGGCTGACCATAATCCCAAGCAGGACCGCGACCGCCAGCCCCGAGCCGATGATCGCCAGCCTGTAGACCGGATACAGCAGGCCATCCATAAGCACGATCGAGCCTGACAACACTGGGGGGATCTCGACGCTGAGGGGAGCAGCCCCCCAGACCACCTTCACAGCCTGGTTGAGGAACAGGATGATGCCGAAGGTCGCGAGCACCTGGTCAAGGTGATCGCGCCCGTAAAGATGACGGAAGACCAGGATTTCGAGAAACCAGCCAAAGGCCAGCGCCGTAGGCAGCGCCAGCATCAGCCCGAGGAAAAAGTTGCCCGTGAGCGTGGAGAACATGGCGGCGAGATAGGCGCCGACCATGTACTGCACGCCATGGGCGAGGTTGATGAAATCCATGACCCCGAACACCAGCGTCAGCCCCGCCGCGATCAGGAACAGCAGAACGCCGAGCTGGAGCCCGTTGAGCGTCTGCACCGCAAGAAGCGTGAAGGACACCGGATCAGCCGGCCTGAGACCCGGTTTGGTTCAGCCTGCCAGTTTGCAATCCTTGGCATAGACATCGACATAGTCATCGAAAATCTTCTCGCGGATTTCGGTCTGGAACTTGCCGTCGGCACGACGGGCCGCCTGCACCAGGTAGAAATCCTGGACCGGATAGCCATTGACGCCGATCTTGAAGTCACCGCGCAGCGACTTGAAGTCAGCCTTGCGCAGGCCAGCACGGACAGCGTTGCGGTCGCTGACCTTTCCGCCTGCCGACTTGATGGCGGCGTCAATCATCAGCGCCGCGTCGTAAGCCTGCATGGCATAGGTGCCCGGAACGCTGTTGTAGGCGGCCTCGTAAGCGGCGACAAAGGCTTTGGACTGCGGATTGTCCATGTTCGGGGCCCAGTTTGCGCCGCCGAAGAAGCCAAGCGCCGCATCCTGCTGGGCAGGCAAGGTCGATTCGTCCACCGTAAAGGCCGACAGGAACGGCGTGGCGGCAAGACCGGCCTGGCGATACTGGCGCACGAGGTTCACGCCCATGCCGCCGGGCATGAAGGTGAACAGCGCATCGGGCTTGGCGGCTGCGATCTGCGCAAGCTCAGCCGAGAAATCGAGCTGGCCGAGCGGCGTGTAGAGCTCGGCGACGACCTCACCCTTGAAGTGGCGCTTGAAGCCGGCCATCGAGTCGCGGCCCGCCTGATAATTCGGCGTCATCAGGAAAACGCGCTTGAAACCCTTGTCCTGCGCATATTTGCCCAGAACCTCATGGTTCTGGTCGTTCTGGTAGGAGGTCACAAAGAAATTCGGGCTGCACTGAGCACCGGCAAAATTCGACGTTCCGGCATTGGGGCTGATCAGAAACGCGTTGGAGTCGATCACCGGCTTGTGGATGGCCTGCAGCACGTTCGAGAAGATCGGACCCACGACAAAATTGACCTGATCCCTGTCGATCAGCCCGCGCACCTTGGTGACGGCCACATCGGGCTTGAGTTCGTCATCGACCACGACCACCTCGGTGTCGAGACCGCCCAGCTTGCCGCCAAGCTGCTTCACCGCGAGCTGGAAGCCGTCGCGTGCCTGCTGGCCCAGAACCGCCGATGGCCCCGACAAGGTGACCATGATGCCGACCTTGAGTTTCTCCTGCGCGGCGGCAAGACCCGATGACAGCGCCAGCGCAAGAGCCGGAAGCAGGACCGGCAAGACGAATTTCGTGGTCAATCGCATGAAACATACTCCCCGTGCTGCCCTGACGTGTCAGCCCGTCATGAAGCGCAAGACTGCATCATGCCTTTGATCGCCGTGCGATCTCAACGATTATTTCAAGCCTCAAACGATTTTATGGCAGCACACGCGGCGGGTCGCTGGCTGCCAACGCTTCATCAGCGGCGAAAGGGACATTGCAATG
Source organism: Allobosea sp. (assembly GCA_031375185.1). GTDB lineage: Bacteria > Pseudomonadota > Alphaproteobacteria > Rhizobiales > Beijerinckiaceae > Allobosea. The sequence continues at coordinate 1,027 of JANMHN010000207.1, read as the reverse complement.
AAGGGTAAATGGTGCCGCTTGAGGGATTCGAACCTCCGACCCCCTCATTACGAATGAGGTGCTCTACCAGCTGAGCTAAAGCGGCGCAAAGTCCGGATAGCAGCAGGGCGACGGGTTTGCAAGGTTCGGCGCACGGCTGCCACCGGTTTTGTCAGCCGCGCCCGAAGCCCCAGAAGGACCGCTTTGCAGGGGCTGTGTCAGGCCCCGGATCATCCGGAGCACGCTGGAACTCGCCAAGCTGGTTGACGGGTTGCAAGGTGATGACCGGTTTTGCCTCGGTCCCTGAGATGGCCGTCGCGATCGTGTTCTGCTCGGCCGGTGAGGGCGACGTGATGTCAGACGCAGCCTGATCGACCTGCATCGGGGCCGGACCGGGAGCGCGCATGATCGCGACCGGAGACGTGATCTCGATAGGTGGAGGGATGACTGTCGGCGTGGTTTCGTCGCTTGCCAGACTGCCCTGGTCAAGGTCCGCAAAAGCAGGCCCCGTGCTGCCGATCGCTGCGGGAGGCAGCGACCAGACAAAGGCATCGAGCCGCCCCGACACCGGCGAGACGGGCAACCATGTTTCTGAAATGACGCCGTCAGCCACCCAGGCATTGTCGCGCGGGGCGCGTGTCGACCGTGTCAGCCACTCGCGGGCGCGGCCAGCGGAGCCATGTTCGGCATCCTCGACGCGGGCCATCAACAGGCAGGTGCGAACCGTCGGAATGGCAGCCACAAGGGGCGACAAGACCTGCCTGGCCCGCGCAAAATCACGGGCTTCGATGGCCGCATCCGCCACGATGAAGGCGCTTTCCGGATCGGTGGGCCTGAGCTTCATCAGCGCTTCGGCCTTTTCAAGCCGGTCGCTGGCGCTGTCGCCATGGCGTAGATGCGTATAGAGTCGCGCCAGATCAGGGTGCGGCTGCTCCCGCCAGGCTGCTTCCAGCGTGCGCGCCGCCTTGCGCAGATCGCCTTTCTCCGCCAGCATCCTGCCTGCAAGGGCAGCAGCCGGTGTGAGGCCAGGCACGAGCTTCAGGGCATC
>JANMHN010000157.1:0-1897 GCA_031375185.1 Allobosea sp. | reverse complement strand
CCGGTGAGAAGGAGAAAGCCAAGGGCACAGATGATTTTCAGCATGGCATTCCCCGGCGATTGGCAACTGTGATCAGCCCACTCGGGCTGTCATCCCGGACTTGATCCGGGATCGGCTGGGTCATGTGAGTAGTTTGCATTTTGCCTCCAACCAAACCACTTGCGGCGCACCGGGTGATCCCGGATCAAGTCCGGGATGACCACCACGTTGTCGGTGCCACCACCCGTCATATGTTTGAAATCGTATTCTCATACGCTGAACCCAGCCAAAAGGTTCACGCGTCCGTTGCACGTTGTTCGATCTTCATCAGCATGGCTTCGATGGTCTCCATCCTGTCCGCCTCGCGCGTCGGCTTGTCCCAGCGGATGCGGTTGATGCGCGGAAAGCGCATGGCAACACCTGATTTGTGCCGCGTCGAACGCTGGATGCCTTCAAAGGCAATCTCCAGCACCAGCCCCGCATCAAGGCTGTGCGTCACCTCGCGGACAGGGCCGAAGCGGTTGACCGTGTTCTTGCGCACGAACTTGTCGAGCTGGGCCAGTTCCTCATCGGTGAAGCCGAAATAAGCCTTGCCCACAGGCACCAGCACATTGTCCTCACGCCAGCAGCCGAAGGTGAAATCCGAATAGAACGACGAGCGCTTGCCATGCCCGCGCTGGGCATACATCAGGACGCAGTCGAGCAGCGCCGGGTCGCGCTTCCATTTGTACCAGAGCCCCTTGGGCCGGCCGGGCAGATAGGGCGCATCTCGGCGCTTCAGCATCAGCCCTTCGATGGCGTCTGCATCAGCGCCAGCGCCCACATTTGCAGGCTCTGCCCGCGCCGCGGCCAGATCATCCCAGGTCCTGAACGCCAGTTGGGGTGACAGGTCGATGCGCACTCCGCCATGGCGCGCAATGAAGGCTTCCAGCCGTACGCGGCGCTCATGGAGAGGAAGTGGCCGCACATCCTCCGGCCCGTCGAACAGAAGGTCATAGGCACGGATATGGGCGGGCTGTTCCATGATCATGTTCGCGCTCACCGTCTTGCGGTTGAGCCGCTGCTGCAGCACGTTGAAGCTCTGCACGCGGCCTTGCTTGAGAATGAGCAGTTCACCATCGATCGCGCCATCGAAGGTGATCCGTTCCGCGACATCGGGAAACGCGCCCGATATGTCCTCGCCCGTGCGCGAATAAAGCCGCGTGATGCGCTGTCCTTGCCCGTTCACACCCGATGCGGCCTGGATGCGGATGCCGTCCCATTTCCATTCGGCGGCAAAATCGGCCGGGTCGAGCCGGTCGAAATCCTCATCCTCCAGAGGGTGCGCCAGCATGGCGGGCCTGAAGGGTGCAGGGTCGGTCGCTTCGGGGCGTGGCCCTTGCCCTTCGGCCCAGGCGAACAACGACGTGTAGGGCGGCTCCAGCCCGTGCCAGACCTCCTCGATGTCGTCTGGCTGAAGGCTCCCCAGCGACGCCAGAGCCGTCTTGGCAAGACGGGCGGACACCCCGATCCGCAGGCCGCCGGTTATCAGCTTCAGCAGCGCCCAGCGCCCGGTCTCGTCCAGCGCATCAAGCCAGTTCGCCAGAAGCGCTGGCAAGGCGCGCTTGTCGGTGGTGGCGAGGGCCTCCACAATGTCGGCGAGCGTGGGCGGCGGGCGGTTGTGGCCCGGCACGCCATGTTGAACAGGCCACATCAGCGCCACGGTCTCGCTCAGATCGCCCACGTAATCGTAGGACAACGCGAACAGTTCCGGGTCGACGCGGGCTGCGATCAGGCCCCTGATCATCCCGGCCTTGGCATTGGCAAAGCTCAGTTGCCCGGTCATCGCCGCCAGCGCCAGCCCGCGCTCCGGGTCAGGTGTCGTGCGGAAATAATCCGTGATGAGGGCCAGCTTGCCATTGCGGCGCGGCTCATAGGC
>JANMHN010000412.1:0-6822 GCA_031375185.1 Allobosea sp. | reverse complement strand
TCGGGGCGGTGATGGAAGGCCCGGCCGTTCTGGAACAGGGCGATGCGACCACCGTGATCGATCCGGGCCTGACGGCGCGGGTGGACGGCTTCGGCAACCTGATCGTAGAGCGGGCGTGATCATGGTTGATACCAGGTGTCCTGAAGCAGGAAATGGCGCAAAAGCTGAAGCCCTGTCTCCCCTTGCGGGAGAGGTAAGCAGAGGGGTTGCGCGCAACCTGGGAAGAGCGGTGCGACCCCTCTCCCTGACCCTCTCCCGCAAGGGGAGAGGGAACAACTGCGCTGACAACATCCAGCTATTGGAATCGTGGACATGAGTACATCTCCGCTCACACCCGCCACCACCGCCCTCCTCATCTGCGACCTGCAAAACGACTTCATCCATCCCGATGGGGCATATGCGCGCGGCGGGCAATCGGCACCCGAGATCGCAGCGCTGCCAGCGCGCGTCAGGCCGCTCATGGATGGCTTGCGGGCCAAGGGCGGGCTGGTGATCTCGACCCAGTTCACGCTGGTGCCGGGGCGCGGCGGCGAACCCTTGATCTCGCCGCATCTCAAGCAGTTGCGCCCGTTCTTGAAAGCTGGCGATTTCGCGCCTGGCTCCTGGGGGAACGCGACGGTCGATGAGCTACAGCCCGTCGATGTGGCGATCGAGAAGGTTGCCTATTCCGCTTTCTACATGACACGGCTTGAGTGGGTGATCAGGAAGCTCGGGATCACGCGGCTGTTGGTCAGTGGCATCGTCACCAATGGTGGCGTGGCCTCCACCGTGCGTGACGCCCATGTGCGGGACATCGAAACCATCGTGCTGGAGGATGGCTGCGCCGCATTCAGCCCGCAAACCCACCAGACCGCCATCGAGGCCCTGCGCCCGGTGGTCCCCATCGCCACGATTGCCAAGATGCTGGCGGAAGTGGAAGCGGCATGAGCACATCCCGCACCCTGTTCGACAAGCCAAAAACCTTGTTTGACAAACTTTGGGATGAGCATGTCGTCACCGTTCGCGAGGACGGCGAAACGCTGCTTTGGGTGGACCGGCACTTTGTGCATGAAGGCTCGCACCATGCCTTCCGCAAGCTCGACGAGCGCGCTGCCACTGTGGCGGAGCCTGCCCTCACCTTCGGCATCGCGGACCACTACGTGCCGACGCGCGGTCGCCCCTTCATCAGCGACCCGGACGTTGCCGGCATGGTGGACAGGCTCTCCGCAAATGCGGCCAAGCATGGTTTCAAACTGTTCGGCCTTGATGATCAGGGCCAGGGCATCGTGCATGTGGTCGGCCCGGAACAAGGCCTGACCCTGCCGGGCCTGCTGATTGTCTGCGGTGACAGCCACACCTCGACCCATGGCGCATTCGGCGCATTCGCCTTCGGCATCGGCGCATCGGAGGTGGCGCATGTGCTGATGACGCAGACGCTGTGGCAGCGGAAGCCCAGGCGCATGCGCATCACGGTCAATGGCGTGCTCAAGCCTCATGTCACGGCCAAGGATCTGGCGCTGCACGTGATTGCCACCATCGGCACCAACGGCGCGCAGGGCCATGCGCTCGAATATGCCGGGCCTGTCATGTCCGCCCTTTCGATGGAGGGGCGGCTGACGCTCTGCAACATGTCGATCGAAGCTGGCGCGCGCTGCGCCATGGTCGGGCCGGACGAGACGACCTTCGCGTGGGTGCGTGGCCGCCCGCACGCGCCTGCAGGTGCCCTGCTCGATGCAGCCATCGCACACTGGCGCACGCTTGGCACCGATGAAGGCGCGGAGTTCGACCGTGAGGTGATGCTGGATGGCGACACCATCGCGCCCGTCGTCACCTGGGGCGTCAGCCCGGAAGATGCGCTGCCGATCACGGCACATGCGCCGCTTGTCCTGTCGGATGATCCGGCCCGCGCCACCTACCTGAGCGAGGCGCTTGCGTACATGGGTATCGCGCCCGGCCAGAAGCTGACGGACATCACCATCGACCGGATCTTCATCGGCTCATGCACCAACGCGCGGCTGGAGGATTTGCGCGCCGCTGCCAGCGTGCTGCGCGGGCGCAAGGCAAGCGTGCCAGGGCTGATTTCGCCCGGTTCCAGCACCGTGAAACGTCAGGCGGAGGCCGAGGGGCTGGACCGCATCTTCGTCGATGCTGGCCTGACATGGGCCGACTCCGGCTGCTCGATGTGCGTCGGCATGAACGGCGACACGGTGGCGAGCGGCGAGCGCTGTGCCTCGACGACAAACCGCAATTTCCGGGGTCGCCAGGGACTTGGCGCACGCACGCACCTGATGTCGCCCGCCATGGTCGCGGCGGCTGCCGTGACGGGGCATCTGACCGATGTGCGCGACTTGCCTCCGATCTTGCCACCGCTGAAGGGCTGACCATGGAGCGCTTCACCACCCTCACCGCCATCGCCTGTCCTCTGGGGCTTGCAAACGTGGACACTGACCAGTTGATCCCGGCGCGGTTCATGAAGCGCTCCCGCGTTCAAGGCTATGGCGGCTACCTGATGCACGACCTGCGCTTTCACGAAGACGGGACCGCGCGGCCCGGTTTTGTCCTCGACGATCCGCAATATGACAATGCCAGAATCCTGATCGCGCGCCGCAATTTCGGCACCGGCTCCTCGCGGGAGGCCGCCGTCTATGCCCTATGGGACTACGGTATCCGTTGTGTGGTCGCGCCCTCGTTCGGCGACATCTTCGCGTCCAATGCCGTGAAGAACGGGCTGTTGCCAGCGACCGTCTCCGAAGCGGATTGCGAGACGCTTCTCGGCCTTGATCTGGACAGCGCCGCAACCATCGATCTCGACAGCCAGACGATGACGGTATCGGGACAGGTCTTTGCCTTCGGGATCGATCCCGTGCGCCGCCTTCAGTTGCTCAACGGCTGGGACGATATCGACCTGACCATGCAGCATATGTCGGATATTGGCCGTTACAGGACCGGTCGCCGCGCCAGCCAGCCTTGGACCGTGCCGGACAGACCCGATCAATCGTCCTGACGCCAGGTCTTGACTGGCCTGCGGTTCGTCAGCACCCGCAAGTCAGGCGGGCCGACATCAGGCGGCAAGGTGAAGGCCGATTGCGGCGGGTGCGGTTTTTTGATCGATCCGACAGCCGTGTTGTCTGCAACGCCGAACTCCGCATCCAGCCCGGCAATCCGGTAAATCGTCGATGCAGCAAAGAACACCGCGCTCTTCAGCAGTGAAATCGCATTGTTAGGTGAGGCATGGCCGATGACCTTCACCTTGCTCTGGACTGACAGCCTGTCTGCTCCCGATTCCAGCTCAACACGGGCGATCTGCTGCCGATCACGGCTTGAGAACACATTCTGAAATTCTGGCGGCAGCACATCCGACATGGCCTCAATGCGCAGAATGCGACCGCTGGCACGCAGTGTGCCGTCCGTCACGACGACGCTGTCGCCCGCTTCCACGCTGTAGATGCGCCCCTGCGGCAGATAGGCCACAACGTAGCTCTCTCCGCTGTAGATATCGAGCGCGGTTTCGCCAAGCTTGAGGATGGTTCCCGCATTCACAACTCGCGGACCAATCTGCCCATTGGTAGAGGCAAGAATGACGCCATTGTTGTAACTCTTGCGCAAATCCTCGATGGCGCGTCCAAGATCCTTTCGTGTCGACGCGGTGACGGAAAGTTCCTGCTCGACGGTGCCGCCCTCACCGCGCAACTGCGCTTCCTCGCGTTCTGACTCGAACAGTTCGCGTGTGGCTTCAAGGACACGGGCCGGCACGGTCAATTGCCGCTTGGCAAGATCCTGCAACTGCCGATAATTCGCTTGGGCGCGGCGCTTGCGGTCCTCCGCCACGGGTAACAGCGTGCTCGCCTGGTTCATGCGGCCCGAAAGCTGGGCCTCCCGCGATGCGATGGCACCCAGCTTCGATGTCAGGTCCGCGATGCGGTCCAGGGTTTCAGAGGAGCTCAATGTGATCAGGGAATCGCCTGCCTTGACGATGTCGCCAGGGCGGACATGCACCTTGAGGATGCGGGCATTGAAATCGGGCGCAACTGTTGTCCGCTCCTTGGTCACAAGCCCGTCGGCTTCGAGGAAAACCAGTGGCCCCACAAGCTGCAGGAGCAGGAACACCGCAGCCGCCGCAACGCTGCCAAGATACACGCGCCGAGCCGTGTTTTTCCCGCCTGCGCGAACCTGGTTCGCGAGGTTATCTGGCCGTGTGCGTTTCCGCAGAGCCTTGATCATTCGGAATTCTTCCGCGCATGACTAACGGATCGTTACTTCGATCCAACACAAGTCATTGTATTTTCTATATATTTCGGAAGTCTTACTTCCATCTGATCCAGGCGTTCACCTTGGGCGGCGCAAAGGTGTCGGTTCGCGATGTCGAGAAGATCCATTCATCGATGAAGGAATACAGCCGGGCCAGACGCATCAGGTAGGACTGGAACGAGCCGTACAGCAGAACATAGGGAAAGAATTTCCAGTGGACGTTGTTGCCCGTCGCGATGACCGCGCAAACGAACACGAAGGCGTCGAGCAGGAGCAGGCCGAGCGTCGACGACAGCATGACCATCCAGAAGGCATTACCCAGCATCAACGCGCTGCTCACGATGTAGAACGGGAAAATAACCGAAGCGAGCACGGTGAAGAACAGGAAGTCCATGTTGTGTATCAGTTCTTGCCACCGGAAATCGCGTCGGAACGGATTCATGACCCATGGATACTTTCTGAATCTCAGCCAGACCGAGTCTCGCTCCCACCTGTTGCGCTGGCGCAGCAGGTTGAACAGCGCGGTCGGTGCATCTGTGTAGGCAACGGCGCGATGGGCAAAGGCCAGTTTGTAACCCGCATTGCGAAGGCGGAGCGAGATGTCCAGATCTTCACCAGGTCCAGGGTCCATTCCGTTGACCCTGTTCCAGGCTTCGCGGCGAAAGGCACCAAACGCGCCTGAAATCATCGTCAACTGACCGAACATATCGAGCTGCGCCTTGCCGAGCGTCATGCCTGACAGGTACTCGATGTGCTGCAAGGAGGCGATCAGGCTATCCTCGCCGTTCTTGACAAGCACGGACGCGGATACGCCCGCCACCTGCGGATCCCAGAATGGCGTCAGGATTTCGGCGATGGCATAGTGCTCGAAGGTGCAGTCGCAATCGATGACGATCATGATGTCGCCGCTCGACAGGCGAGCCGCCAGATTGATCGCAGAAGCCTTTCCACCCCTGATCTGGCAGCCGGCCACCTTGTGGACCAGACCCTCGCGTTGCAGGCGCTTCATGATCTCGAAGGTTTCATCTGTAGAACCATCCGAAACACAGACAATCTCGAAATCGTTGAAGCTCTGTGTTTTCAATGATTTGACACCACGCTCAATGGCATCGGCCTCATTGTGGCCTGCAATCAGGATCGAGATCTTGCCCAGCTTCGGCGGCAGGACGGGCGGCCCCTTGCGCTGGCGGTCCTTCAGATACATGGCGACGATGGCTGGAAACGCCATGGCATAGCGCGGCACCTCGAACACCAGCGCGAACCAGTACATCACGATGATCTGCCAGAGCGGCATATAGGTCAGCACGCCGAACGCATTTTCGAGGTTGGTGAAACCGCCCATCAGAGGAAGGCAGCCAATTGATCCGCGCCAAGCACGTCATAGCGTGCGCCAAGCGGTGCTGTGATATTCTTCTCAAGTTCCGTGCGGATGTCTGGCAGGGCCGTCTCGATCTTCTCGCGCGTTTCGTTGCCCACGCAGACCAGCCATGTTTCGCCAAGTTCGATGATGTCGGTGGTCGGGTTGAACAGTTCGCGCAGGATCGAGCCGTAGAGCGCGACGCTTTCACGCCAGATACGTTCGCCCGCAGCCTTGCGCGCCTCGCCCTGCGCATCGAGCCGGATCATCAGCACAGCGTGCGGTCGCCCTGCATGGGTGTTGTCGGATACGAAGCGGCGGATGCGATCCCGCACATTGGGGCCTTCCGCACTGTCGACGCTGCCGCGCTCATCCATCGGCGTGGCATAGGCTGTTTCGCGCCCGCTTTCCGTCAACTCGTAGGTGTAGACAGTCCTGGTCTTGACCTTCTCGGCGTCATGCTGGCTCTCGCAGTCAAGGCAGACGAAGCCGATGGCCGTGTCGCCCGTGGTGTTGGCACAGTCTGCGCACACAAAGAGAGTCCCCGGCTTGTCGTAATCGACGGAAAAGTGCTCAAGGGCATGTGTGCATTTTGGGCACTTCATGCTGGTGTCAGCGAGCTTGAAATCGTGCTCCGGGCCTTGGTAGCCACAGCGCAGATGGTGGATGATCGGCTCTTCGGTGATGTTGGCCGAGCGGCAGCTTGAGCACTCCTCGCGCACGGACAGCCGCGAGGACTGGCAACCTGGACAGGCATGCAGCTTGTCGAAGAACTTGCGGCTCATGTGGCCGGTGCGCACCAGGCTCTCGGCCACAGGCGTCACCCCCGCGATGGCGCTCTCGTCGAAGAAACGTATTGTGGCCTTGAGGTTTGCATCGCGCACCGGTGCCATCTGCCGCTCACGGACAGCCAGGCGGGCCAAAAGCATGGAGCGGGCATCGCGGGTCTTGAAATAGCTCTCCGGCAATTGCTTGACCCGGTCCATCAACGGCTCAAGCTCTCGGATCGTTTCGGCAAGACCCCTGCCTGTCAGCGCGGACATGGTCGCGTCAGCCCGGTGGCGCGCCCGCCCCGACGCATCGATGATCGGCACCACGGCTGCGGCGGCAGCCGACATCCAGCTGTTGATCAGGTTCACGCCCGACGGGTCCGTCAGAACGATCAGATCTGGCGTCTGTCCACGCTCGCGCTGCTGGCGCACGCCTTCAGGCAAAAGCTCTTCCGGCATGGGCGCTGG
>JANMHN010000117.1:0-4016 GCA_031375185.1 Allobosea sp. | reverse complement strand
GCCCATGTGCTCGGCTTTGCCAACATCGACAACATCGGCATTGCCGGGATCGAGAAGCATCTGGACCAGAAGGGCCTGATCGACCCGACCGGTGCCGGGCTCAACGCAACGCCGAAGGAACTGAAACCGGTCCATCTGTCGATCGACCTGCGCGTGCAGCATGCCCTGCGTGACGAGCTTGTCACGGCCATGGCGAAGTTCAAGGCAAAGGCGGCGGCCGGCTCGATCATCGATGTCAACACGGGCGAGGTCGTGGCCACGGTGTCGCTGCCCGATTTCGACCCTGCCAACCAGGCTGAGGCGCTCGATCCCAACAACATCAACCGCATCAATGTCGGCGTGTTCGAGATGGGGTCGACCTTCAAGGCCCTGACGGTGGCCATGGCGCTCGATTCAGGCAAGATCAACGTCAATTCCACTTTCGATGCCCGCAATGGCTTGCGGTATGGCCGCCACACCATCAACGATTTTCACGCCAAGCGCACGATCATGACCGTGCCCGAAGTGTTCGTGTATTCCTCGAACATCGGCACCGCCAAGATGGCGCTGCAGCTTGGCGTCGACCATCACCGCAACTTCCTTCGCAGGGCTGGCCAGCTTGACCGCTTGCGGACCGAACTGCCCGAGAGCGCCGAGCCGATCGTGCCGTCCCGCTGGGGTGAACTCAACACCATGACCATCGCCTTCGGTCACGGTCTGGCTGTCGCGCCCTTGCAGGCGGCAATGGCGACCGGCGCGCTGATGAATGGCGGGCTTCTGATCCCCCCCACCTTCCTCAGACGCTCTGAAGAGGAGGCGAAAGCTGTCTCGACCCGCCTGGTCAAGCCGGAAACATCGGAAGCCATGCGCTATGTAATGCGGCTCAACGCCGAGCGCGGCTCGGCCTCGAAAGCGGCGGTTCCCGGCTTTTACGTGGGTGGCAAGACCGGCACGGCGGAAAAGGTGGTCAATGGCCGCTATTCCAAGAACAGGCTGTTCACCACCTTCATGGCGGTGGCCCCTGCCGACAAGCCGCGCTACCTGTTCATGACCCTTTTCGACGAGCCGCAGGGCCTGCCCGAAACGCACGGTTATGCGACATCCGGCTGGAATGCCTCGCCGACGACAGGCCGGATCATCGAGCGCGTGGCTCCGATCCTGGGACTGCCACCCCGGTTCGAAGCGCCGGACCGCCCCTTCCCGCTCATGGCGCGCGTAGGTGCCTGGGGCACGCGCTGATGGACTGTCCGGTCCGCCCTGTCCGGGCGGGCATGGGGCCGCGTTGCGTTGAACACCTGCTTGCAACCCTTCACCCCGGATTGGGCTTATGTCTGTCACCTTGACCCTTGGCAGCCTGTTTCCGGGGGCATTCTCCAGCGCAGACACCGCGCGCACCGTCACGGGTGTGACCATGGACAGCCGCGCCGTGAAGCCAGGCAACGTCTTCGTGGCCTATCAGGGCGCGAAAGCCGATGGCGCGCGCTTTGTCGCGGACGCGATCGCGAACGGAGCCGTTGCCGTGATCGCTTCGGGCACGCGCCCTGCTGATCTGCCTGCCGCCATCGCCTTCGCCAGCATGGCCGACCCGCGCCGTGCTCTTTCGCTGGCAGCGGCGCGCGTCCATCCACGCCAGCCGGCTGTCATCACCGCCGTCACGGGCACAAGCGGCAAATCGTCGGTGGCTGACTTCACACGCCAGATTTACGCAAAGCTCGGCCAGAACGCTGCCAGCCTCGGCACCATCGGCGTGGTGACGTCCTCGGGCGCGCACTACGGCTCGCTGACCACGCCCGACCCCGTGACGCTGCACCAGACACTCGACCGGCTTGCTGGCGATGGCATCACCCATCTGGCGATGGAAGCCTCGTCGCACGGGCTCGACCAGCGCAGGCTCGACGGCGTCAACCTGTCGGCAGCAGCCTTCCTCAATCTGGGCCGCGACCATCTCGATTATCACCCCACCATGGACGACTATCTCGCAGCCAAGCTGCGCCTGTGGGATCTGCTGGCGGGTGGCTGCCCTGTCGTGGTCAATCTCGACGGCCCCTGGAGTGATCGTGCCGCCGCGGCCGCAACCGCAAAGGGCCACAGGGTCATCTCGGTCGGAATTGCAGGTGAGACCATCCGCCTCACCGATGTAAAGCGCGTCGGCTTCGGGCAGGAACTGGCCTTGACCGTCATGGGGCAAGCCCTCCACGTCACCTTGCCGCTCGTCGGCGACTTCATGGCCGGTAACGCGCTTGTCGCGGCAGGTCTGGCCATGGCCACAGGCGAAGACCCCGAGGCCGCCATTTACGCCATCGCCGGGCTCACGGGCGTGCCGGGCCGCCTTGAACGGGTCGGTGAAGTCAATGGCGGGCTGGCCATCGTCGATTATGCCCACAAGCCGGATGCCCTCGCGGCCGTGCTGGACACGCTCCGCCCCTATGCTACGGGGCGGCTGATCTGCGTGTTCGGCTGCGGCGGCGACCGCGACAAGGGCAAGCGCCCAATCATGGGAGCCATCGCCGTTGCCAAATCCGACCTCGCCATCGTCACCGATGACAACCCGCGCAGCGAGGTTCCCGCCGCCATCCGCGCCGAGATCATGACCGCCGCACCGGGAGCCATCGAGATCGGCGACCGGGCCGAGGCCATCCGCCATGCCGTGCGCGGCCTGAAACCCGGAGACGTGCTCGTCGTGGCCGGCAAGGGCCATGAAAGCGGCCAGATTGTCGGCGACCGCACAGTGCCCTTCTCCGATCATGACGAAATCACCAGAGCGATACGCGAGTTCAGCTGATGACATCTCCCCTGTGGACCGGACCTGATCTGATCAAGGCGCTTGGGGCGCGGCTTGTCGGCAAGATGCCTGCTATTGTGTCCGGCGCGTCGATCGACACGCGCACGTTGCAGCAAGGCGATGCGTTCTTTGCGCTGATCGACCAGCGCGACGGCCACGCCTTCGTGTCCGCTGCCTTTGCGCAGGGCGCGGTTCTGGCCGTGGTGGATGAGGCCCACGCAGACGCGCTGGCCGGCATGGGCCCGCTCGCTGTCGTCGATGATGTGCTGCGCGCCATGGAGCGTGCCGGCATGGTGCGCCGTGCAGACCTTGACGCCGGTGTCATCGCCGTCACCGGTTCGGTGGGCAAGACTGGCACCAAGGAAGCGCTCAAGCTCGTCCTGTCACGCCAGGGCGAAACGATGGCTCCCGTCGGCTCCTACAACAACCATTGGGGTGTGCCGCTGACGCTGGTGCGGACCCCGCGTGACACACGGTATGGCGTCTACGAAATCGGCATGAGCAATCCGGGCGAAATCGCGCCGCTCGCCATGATGGCACGGCCAGACATCGCGATCATCACCACGGTGCAGGCCGTTCATCTGGCCGCTTTCCCGAGCGTGGATGCCATCGCCGACGAGAAAGCCGCCATTTATGACGGCCTGCCGCACCACGGCATTGCCATCTGCAATGCCGACATTCCGCAGCTTGCCCGCATCAGGGCGCATGCCATGGCGAGCAGGGCCGGGCGTTTCGTCAGCTTTGGCGAGGCGGCGGATGCCGATGTCCGGCTGGTGTCCTGCGTGCTGCAGGCGGACCTCTCGGTGGTGGACGCCAGCATTTTCGGCACCCGCGTGACCTATAAGATCGGCAGCCCCGGCAAGCACATTGTCATGAACACGCTGGCGGTGCTGGCTGCCGTGAAGCTGATCGGCGCCGATCTGGCGCTCGCCGCACTGGCGCTTGCTGATCTCAAGCCGCCGCAAGGGCGTGGTGCCCGCCAGAAGCTGTTTGCACCCGGTGGCGAGATCACGCTGATGGACGAGAGCTACAATGCCAATCCCGCTTCGATGAGGGCGGCGCTGGAGAACCTGGGCCGAATCAAACCCGGCCCACGAGGGCGGCGAATCGCCGTGGTGGGCGACATGCTGGAACTTGGGGCCACCGCACCGCAGATTCACGCCCAGCTTCTGCCCGCCATCGAGGCCAATGGTGTCGATCTTGTCTTTGCAGCCGGTCCGCTGATGCGAAATCTCTACGATGCCTTGCCAGCAGG
>JANMHN010000099.1:0-1876 GCA_031375185.1 Allobosea sp. | reverse complement strand
GCCGGTATGTCTGAACTCGAGATCTACACAACGCGGCCAGACACCCTGTTCGGGGCGTCCTTCATGGCGCTTGCGCCTGATCACCCCTTGGCGAAGGCAGCGGCTGCAACCAATCCTGAACTGGCTGATTTCTGCGAAACCTGCCGGCGCATGGGCACCTCTGCCGCTGAGATCGAAACGGCGGAAAAACTGGGCTTCGACACAGGAATCCGGGCCATCCATCCGCTTGAGCCCTCCCTGACGGTTCCTGTCTATGTCGCCAACTTCATCTTGATGGACTATGGCACCGGCGCGATCTTCGGCTGCCCTTCCGGCGATCAGCGCGATCTCGATTTCGCCCGCAAGTATGATCTTCCGGTTGTGCCGGTCGTGATGCCGGCTGATGGCGACAGGATCGGCTTTGCCATTGGCGATACCGCCTTCGTCGATGACGGCATCATGATCAATTCACGGTTCCTGAATGGGTTGAGCACGGACAAGGCCTTCGAAGAGGTCGCAAGACGACTTGAAACAACGATCATGATGGGAGGGCCTGTCGGACAGCGCAAGGTGAATTTCCGCCTGCGCGATTGGCTGATCTCGCGGCAGCGCTATTGGGGTTGCCCGATACCTGCCATCCATTGTGATGATTGCGGCACGGTCCCGGTTCCCAAGGCTGACTTGCCTGTGAAACTTCCTGACGAGGTCAGCTTCGACAAACCGGGCAATCCGCTTGATCATCACCCGACCTGGAAGCATTGTGCCTGCCCCGCCTGCGGCAAACCCGCAAGGCGCGACACCGACACGATGGACACGTTTGGAGATTCGTCGTGGTATTTCGCCAGATTCACAGACCCTGACAATGCCGAGGCGCCGACAACGCTGTCAGCAGTCGATGGACCAAACGGCTGGCTGCCAGTCCAGCAGTATATCGGCGGGGTGGAGCATGCGATCCTGCACCTGCTGTATGCGCGTTTTTTCACACGCGCCATGAAGGCCACAGGGCATCTGAGCACCGTGGTAGAGCCCTTCCAGGGCCTGTTCACGCAAGGCATGGTCGTTCACGAGACCTACCGGGATTCAACCGGTGGATTCGTGCTGCCAGCCGATGTCCGGATCGAGACAGATGGTGCTGACAGGCGTGCCGTTCATCTGGAAACAGGTGAGACCATCACTATCGGCCCTATCGAGAAGATGTCGAAGTCCAAGAGGAACGTGGTCGATCCTGACGAGATCATCGCGTCATTCGGCGCTGACACGGCCCGTTGGTTCGTGCTGTCGGATTCGCCGCCTGACCGGGATGTGATCTGGACAGAAGACGGGGTGCAAGGCTCGTCACGGTTTGTCCAGCGCCTGTGGCGTCTGATCAACGAAATCGCGGATCTGGCAGGACCTTTACGCCAACGGCCCGCACAGTTTGACGAGGCTTCTCTCACGCTGCGCAAGGTCACGCACAAATCATTGCACGCCGTTGAAAACGATCTTGAACGTCTCGCTTTCAATCGCTGCGTGGCGCACATCTACACGCTAGCCAACCAGATCTCGAAATCCATCGATCTGATGCGCACCGACCAACCTGCAGACGACATGGCTTTCGCGCTGCGCGAAGCGGCCAGGGTTCTTGTCCAGATGGTGTCTCCCATGATGCCTCATCTTGGCGAGGAATGCTGGCAGGCGCTTGGTGAGCACGGCATGGTTGCAGAAGCCAAATGGCCAGCACTTGAAACTGGCCTGATTGTCGATGATGTCCTCGTGTTGCCGGTTCAGGTCAACGGACGCAAGCGCGCCGATGTGACTGTGCCCGCTGACGCCGACAGCGCGTCGATCGAAGCGATTGTTCGGTCGCTCGATACCGTGGTACGGGCTATGGACGGTCGCGAGATCAGGAAAGTCATCG
>JANMHN010000078.1:0-2293 GCA_031375185.1 Allobosea sp. | reverse complement strand
ACCCATTCAAGATAGGGCTCGACAAAGCTCCAGGAGCCCATGTTCTTGGGCTCTTCCTGGCACCAGACGACATCCGCGCCCTTGAAACGGGCCAGTTCGCTGGCCAGCGACTTCAACGGGAATGGATAAAGCTGTTCGACGCGCAACAGATACACATCGTCTATGCCGCGCTTCTCGCGCTCCTCATACAGGTCGTAGTAGACCTTGCCGGTACAAAGCACGACGCGGCGGATCTTGGCATCCTTCACCAGCTTGATCGCCTCGCCCTTTTGCGTCTGGGCGTCATCACGCAATACGCGGTGGAAGGTCGAGTTCTCGGCGATATCGGAGAGTGTGGAGACGCAGCGCTTGTGGCGCAGCAGCGACTTCGGCGTCATCAGGATCAGCGGTTTCCTGAACTCGCGCTTGAGCTGGCGGCGCAGAATGTGGAAATAGTTGGCCGGCGTCGAGCAGTTCGCCACCTGCATGTTGTCTTCCGCGCACATCTGCAGGAAGCGTTCAAGCCTGGCCGACGAGTGCTCCGGCCCCTGGCCCTCGTAGCCATGCGGCAGCAGGCAGACCAGGCCCGACAGGCGCAGCCACTTGCGCTCGCCGGACGAGATGAACTGGTCGAACAAGACCTGCGCACCATTGGCGAAATCGCCGAACTGCGCTTCCCATGCCACCAGTGCATTCGGCTCCGACAGCGAATAGCCATACTCGAAGCCCAGCACCGCTTCTTCCGAAAGCATCGAGTTGATGACCTCGTAGCGCGACTGGCCCTCGCGGATATGGTTGAAAGACGTGTGGCGGCCTTCTGTTTCCTGATCGATCAGGACCGAGTGGCGGCTGGAGAAGGTTCCGCGCTCGCAATCCTGGCCTGACAGGCGCACCGGGTGTCCCTCCAGCAGAAGCGACGAGAAGGCAAGCGCCTCGCCGGTCGCCCAGTCAATGCCTTCGCCTGTCTCGATGGCCTTCTTGCGGTTGTCGAGGAAGCGCTGGATCGTCTTGTGGACGGTGAAACCGGCTGGGACCGCCGTGATCCTGTCACCGATCTCGCGCAGGGTCGCCGCCGGCACGCCGGTGGCTCCGGCGCGCGGATCATCAGCATCTTCCTTGATGGCTTTCAGGCCGGACCACTTGCCATCAAGCCAGTCGGCCTTGTTGGGCTTGTAGCCGATGGCCGCTTCGAACTCACCTTCAAGGCGGTTCTTCCAGTCGGCCCTCATGGCATCCACATCGTCCTGGCTGACGACGCCCTCGGCAATGAGTTTGGCCGAATAGAGTTCCAGCGTCGACTTGTGCGCGCGGATCTTCTTGTACATCAGCGGCTGGGTGAAGCCCGGCTCGTCACCCTCGTTGTGGCCAAAGCGGCGATAGCACCACATGTCGATGACGACAGGCTTGTGGAACTTCTGGCGGAATTCGATGGCCACCTTGGCGGCGAACACCACGGCTTCCGGATCATCGCCGTTGACGTGGAAAATCGGGGCTTCAACCATTTTCGCCACATCCGACGGATAGGGCGAGGAGCGCGAATAGCGCGGATAGGTCGTGAAGCCGATCTGGTTGTTGATGATGAAGTGGATCGACCCGCCGGTGCGGTGCCCTTTCAGCCCTGACAGGCCCAGACATTCGGCCACCACGCCCTGACCCGCAAATGCCGCATCGCCATGCAGCAGCAACGGCAGGACTTTCGAGCGCTCGACGATGTCGTTGAGCTGGTCCTGCTTGGCGCGGACCTTGCCGAGAACAACCGGATCGACAATTTCCAGATGCGACGGGTTCGGTGTCAGCGACAGGTGGACCTTGTTGCCGTCGAACTCGCGGTCCGATGACGCGCCGAGGTGATATTTCACATCGCCCGAACCTTCGACATCGTCGGGAGCAGCCGAACCGCCCTTGAACTCATGGAACAGCGCCCTGTGCGGCTTGCCCATCACCTGCGTCAGCACATTCAGTCGACCGCGGTGAGCCATGCCGAACACGATGTCCTTGACCCCGAGATTGCCGCCCCGCTTGATGATCTGCTCCAGCGCCGGAATGAGCGACTCGCCCCCATCGAGACCGAAGCGCTTGGTTCCGGTGTATTTGAGATCAATGAACTTCTCGAAGCCTTCAGCCTCGATCAGCTTGTTGAGGATGGCTTTCTTGCCCTCCTTGGTGAAGGCGATTTCCTTGTCCGGACCTTCGATGCGTTCCTGGATCCAGCCCTTCTGGGCCGGATCGGTGATGTGCATGAACTCGACGCCCATGGTCTGGCAGTAGGTGCGGTCCAGCACGGCGATCATCTCGCGGATGGTGGCGAACTCCA
>JANMHN010000072.1:0-12475 GCA_031375185.1 Allobosea sp. | reverse complement strand
AGCATGTAGCCTCCTGCAATCAGGCGCGCGACCAGATGCACAAGCGCGATCTTCGACGCGTCCTGCATCCGGTGGAACATGCTTTCGCCAAAAAAGGCCCTGCCCAGCGCCACGCCATAAAGCCCGCCGACAAGCTGATCGCCCAACCAGGCCTCGACAGTGTGGACATGGCCCATCCGGAACAGATCGCCATACAAGTTGCGGATGCGGGTGTTGATCCAGGTTTCGCCGCGCCCTTGCCGCGCATCTGCGCAGGCATCGATCACCTGATCAAAATCGGTGTCGACCCGGATAACGAACGGGTCCTGGCGGATGGTGCGCGCCAGCCTGCGCGGCACATGGAACCCATCAAGCGGCATGATGCCACGACGTTCGGGATCGACCCAGAAAAGGCCGGGATCATCGGCTCCTTCGGACATCGGAAACACGCCGACGGAATAGGCCTTCAGCAGAATGTCCGGTGTGATCCTGGCGCGCATCGACTTTGCCAACGACGGTGTTCTGGCTACATCCTGAAGACGCCGAACCGCGTCTCCGGCACCGGAGCGTTCAGACAGGCCGAGAAGGCAAGGCCGAGCACGCGCCGCGTCTCGCTTGGCAGGATGATGCCGTCATCCCACAGCCGCGCCGTTGCGTGATAAGGGCTGCCCTCGATCTCATACTGCTCGCGGACGGGCGACTTGAAGGCTTCCTCCTCCTCCGCGCTCCAGCTCTTGCCGGCAGCCTCGATATTGTCGCGGCGCACTGTGGCCAGCACGCTCGCGGCCTGCTCCCCGCCCATCACAGAAATGCGGCTGTTGGGCCAACTGAACAGGAAACGCGGCGAATAGGCCCTGCCGCACATGCCATAATTGCCAGCGCCGAAGGAGCCCCCCACCAGCACCGTGATCTTTGGAACCTGGGCGCAAGCGACCGCAGTGACCAGCTTGGCACCATCCTTAGCGATGCCACGCGCCTCGAAGTCGCGTCCGACCATAAAGCCGGAGATGTTCTGGAGGAACAGCAGCGGTATGCGCCGCTGACAGCACAACTCGATGAAATGCGCACCTTTCTGCGCGCTTTCCGAGAACAGGATGCCATTGTTGGCAATGATGCCGACGGGTATGCCATGGATGCGGGCGAAACCCGTCACAAGTGTCGTGCCATACAGGGCCTTGAACTCGTCGAATTCCGAGCCGTCCACCAGACGGCCGATGACCTCGCGGATGTCATATTGCTTGCGCAGATCGGTGGGCACGATGGCCTCAAGTTCAGCCGCGTCCAGTCTGGGCGGAACTGGATCATGCAAGGTGATCCCTGGTTGCTTGGTGGTGTTGAGCGTGTTGACAATCTGGCGGGCCAGGGCAAGGGCATGCCGGTCATCCGCTGCCAGATGATCCGCGACACCTGACAACCTGGTGTGGACATCGCCGCCGCCAAGATCCTCCGCAGACACGACTTCGCCGGTTGCGGCCTTCACAAGCGGTGGCCCGCCCAGGAAGATGGTTCCCTGCCGTCTCACGATGATGGTTTCGTCCGACATGGCGGGCACATAGGCACCGCCTGCCGTGCAGGAGCCCATCACCACGGCGATCTGCGGAATGCCCAGCGAGGACAGCGTCGCCTGATTGTAGAAGATGCGCCCGAAATGCTCGCGGTCGGGAAACACATCGGTCTGGTGCGGCAGGTTCGCACCGCCCGAATCGACCAGATAAACGCAGGGAAGCCGGTTTTCGCGCGCGACCTCCTGCGCCCGCAGGTGCTTCTTGACGGTCATGGGATAGTACGTGCCGCCCTTGATGGTCGCATCGTTGCACACCACCATCACGTCACGGCCCGAGACGCGGCCAATGCCGGCAATCATGCCAGCACCGTGGATATCGTCATCATACATGCCGAAGGCGGCCAGCGCCCCGATTTCAAGAAAGGGCGAGCCGGCATCCAGCAAGGCGGCAACCCGCTCACGCGGCAGGAGCTTGCCACGTGCCGTGTGTCGTTCGCGCGCTTTTGCATTGCCGCCAGCCGCAGCATTGGCACGGCGTGCTGACAGCTCGTCGCGCAATTTCGCCCAGTCTGCCGCATAACTCTGGTTCTGCGCCGATTGCACATCGACGCTGGTGGTCAAGACGGCCATGCACCCTGCCCTTTTCAAACATACCGGCAGGGTTATGGCGCGCCAATCCAGAGCGCGCAACGGCGCATCCGCACATCCGCGCCGTGCAGATGATCGTTTGGCCCTTATTGGGTGTTGCGTTTCACCGTTCCGGTGATGGTTGGTGCGGCCACGGCACCGATGGCTCCGCCTGCAACAGCCCCGATCGGGCCAGCAAACAACGCACCCGTTCCTGCGCCTGCAGCGGCGCCTGCGATTCGCTGGTCAGTGGTCGTGCAGGCTGCGGCAGAAGCGCAAAGCAAAGCTGCCAGAATGATGTTCTTCATGAGATGTCCACCCGGAATGACGCCCCCGCCATCATCACAATGGAACGAAGATGGTGAACGATCCGTTGCGTCATCGCAGGCATGTCGACGTTTGTCTGGAAAGCCAGCGGCTTGAGGAGATGTTCATGGCCTCAGGGTCTTGCCGAAAACATCCTCGAAACGGGCGCGCAGGCTGGCATCGACCTCCAGCATCGTCACAGGCAAGCCCAGGTCGACAAGGCTCGTGACGCCATGCTGGCTGACACCGCATGGCACGATGCCACCGAAATGGCCAAGGTCAGGATCGACATTCAGGGATATGCCATGGAAGGTCACCCAGTGCCTGATCCGGATGCCGATGGCGGCGATCTTGTCTTCAGCCACCATGCCGGAAACCGGAGGCCTGTCCGGGCGGCGCACCCAGACGCCGACCCTGTCTTCGCGGCGTTCACCGGCAACATTGAAATCCGCCAGGGTAGCGATCAACCAGCTTTCCAGGGAGGCCACGTAGCGGCGCACATCCGGCCCGCGTTGCCTGAGATCCAGCATCACGTAGGCAACCCGCTGGCCGGGACCGTGATAGGTGTATTGACCGCCCCTGCCGGACTGGAAGACCGGGAACCTGCCGGGCTGAACCAGATCGGAATTCAGGGCCGATGTCCCTGCCGTGTAGAGCGATGGATGCTCCACCAGCCAGATCAATTCGGCAGCCTTGCCTTCGGCGATCAGCGCCACGCGGGCGTCCATGAAGGCGACGGCATCGTCATAAGGCACGAGGCCGTCAGCCACCAGCCACTCAACCGGAGCCTGGGCATGACGGGTCACGAGGGTGTCGGATTGCAGGCGGGAGTTCACGACCAGTTAACCATATTCAGCGCAATGTCGGGCAGACAACATGTGGCGAGTCCGCATGCAGGAGGCAAGCGTTGCATACCGATCTCGACAAGGCGCTCATCACGATCAGCGTCATTCTGGGCCAGACCGTCATGCCGATCCACAAGCTGCTGCGCATGGGCCGCGGCGCAGTGATCGAACTGACATCCGGCGAAGCGGAGCTTGTGGAGATCGTCGCCAATGGCAAGGTCTTTGCCATCGGGCAGGTCATTGTCTCTGGAACCCGCATCCAGGTTGAAATCACGGAGCTTCTCAGGCGGCCCCGCATCATCCGAGAGCCCTCCCCGCCATTCGTGCCGCTGGAGCCTGAGCCGGAGCCCGAGGCGCTGGCAGCCTGATGGTTGTTGTCCGCGTTTCGGACATCGTCAAAAAATGACGTCGATACAGGCTTGTGACACGGGAAACGATTTGCTAGACCGCAGCCGCTGCATAAGTATGCCTTGTGCGTCCAGCGCAGCGCGGTCATGGCGGAATTGGTAGACGCGCTACCTTGAGGTGGTAGTTAGGCAACTAGTGGAGGTTCGAGTCCTCTTGACCGCACCAATCAGAGTGCAACTCCATCAACGGCGGCCCTGCATGGGTCGCCGTTGATGTTTGGGACCTCTTTTTAACCCTCCGACTCCAGCAGATTTCCTGCTTTTTCCTATGTTCATGGCTTTGCTGTCGATCATCGTTGTCAATCCGCATACGGTTTGCGACAAGGTCTGGCCTGCGACATGCAGATTGAACCGGTCGGGACGTCCACGCCAGAATGCCAGAACCACGCGAAGGAACCGGAGACGTTGCCGAGATCGCCTTCCGCGATGACGAGGGTGAGGTCAATGCTGCCTTTGTGGCGCATGTCACACGGCTGATCGGCGGACAGGACCATGACGGGCTGGCGGCTCTTGTCGAGAACCTCCACGAAGCTGACCTTGGCGGACTGCTCGAAGCGCTCGAGGCCGATGACCGCCCGACCTTCATCGAAATTCTGGGCAAGGATTTCGACTTCACCGCCCTGACCGAGGTTGATGACGCTGTCCGAGAGGAAATCCTCGAGGAACTGGAGCCGGACACGGTCGCCGAGGGCATGCGCGACCTCGATTCCGATGATGTGGTCTATATTCTTGAGGACATGGACGAGGCCGACAAGGCCGAAATTCTCGACAAGCTGCCGGCGACTGACCGGATTGCCCTGCAAAAAAGCCTCGATTATCCCGAGGAGACTGCGGGCCGGAGGATGCAGACGGAGGTGATCGCCGTCCCCCTTTTCTGGACCGTTGGACAGACCATCGATTTCATGCGCGACACCCAGGATCTGCCGGACACGTTCTACGAGGTCTACGTGGTCGATCCGTCCCACCGGTTTGTGGGGGCTGTCGCGCTCGACAAGCTGCTGCGCACAAAGCGCCCGGTAAAGGTCGCAACCCTTGCCGACCCCGAGCGCAAGACCATCGCGGCCACAGACGAACTGACGGACGTGGCGCAAATGTTCAAGCGCTACAATTTCGTGTCTGCGCCCGTCATCGACGAGGGCCAGCGCCTTGTCGGCGTCATGACCATCGATGACATCGTTGATGTTCTCGACGAGGAGGCCGACGAGGAAATCAAGGCGCTGGGCGGGGTCAAGGGCGATGAAGAATTATCGGACACGGTTCCCGCTATCGCCAAAAGCCGCTTTCAGTGGCTTTTCGTCAATCTGCTCACTGCGTTCGTCGCCGCCAGCGTGATGAAGCTGTTTGAAGGCAGCCTGGAGAAGATGGTTGCCCTGGCGGTGCTCGCCCCTGTCGTGGCCAGCCAGGGCGGCAATGCCGCGACGCAGACCATGACGGTCGCGGTCCGCTCGCTGGCGACAGGGGAGCTTGGCAACTGGAATCTCAACCGCTTCATCACCCGCGAGTTGCTGGTCTCATTCATCAATGGCGCGGCCTTTGCCCTGATCACGGGGGCGATCGCGGCGATCTGGTTCGGCAATCCGGGTCTCGGCGTCGTGATCGGGCTTGCGATCATCGCCAACCTGTTCGCCGCTGCACTTGCCGGTGCATCCGTGCCGATCATCCTGGACAAGATGGGCATCGATCCTGCCGTCTCATCAGGAACATTTGTGACGACCGTGACCGACGTGGTCGGCTTTTTTGCCTTCCTCGGCATCGCGACATTGTGGTTCGGGCTTTAGGTCTGGCGACCGGCGCGGTGTACCACGCTTGCTCATCCTCCGATGGGATCAGGATGAGGTTGTGTGCTCAGGCAGAATAACGAGCTACAGCTGGATACCGCGTTGATTTGCCTTATCGTCAACAAAAATGAAATGCTTTGGGTGGATTGATGATGTCTGCGTGATGCCACATCGACACACCTGCCCGTTCAAAGTTGCCAATCGCATGTTCCAGTTTTCGCCCGTCACCCCGATGAAAGCCTTTGCTTCCGCAGGTCTTGCCCTTGCGCTGAGCGCGTGTGGGCTTGCCGACTACAGCGGACGCTACCCGACAAAGGGCGATGTGAAGCCACATCCGGGTGTCGTGTCGGCCCAGAGCTACCCTGTCCACGGGATCGACATCTCGCGCTGGCAGGCTGACATCGACTGGGCAGGCGTCAAGGCGTCCGGCACCCGGTTCGTGTTCATCAAGGCGACCGAGGGCGGTGACCATATCGATCCGCGTTTTGCCACCAACTGGAACGGAGCCAAGGCAGCGGGCATCCCCGTGGGGGCCTATCACTTCGTCTACTGGTGCCGTCCGGCGCACGAGCAGGCGCAATGGTTCGTGCAGCATATTCCGCGTGATGCCAATGCCTTGCCGCCTGTGCTTGATCTTGAATGGAACGGCCACAGCCGCACCTGCCCGCAGAAGGTCTCCAAGGAGGTCGCGCTAGAAAAGACGCGGCTGATGCTGCGCGAGCTTGAGGCGCACACCGGCAAGATCCCGATCATCTACACCGACATCACCTTCCACAAGGAGGTGCTGGAGGGCGAGCGCGAGTTCGACCGCTATCCGTTCTGGCTCCGCTCGGTCGCCGCCCGGCCCGAGGAGCGCTATGTCGGGCGGCCCTGGGCCTTCTGGCAATATACCACGACCGGGCGCATTCCCGGCATTCGCGGCGATGTGGACCGCAACGCGTTCTATGGCAGCGACCAGGAGTTCCTTGGCTGGCTGCGCGGCGAATTCGACATCGCGGCGCGGACATGGACGCGCGGCTCTGCGCCGATCAACACGCCGACAGCCTATGCGCCGCCTGCGACAGCGCCAGCGGCGATTTCCTCACCCACGGCAGTTGCGGCGACAGAGCCGCCTGCGCTGACCGAGGAATGACGGCTGGCCAGCCCGGCGCACGTTAATCTTTGGTCAACCCTTCCCGCAATTTGATGCAATCCTTCAACGCGATGTTTACCATGCGCGCGCGAGAAACGGAGCGTCATGAGGTGGCCTTGCGATGCGCGCGTCTGTTTCCGGCCGGTTCGGCCGTCCTCTCGTTTCGATCATCACTGCCTTGACGTGCCTTGCGCTGTCTGGCGCTGGCGAGGCCCGCAACCTTTATCCGAAAAAGAGCGACGCAGAGCCTCATCACGGCGTGCGTGACGCAAAGCAGAAGGTCATCCAAGGCATCGACATCTCGCGCTGGCAGCGCGAG
This sequence comes from Allobosea sp., assembly GCA_031375185.1. Lineage (GTDB taxonomy): Bacteria > Pseudomonadota > Alphaproteobacteria > Rhizobiales > Beijerinckiaceae > Allobosea. The sequence continues at coordinate 5,578 of JANMHN010000072.1, read as the reverse complement.
ATCGACTGGGTGCGTGTCAAGGGTGCCGGCACCCGCTTCGCCTTCATCAAGGCCACCGAAGGCGGCGACCACCTCGATGAGAAGTTCCGTGAGAACTGGGATGGTGCCAAGGCTGCCGGGGTTCCGCGCGGGGCCTATCATTTCGTGTTCTGGTGCCGCCCCGCCAAGGACCAGATCAGGTGGTTCATCCGCAATGTGCCGAAAGATCCCGACGCGCTGCCGCCCGTGCTCGATGTGGAGTGGAACAACCAGTCGCGTTGCCCGCGTGCGCCTGCCGGATTGGCCCGCCAGAAGATGCGCGAGATGCTGAAAGCCTTTGAGGCGCATTATGGCAAGAAACCGATCATCTACACCGACATCAACTTTCATGAGGACGTGCTGGAAGGCACGACGGAGTTCGACACCTATCCGTTCTGGATCAGGTCGACCGCCGCGAGGCCGGAAAAACGTTACCAGAACAGGCCGTGGGAGTTCTGGCAGTTCACGACAACAGGCCGTGTGCCCGGCATCACCGGCGACGTGGACCGCAACGCGTTCTATGGTTCGGAAAAGCTGTTCACGGACTGGATGGCCGGGCGCTACGACATTGGGGCACGCGTGCCGATGAACACCAATGCCCGTATCGCGCAACCAAAGCCTGTCGATCCGGTGCCCAGGCCTGGCACATTCACGCCAGAGATGCGCATCGCGCCGCGCATGAGCGGACCGATGAACCTGCGCCAGCCCCGCCTTGTCGACACGACCGGCAGCCTGCAAAGCGGCAACTGAACGCCATCAAAGCCAGCGGCGCACCTTGGACGCATAGGCATCCCATTCCGCGCCGAACCTGGCCTGCATGTGAGCCTCCTCGCGCACGATGGCGAGGGGCGTGATGAGCAACATGAACGCGATGCTGGCGAGGAGATGCCAGACCGAGTTGTTTATCAGCCCGAGGCCGAGCAGCAACATTGCCTCCGACAGATAGATCGGGTTGCGGCTCAACGTGAACGGGCCGTCCGCAATCAGGCTGTCCGCAGCCCTGTGCGGGAGGATGTTGGAGTTGCGCGCCCGAAAGGTGATGAAGGCCCAGCCCATGAGCAGAAGCGCCGCCGCCACAAGAGCCCAACCGGTGACCTTGCCGACGACGCCCACGCTCAGCTGAAGAGGCATCGCCCTGTCCAGCACACCAGCACTGATCAGCATGCCAAGGAAGATGATGGGCGGCCAAGGAACAGAGTTGGGGCGGCTGGCAATGTCAGGCATCGCGCGGGGTGTGCCGGCGCTCGGACAGCTTGATGATCACCTCGATCTCCACGGTGATGTTGCCGGGCAGCGAGCCCATGCCGACGGCGGAACGCGCGTGGCGGCCCTTGTCGCCCAGCACGGCCACGAACAGGTCCGAGCAGCCGTTGATGACCTTTGGGTGGTCGCCAAACTCGGGCGTGGCGTTGACCATGCCCAGAACCTTGACCACCTCGACACGGTCCAGCGAACCGGCGGCTTCCTTCATGGCGGAGAGCAGCCCGATGCCGGTGAGTTTTGCGTGCTCATAGGCCTGTTCCCATGTGACATCGCGGCCCACCTTGCCGGTGTGGTTCGAGCCGTCCGGCTTGCGTGGTCCCTGCCCAGACAGGAACACCAGATCGCCCACCTGCTTGAAGCGGACATAGTTGGCGATGGGCGCGGGCATCACAGGCAGCGTGATGCCGAGTTTTGCAAGATTGTCTTCGGCGCTCATGGTGGTTTCCTTTCAACGATCTTTCGAGTTGTCATCCCCGGCGACGCTGCATGCGTCGGGAAGGGGATCCATCTTGGTGACAAGACAGGTGGATCCCCTTCCCGGCCCTACGGGCCGCCGGGGATGACACCAGTGGGGTGTCAATTCAACTTCGCGAACTTCTTCGAGCGTTTCGGATGCCACCATTTGCCCTTCAGCACCACGCCTTCGGAGATGATGCGCTGGTTGCCGATCAGGTGCTCGCCCACCACGTCGACATAGTCGAACTTGCCCTCCTTCACGGTCAGGATCGTGGCATCGCCCAGCGAGCCGGGCTTGAGCGAACCATATTCCATCCGTTGCAGCGCAACGGCAGCCGTCGCGGTCGATGCCTTGATGACGTTGCTGAGGCTCATGCCCATGCACAGGAACTTCGACATTGTCGTGACCTGGTCGAAAGCCGGACCATCGATGCACAGCGAATGCACGTCGGACGAGATGGTGTCCGGCTCGAAGCCGTTGGCGAGCATTGCGCGCGCTGTCTTGAAGGCGAATGAGCCGCCGCCATGGCCGATGTCGAAGAACACGCCGCGCTTTCTGGCATTCAGGACGGCCTGCTTCACTGTGCCCTGCCCGGTGCAGGGAGCGTTAGGAAACGGCCTGAAAGCATGGGTGAGGACGTCGCCGGGGCGCAGCATGTCTACGACCTCCTCATAGGAAGGCGGCGGATGGTCGATATGCGCCATCAGCGGCATGCCGACCTGTTCGGCGACCTGCAGCGCGGCATTGAGCGGCGCTGTGCCCTGGTCGCCAGAGGAATTGCGGCCCACGCGCACCTTGATGCCGACGATGAGATCGCGATTCTTGTCGGCAACTTCCGCGCAGTCGGCGGGTGCCATCAACCTGTAGTTCTCGCTTTCGCCCACCATGATGGTCCTGGAGAAACCGTAGATGCCCGCGAACGAGATGTGCAGATAAGCCAGGATGCGCGCCTCCGCCTTCTCGATCACATGCTTTCGGAAGCCCGGCCAGTTGCCAGGCCCGGCGCTGCCCGTGTCGATGGAGGTCGTGACCCCCGACGTGCGGCAAAATTCATCGCCATCGATGCCGAGCGACGTACCGCCCCAGTAAACATGCGTGTGCATGTCGATCAGGCCGGGCGAGACGATGTAGCCTGAAACGTCGCGCAGCTCTGTGTCGGCTCCGGGTTTCAGATCCTTGCCGCAAGCCGCGACCTTGCCGCCGGTGAAAGCGACATCGCGTATGCCATCAAGGTTCTGCGACGGATCGATGACCCGCCCGCCTTTGAGGATCAGATCATAGCTCATGCGTGGCTCCCAGCCGCTTCAATCAGGCATTCCCACAGATCATGCTCATGAAGCCGAAATGTTCTGCCGCGTCGGCAGTATCGTCAGCCGGGATGGGGGCGAGGTCAAGCCTCTGGCTCGCCGTCTGCTTTCTTTGCCTTCTTCACAAGGTCTCCGGGCTGGATCAGGCCTGCCGACATGACGAGTTTGGCGGCTTCATCGACAGTGATCGGCACCTCGATCACGTCTCGGCGCGGCATGTAGAAGAAAAAGCCCGTTGTCGGGTTGGGGCTGCAGGGCAGGAACACGCCGATATGCTCATCAGGGTCAGGCAACTGGTTGGCGATCTCGGGTGCTGCCGTCTTGGACAGAAACACGATCGACCACATGCCCCTCGCCGGGTATTCGACCAGCCCGACCGTTCGGAATGTCGAACCCGTGGCCGAGAAGACGGTCGCGAAAATCTGCTTCATGCCCTTATAGAGGCCGCTGACCACGGGCGTGCGCTCAAGCAGGCCCTCGCCGGCTTCCAGCAGGGCGCGGCCGACAAGATTGGCGGTGAGAAATCCCAGCAGCGTGAGGCCCACCAGCGCCACCACGAGTCCGAAGCCCGGAATGGCAAATGGCAGGTAGCTTTCCGGCAGGTAGGCCGCAGGAATGATGGGCTTGACCCATGTGTCCACCAGGCTGATGAACCACCAGGTCATTGCGACCGTGATGGTGAGCGGGCCTGCGACGACCACGCCTGTCAGGAAATACCGCCGCAGACGTGCAACCGCACCGTGGCCGCGTGCTGTTTCCGGCGTGGATTGCACGTGCATGGGATCGGGTAGCTGGTTTGTCGTCACGGGTGCTTCCGGTGGCATGTCTGGCCTGCCCAACGGCGCAGACCTTCAATATCATGCCATCCGCCGCGCCGATTGTGCAATGCAAAACGAGCCGATCCTGTCAGTCCGCCCGGTTCCGTGCCCTCGATCCTTCACTCGACCGTGACGGACTTTGCCAGGTTGCGCGGCTGGTCCACGTCCTTGCCCATCACGAGTGCCGTGTAATAGGCGATCAACTGGATCGGGATGGCATAGACCATGGCGCTGAAGGTCGGCGACATGGTTGGCATGATGATCGTCGCTTCTGTCTCGATGGTTGTGTCCGCCGCGCCCTTTTCATCTGTGATCAGGATGATGCGGCCACCACGCGCAGCGACCTCGTGCATGTTGGAGGCTGTTTTCTCGAACAGATGATCATGTGGCGCCACCACGATGACCGGCATGTCCTCGTCGATCAGCGCGATGGGGCCGTGCTTGAGTTCGCCCGCCGCGTAGCCTTCCGCGTGGATATACGAGATTTCCTTCAGCTTGAGCGCACCCTCAAGCGCCAGCGGATAGCTGGTGCCACGCCCGAGATACAGCACGTCGCGGGCCTTGCAGAGCTTGTGGGCGAGGCGCTCGATCTGAACTTCGGTCTTGAGAGCCTGGGTCATCAGACCCGGCAGCATGATCAGTTCCTGAACCAGTTCCTTCTCGCGCTCGGCCGTCACGACACCGCGCATGCGGCCCGCCGCGATCGCGATGCTGGCCAGCGTGACCAGCTTGCAGGTAAAGGCCTTGGTCGAAGCAACGCCGATTTCCGGCCCGGCGGTGATCGGCGCGACGATGTGGCTTTCGCGTGCGATGGTCGAGGTCGGCACATTGACGACTGACAGGATCGTCTGGTTCTGGCTCTTCGCATAGCGCAGGGAGGCGAGCGTGTCCGCCGTTTCCCCAGACTGGGACAAGAACATCGCAACACCGTTTTGCGGGATCAGCGGCGGCTCACGGTAGCGGAACTCCGACGCGACATCGATGTCACAAGGCACACGGGCGATCGTCTCGAACCAGTAACGCGCTGTAAGTCCGGCGAGATAGGCCGTCCCGCAGGCCGACATCGACAGGCGTTCGACCTTGCTCCAGTCAAGCGGCTGCTCGAACGGCATGCGCACCTTGGCCGAGACCATGTCGATATAGTTGGTCAGGGTGTGGGTGACGACTTCGGGCTGCTCGTGGATTTCCTTCGCCATGAAATGACGATGGTTGCCCTTGTCGACAAGGGCGACACCGGCCGCGACCATCTGGGCCGGGCGCTGAACAATCTTGCCATCGACATTGCGGAACTCGACCGAGTTGCGATGCAGGATCGCCCAGTCACCGTCCTCAAGATAGGCGATCATGTTGGTGAAAGGGGCGAGCGCAAACGCATCGGAACCAAGATACATTTCGCCATCGCCGATCCCGACAGCCAGCGGCGGACCGTTGCGGGCACCGATCAGGAGATCATCCTCGCCCGAAAACAAGAACGCGAGCGCAAACGCCCCGCGAAGCCGCGGCAGCACTGCTCCCACGGCATCGACCGGCTTGAGCCCGCGATTGATCTCGCGAGTGACAAGATGGGCGACGACTTCCGTGTCCGTTTCGGATTCGAACAGAAAACCATCCGCCTCAAGCTCCAGCCTGAGTTCGGCAAAATTTTCGATTATGCCGTTATGGACAACGGCGAGTTTGTCGGTCGCATGCGGGTGTGCGTTCGGAACGTTCGGACG
>JANMHN010000047.1:0-3536 GCA_031375185.1 Allobosea sp. | reverse complement strand
GAACCACGAGTAACAGACGAATTGTTTGATGCATGTACCCTTGTTTGTTTGCAATTGACGAATTGTACAAATAAAACACGTACGAAGTCTCGGATCTTCATGCACGACGCGCCATTCAACTGTTTCTCGAATTTATCTCCAACAGGCAGATGGCCCGGCCGCATGATGAAGGCTCGCAAAGGCCATGCAGGCTGCTAGGGTCAGGACCTGTTAATTCCCGGCTTTCTGCGCTGTGGATTTTTGGTCGTGGGCAGGCGCAAGTCCGCAGGAAACCATCCGGTTTTCAAGGGCTTGCAACGCACCCACGGGCAAAAAGCCACGCGCCAGGAGGGTTTGCCGAAAAGGACTTGCCTGCACGCAAACAATGCTCGCCAAGGCAACAAGCCTTGGCTTGTGCTTGTTTCCCCGCATGCGAGACCTTTTGGGCAAACAGAAAACCGGGAATTAACAGGTCCTGACCCTAATCTCCACGCAACAAGAACGGAGCATTCAAGATGTCACATGAAGGCAAGGTTGCGTTGATCACAGGTGCCAGCGCGGGCATCGGGCGGGCGGTTTCCGTCAGTTTCCTCAAAGCCGGTTACAGGGTCGTCGTCACGGGCCGGCGCATGGATGCTCTGGAGGAGACCATCCGCCTCTCGGGAGCGCCTTCCTCCCATGCTCTTGCCCATCCGTGTGACATCACGGACCCGGCGGCCGTCAAGGGCCTGTTCGCCGCCTGCAAGGCGCATTTCGGGAGGCTTGATGTTGTCTTCAACAATGCCGGCGTCAACTCGCCAGGGGGCGTGATGCTGGAAGACCTGAGCTTCGAGGCCTGGAAAGCCTGTGTCGACACCAACCTGACCGGTCCCTTCCTGTGTACGCAGGAAGCCTTCAAGCTGATGAAATCACAGGAGCCGCGCGGCGGGCGCATCATCAACAACGGGTCTGTCTCCGCCCATGCGCCGCGCCCGAATTCCGCGCCCTATGCCGCCACCAAACATGCCATCACGGGTCTGACGAAGTCGACCTCGCTGGATGGCCGCAAATATGACATCGCCTGCGGCCAGATCGACATCGGCAACGCCCTGACCGACATGGCCCAGGCCATGACCAAGGGCGTACCGCAAGCTGACCTCTCCATCCGCATCGAGCCTGTCATGGATGTTCAGCACGTTGCCGACGCTGTGCTGCACATGGCAAGTCTGCCACTGTCGGCCAATGTCCTGTTCATGACCGTGATGGCAAGCGCCATGCCTTTTGTCGGGCGCGGCTAGATCATCATATCTTGGAGCATTGCTCTTGCACAAAACCGGTCCCCCCTTTGTGCGCAATGCTCTGGCGACCCTAGCGGGATTGCACACGGGACTTGCTGTCGGCCCTGTTCGGATTAATCTGCACGGGAGCGGGGGCGCCCTTGAGGAGTTATCGCGATGACAGATGAGACATCCGGACTGACACGCCGCAATGCCATCGAACTTGCCAGCGCCGCGGCAGCCGCCACCCTGCTGGCATCTCCCGCCCATGCGCAGACGCCCGTCCCGCTCGAACTGGCAACGGACGTGCTGATCATCGTCGATGTGCAGAACGACTTTCTGCCGGGAGGCGCGCTGGCAGTGCCGAAGGGCAACGAGGTGATAGCGCCGATCAATGCGCTGGCGAAGAAATTTCGCCATGTGGTCTTCACACAGGACTGGCACCCGGCGGGGCACATCTCGTTCGCCTCGTCGCATCCCGGCAAGAAGCCTTTTGAAATGATCGACTTGCCTTATGGCAAGCAGATCCTCTGGCCCGACCACTGCATCTGGGAATCCAAGGGATCGGACCTGAGCGATGATCTCGACATTCCGCATGGCCAGCTCATCATCCGGAAAGGCTATGACAGCTCCATCGACAGCTACTCCGGCTTTGTCGAGGCAGACCGCAAGACCAGGACAGGCCTGGCCGGCTATCTGCAGGAGCGCGGCCTGAAGCGCGCCTTCGTCGCTGGCCTCGCCACCGATTTCTGCGTGGGCTGGACCGCGCTCGATGCCCGCTCGGCCGGCCTGCCCACGTTCATCATCGAGGATGCCTGCCGCGGCATCGATGCCCAGGGCTCGCTGGCAAATGCCTGGAAAGCGATGGCGGATGCAGGTGTCACGCGGGTGATGTCGGTGCAGGTCGGTTGACGACATCAACAGGCGATGAGCCTGAACACTGAGGCAGAACGCCGCGAGTCTCTTGGCGACGCGCCATTTGCCCCCGACATGGAGCATGCCGCAGGAGTTGGATCTGCGCACCGGGAGACGTCATGCGGTTCTTGATCAAACTGAAACTGGTTGCCCTGATCGTGATCTGGAGCCTTGTCTGCCTCGGGCTTTACGGCGTCATCGCGCTTGGCGAGGCCGTGCTGGAGGTGGGCGCAGGCGCAGCAGGTTCCGCTGTCGGCCAGGGTGGCAACGCATCGGGGTTGATCGATCTGATAGGCGACATCGTCCAATGGGGCCTGGGTCTGATCTGGATTGTCGGCGTGGCTGCGCTCTGGTTCCTCAAGCGGCTCATCACCTCACGCGAGACAAGGGTGGCGACCTTTGGTGCAGCCACGAAAGCGGCAGGCAAGGCGGTCCCCTACGTCATCAACAGGCATCCGCTCGGACGTGTCGTCAACACGGCCAGCGGCCCTGCCGGAAAAATCCTTGGCAATATGCTCTCGCGAAGGGGCAAAAAGCACGACACGCTCAAGTGATCGGCAGATCCCGGAAACAGGCCGCGCTTGGCCGGGCCATGATCCGGGCATGCCATGCCTGCACATGCGGGTGCGGCTGACGTGCAACCGGCATGTTGAGCCAGCGGTGCATGGTCGGCCCGAGCGCAAGATCGCCTATGCCGAAACGTGCGCCGCCAACATAGTCACGGCTGGCCAGATGGGCATCAAGCATGGCCATCAGGGGTTCGGTTTTGGCGATGGATGTGGCGATGGACGCGGCATCGCGCTTCTCCGGCGGCGTGCGGACAAGTCCCTTGAACGCGTCGGCATAGGCGGCATAAAATGCAGTTGTCTGCCAGTCCATCCACATGTCGCTCTGAGCCCGCTCGACAGGATCGATGGCCCAGATTCCGCCTGAACCGTATCGCGCCGCCAGATAGCGCACGATCGTGTTCGATTCCCACAAGATGAAGCCGCCATCATTGATGACCGGCACAAGCCCGTTCGGGTTCATGGCGCGGTATTCCGGCGTGTTGACGACACCAAATGCCATCCCGGCATCATGACGCGTGTAGGCAAGACCCAGGTCTTCCGCAGCCCAGACAGCTTTCTGGACGTTGATCGAGTTCATTCGCCCCCAGATCGTCAGCATTGCTTCACGCCTTTGTGGCTAGACTTGTCCATCAGGTACGAGTCATCGCACATGTTTTTCTATCTATCAAAGCTCTTCTGGTTCGTGGCCCAGCCCACCAATGCACTGGTGCTTTTGTCGCTAGTGAGTGCGGGATTGTTGTTCACACGGTTTGTCCGTCCTGCGCGGTGGCTGGCGCTGCTGGCATCTGTCGGCCTCATCATGGGCGGCATGAGCCCC
>JANMHN010000014.1:0-9986 GCA_031375185.1 Allobosea sp. | reverse complement strand
GGACCTCAGGTCGCGGCACCCCATCAAGTCACACCAAACGACGGCGCCTACATCGGGACGGACTTGCGCACGGGCGATCTGGGATTGATCGATGCGGAGGGGCGGCTATTCATCGTCGATCGGGTTGAGGATCTTATCGTGGCGGCAGGGTACCTGATCTATCCGCGGCGGATCGAGGCAGCGCTGCTCGAACATCCAGACGTGCTCGATGCCGCCGTCATCGGGGTGGGCGATGGCAAGCGGGGGCATGCTCCCAAGGCTTTCGTGATCGTCCGGCGTGGGGTGGCGCTGACCGAGCGCGATCTGCGGCTGTTCCTCGCCAGCCGGATTTCCAAGATCGAAATGCCCGCCGATATCGATTTCTGTACGACCCTGCCACGAACGGCGTTCGGATTGATCTGCAAATCGCAGCTACAAATGGCAGAGGCAGCGAGGCGGGCGGGATAGGTTGCTGGCCAGCACCTCGTCGCCTGGGTCCCGTGTCTGCTTTTTGTTTCTCGCTTGCTGCGGCGGCAAGGAGGTCGCCGGATCGCAAGCGATTGGGGCACCGTGAGTGGTGCGCTAGGGTCCTTCTTTTCCCTGAAGCACTCTAGCTGGGTTCACTGGATGACAATCTTCCTACTGCCGGTAGATGTCGGCGCGGGTTTGAGGGAGGGGGGATTTGCGTTTGGCGGTCTTGGTGGCGACGGTCTGGAAGATGCGGAGCGTGCCGCGCGAGAAAGCGAGCGAAACCCCGGCTAAGTAGGCGACCCAGATGCGGTATTTTTCCTCGCCGACGAGGGCGATGGCCTTGTCCTTTTCGGCGGTCAGGCGTTCGCACCAGAGGCGGCAGGTCTGGGCGTAGTGTTCGCGCCAGGCTTCGACGTCATGGACCTCAAAGCCTGCGCGCTCCATGGCGGTGATGGAGTGGCCGATGTCGTCCAGTTCGCCGCCGGGAAAAATGTATTTGGCGATGGCTTTTTGTTCGGGGCGCAGTTTGGTGCCGAACATGGAGGGCTTGGGAGCACGGCGGGAAATGGCGTGATTGAGGAAAACGCCGTCTTCATTGAGCAGGCTGCGGACCTTTTGCATATAGGCCGGGATGTTCTTCAGGCCGATGTGTTCGTACATGCCGATGGAGGCGATCTTGTCGAACGGTCCCTCCATCCGGGCGAAATCCTTGAGATGCAGGATGACCTTTCCGTCAAGGCCAAGGTGCCTCACCTTGTCCTGCGCCAGCGCGAACTGCTCCTCGGCCAGCGTGACACCATGCGCCTCGACCCCGTAATGTTGTGCCGCGTGGCAGACGAGCGCTCCCCAGCCGCAGCCGATGTCCAGAAAACGATCACCGGGCCTCAGGCGCAGCTTCCGGCAGATCATGTCGAGCTTGTCACGCTGGGCGCGGGCAATGTCGTCATGATCCTCGGTGAAGTAGGCACAGGTATAGACCATCTCCGGGTCCAGGAAGAGCTGATAGAAGGCGTTCGAGACATCGTAATGGTAGGCGACATTGGCCTTGTTGTCGGCCTGATGGCCGGTGCGCTTCAGCTCGTCGCCACGCACCGCATCCAGGATACTTGGCGGGCCGCGATCCGCCCACCAGAAATGCCGGATCACCTTCAGCACCAGCAGCTTGGGCAGGCCCTTGATGCTGCGCAGGATCTTGCCTTCTGGGCGGGCTGCCGCAAGGTCGAACATGGTGCCGTTCATCGCTTCGATCCGGCCGGCGACATGCAGCTTGATCAGCGTGTCGGCACGCGGGCGGCGCACGATCGAGGCGATCACGCCCTCATCTGCGATCATGATCATCAGGCCATCCGAGGGCCAGTTCGCGGGAATGCGTGACCCATCCCAGAGCTGGAAACCCAGTTTCAGGCCAAGCCTGCCATGCACATCTCCCAGCAACTGCGAAACAGCCGCAAGCCGGGCGCTTTGCAGCCTGTTGTCAGGGCGGTGGTCTGCTGTCGTGTCGCTGTCTTGCAATCGGCTTTCCGGATTGGACAATGCGGATTTAGGAGCTTGATCCTAGAAGAGGCGAACGGCGGCTGCAAGAGCTGGCGCGGTCATGGCAGGGGGCACCAGGCCTGCCTGCGGCCACCCTGATATGGACGTGCGAGAGTCTCCGCCAGCAGGATACTTCCGACATCCCTGCCATCCGCGCTGACAATCCTGGCCACCACACGCCCGAAATACTTGTCCGGCCTCACGTCCGTCAGCAGCACATTGGCGTTGCCCACCAGCGCGGCCACCCTGTTGCGGGAGGCGATGGCAAGATCACGTTCCGCGCTGCAGGCGCCTGTCATTTCCGGCGCGTCGACGTCTTTGAGGCGAATGCGCGTGACCACTTCTTGCCCCATCCAGACATGCACGCGCGCCTCGACGGTGTCGCCATCAATCACGTTCAGCACATGGGCACGGTATGCGCCCGTCAGCGGCGTGCGCGTGTTGACAGGTGGCAGCTGGGCCTCGGTGCGTGCCGTGGCCGGCCGCATGACATCCAGCACGACCAGCACAAGGATGATGCCAAGGCCAGCGCCAGCACCAAAGGCAAGGGCGATGCTTCGGGATGTTTGGTTATGGGACGATGGCCATGGCATGAACTGTCTATGCCATGACATCTTGTCTTTGACAATAATCCTACAACTAAAAAATAATCCTGCAACCTTTAAGGGTTTGTTCAGAAATCAGAGGCGATCCCCTTGACCTCCCAGTCATTGTACCTGACCGGCTCAAGCCCGCCGCGGCCGTTGATTTCCACAGCCGCGCCGAGTTCCGCCGCTTTGCGGTCCTGCTCCGCCTTGCGGGCCGCCGCCTCTGCCAGTGCCCGTCTGGCGGCATCGGTCAGCGCCTTGCCAGGCGCAGCATGTGGCATCTCGGCGGGCAGGTCAGTGATCTTCGGGGCATACGTCACGGTGGTGTCGGCAGTCATCTGGCGCTCGCGCTTGAGTTGGCTTGTTCACCATCACATATAGTGCGGGACAGCCCGGTTGTCGCGCACACATGGACAGATACGGAGGCACACAACCGTGAACTACATGAAAACAGCCCTGCTTCTGGCCGGCATGACCGCGCTGTTCGGCGTTGTCGGCCTCCTCATCGGCGGAACAGGCGGCATGATCATGGCGCTGGTGATCGCGGCGGGCATGAACCTGTTCAGCTACTGGAACTCGGACAAGCTGGCCTTGCGGGCCCACAATGCGCGCGAGGTTGACGAGGCCGGTGCGCCGGAGCTTCATGCCATGGTGCGGGAACTGGCCACTCGCGCAGGTCTGCCGATGCCGCGCGTCTACATCATCGATGATCCGCAGCCCAATGCCTTTGCAACGGGGCGCAACCCTGAAAATGCCGCCGTAGCCGCCACCACCGGGATCATGGAACTGCTCAGCTGGGAGGAATTGTCCGGCGTGATGGCGCATGAACTCGCGCATATCAAGAACCATGACACGCTGACCATGACGATCACGGCCACGCTGGCGGGGGCCATTTCCACCATCGCCAATTTCGGCATGTTCATGGGCGGCAGCCGCGAGCGACCGAATGTGCTGGTGTCAATCCTGCTATCGGTCCTTGCCCCCATGGCTGCCATGGTCGTGCAGATGGCCGTGTCCCGCTCGCGCGAATACGAGGCCGACAAGCTTGGCGGCGACATCTGCGGCAATCCGGTCTGGCTCGCCGATGCGCTGGCAAAGATGTCCGGTGCGGTGGCCCAGATCCCCAGTGAAAGCGCTGAACGCCACCCGCAGACGGCGCACATGTTCATTCTCAATCCGCTTTCTGGGCAAGGTTTTGACAATCTGTTCTCGACCCATCCAGATACGGGCAACAGGATTGCGGCATTGATGGAACAGGCGCGGCAAATGGGGTATGCAGCACAGGCCGCTTCGAGCGGCTTCACTGGTTCTGCCCAGGGCTCTCCCTGGAAGTCAGCCACACCGCCTTCGACCACAGGCAGGACGCGCGGCCCCTGGGGCTGAACCTGCCGCCACTGGACATGTGATTTGCCCCATCAGCCTCCCAAGCCAGGCACAGAGCCTGGCTTTGCCGCCCGCCACACCGCCAGCAAGGCGTTTGAACGCACACTCGCCGCACGTCAGCCGCTGGATGATGTGCTCGATCACGAGATCGTCGCCGCCAAAGGGCTGGAGAGCCGCGACAGCGGCCTTGTCCGTGCCATTGCGATGACCACGTTCCGGCACCTCGGCACGATTTCCCATGCCATTGACCAGCGCGTGTTGCGCGGGAGCAGTTCCTTGCCAAGGCCGGTCCAGGCCATCCTTGCCACAGCGGTAGCGCAGATGCTGTTCATGGAGGCCGCCGATCATGCCGCCGTTGACCTTGCCGTGGCCCAGACAAAGCTGCAGCCGCAGGGCTTGCGCTTTGCAGGGGTGGTCAATGCCGTCCTGCGCAAGATCGGGCGCGAGGCTGATGCAATCAAGGCCACCATGTCGCCGCTTGGTGCCGATACGCCGTCCTGGCTCAAGCAGGCCTGGATTGCGCAGTATGGAGCCGATCAGGCGGGCCTGATCGCCGCTGCCCTCGGTGAGGAACTGGCGCTCGACATCACCGTCAAGGGCGATCCGGAGGTCTGGGCGACGAAATTGGGCGCGGTGATCCTGTCCAGCGGCTCGCTCCGCCTCAGCGAGCGCACGCCCGTGCATGAACTTCCCGGCTATGATGAGGGTGCGTGGTGGGTGCAGGATGCGGCCTCTGCCGTGCCAGCCAGGCTGCTTGGCGTGAAGCCCGGCATGCGTGTCCTCGACATGTGCGCTGCTCCAGGTGGCAAGACCGCGCAACTCGCTGCCATGGGCGCCGAGGTCACGGCGCTCGACCGCTCCAGCCAGAGGCTCAAGGTGCTGACCGCAAATCTTGAACGGCTCGGCCTTGAGGCGAAAGTCGTCACCGCTGACGGCACCACCTTCGAGCACGAACCCTTTGATGCCGTGCTGCTGGACGCGCCCTGCACGGCAACCGGCACCATCCGTCGCCATCCGGATGCGGCATGGACCAAAGGTGCGGAGGACGAGGCCAAGCTCGTTGCCCTTCAGGCCAGGCTGCTGGACCGCGCCATCGACCTGACCCGCGTGGGAGGGCAGCTGATCTACTGTACCTGCTCTTTGCAGGCAGCCGAGGGCGAAGACCAGATTGCGGCTGTTCTGGCCCGCCGCAGCGATGTCAGGCGCAATCCGATGTCTGACAGGGAGGTGGGTGTGGCGGGTTCCACGTCAACACTTGGTGACTTCAGAGCACTGCCTCACCAATTGAGTGGGGAAACGCCGCGGCTCTCCGGCTGGGGAGGCTTTTTCGCAGCGCGGTTTGTGCGACAGTGACGAGGAGTCAGACGGCGCGGACGAAGCAGGGCATGATCAGGTGACTGACCTCAACCAGACGGACCTCAACGGGGCGGACGCGCGCCAGACCGGATCTGGCTGGACGGAACGTGGCCAGACCTTGGCGAGGATGCGTTGGACGGTGGGCTCCTGGCTTCGTGCGTCTGGTCTGGGCCTGCGGCGCTTGCTGCGCATGCTGTCACCTTTTGGCAGGATCAGGCTGACCAGGTTCCTGTTTGCACCGCCCGATCTGAGAACCACCGACCCGACCCTTGCGGCTGATATCTATGCCGGGCAGTTCGTCTTCGCAGGGCGTGTGGTAGCTGTCGGAGGCCAGTCACCGTTCGATGTGACGGCGCCCACATCAAGCTGGGCTGAAGCCCTTTATGGCTTTGGCTGGCTCCGGCACCTTCAGGCGGCCAATTCCAGTCTCGCGAGGGACAATGCCCGGACGCTGATTGCCGATTTCAGCGCAAGGACACGCCGTTTGCCGGCTGTCGCCCTCCAGCCGCATGTTGTCGCGCGCCGCCTGATGGCGTTTCTGGCGCAGTCACCGCTTGTTCTGGATGGTGCAAGCCATGAGTTCTACGCGCAGTTCCTGGGCCTTGTGCGCCATGAAGCCAGGTTGCTGCGTGACGCACAGCACCTGTCCGATGACCCGACTGTCCGGCTTGTCTCGGCCGTGGCGCTGACCACGCTCGGTCTTTGCGTCGAGGGGGCCGAACGGCTCGAAAAGCATTTCGGCCGCGAGTTGTCCGATCAGCTCGATGACCAGATCCTTGCTGATGGCGGACATGTCAGCCGTAACCCGCGTGTGCTGGTCGATCTGATGCTGGATCTTCTGCCTGTGCGTTCGACCTATGCCGCACGCGGTCTTGAAGCGCCGCGGGGCCTTGTCTCAGCCATTGACCGGGTGGTGCCTCATCTCAAGATGCTGCGCCATCCTGATGGTTCGATCGCGCTGTTCAATGGCATGGGCGCGAGTCAGGTCGATGCGCTGGCCACGATCTTTGCCAGCCATGACACGGGCGGGAGGGCCGCAACCGAAGCTCCCTATTCGGGCTATCATCGGCTGGAGGCTGGAGGCGCGGTGCTGATTGCCGATACCGGGCCTTCGCCCCCGTTCGCGGTGTCTGCCGATGCGCTGGCTGGCTGCCTCTCCTTCGAGTTTTCGCACCAGCGGCAGCGTATCTTCATCAACTGTGGCGTGCCGCGGCAGACGGGAAGAGAACTGCCCGTCGAACTGCGTGCAACGGCGGCCCACACCGCCACCACCATATCGGACATGTCGTCGTGCCAGTTCATTTCGCGTCGTGGTGAAACCCGCATCCTGAAAGGACCGCGGAAGGTGACCGCTACGCGGACGACCACGGCAGAGGGAGAGAGCATCGCCCTGTCCCATGATGGTTATGTGGCACGTTTCGGGCTGACCTTGCAGCGCAGCTTGATGCTTCACAGCGATGGCCTTGCCTTGTCAGGTGTGGACAGCATTGATGGTGCCGTCCCGGCCTTGCCTGGCGGGGGTGTGCGGACCACAAGGTTTCATCTTCATCCGTCCTTGCAGGCTGGCCGCACGGCGCAAGGTGATGTGTTGATGACACCGGCACGCGGCCCGTCCTGGCTGTTCAGGTGCGAGGGTGCTCATGTCTCGCTCGAAGACAGTGTGTTCTTTTCGGGCAATGAAGGCGCGCGCCGCACAAGCCAGATCGTCCTTGTCAGTGCTTCGCCTGAGGATCCCGTGAGTTGGCAGCTCGTCCGACTTTTGCAAGACGATGCCGGCTCCTTGTGAGCCGCATCAGCGGCCCATGCTGAGATTGGCACCCGAACGGGCAATGACGCCCGACAATGACGATCCATCATTGACCTTCAGCCGGGCGGCGACCGATCCCCCTGGCTGATAGAGATAGACCTCGCCATCGCGGTAGTCCCAGGCCGTGATCTTCTGCAGGTCGCGGTTGGCGCAGCCAGAGGCGCTTGCGCGGTACAGATCAAGCGCAGGTGTGCTTGACAACTGCACCTTGCAGGATCCGCCGGTTGCTTCCCGCGCGGTCCACCCGCCGATGACGCCGTCACGCGAGGAGACCGTGCCCCGAGACGAGCCTGTTCCGCCGCCAAGCGTCGCAATCTCGCGCTGACCGCCGGACAGGGTCGGCGTTTCGATGCTGCGCGGCGCGGGAGGCGGCGTTGCAGGCGCAGATGGTGCTGGCTGGAAGAACGGATCGGCAGGCGGGGGCAGGGATGCGCCCTGGGGTGGAGCGGCAGTTGCCCCTTGAGGTGGCGGCAAGGCCTGCGACTCGACCGGTGCATTCCAGGTCGGTGCGGACGCAGGCAATTCCTGGGACGGCGCTGCAGCGGCTGGTCCGATGGGCCGCGAGCCGATGGACTGGCCCGTGAAGCGCTGAGAATCGGCGCAGGCACTTGTGATGATGACGACGAGGGAGGCCAGAACAGCCTTGCGCATTGCAGCCCGCTTGTTCGATCCCGCCTTGATCATGTGCCAGCCCCGTTATTCAGCATCTAGGTCCAGAGAATGCGATTCTCGATGCCAATTGAGGCGCGGATACGTCGATGAATGCAACATCATCTTGCTGCCGCTGGTCTGAACAGCAGATGAAACAGGTGCATGCAGCTACGCGACCATCATGTGCGCGCCAGCTGCCTTTCAGACTTGACACTTTTTAGACCTGGCGCGCCACCATCATCTTCTTGATTTCGGCGATGGCCTTGGCCGGGTTGAGGCCCTTAGGGCAGGCATTGGCGCAGTTCATGATGGTGTGGCAGCGGTAGAGCCGGAACGGATCTTCGAGGTTGTCGAGACGGTCGCCGGTGGCCTCATCACGGCTGTCGATCAGCCAGCGATAGGCCTGAAGCAGCACCGCTGGGCCGAGATAGCGATCGCCATTCCACCAGTAGCTCGGGCAGGAGGTGGAGCAGCAGGCGCACAGGATGCACTCATAGAGCCCGTCGAGCTTTTCGCGGTCATCCTTGGACTGCTTCCACTCCTTCTCGGGGCGTGGCGTGGTCGTCTTGAGCCATGGCTCGATGGAGGCATGCTGGGCATAGAACCGCGTCAGGTCCGGCACCAGATCCTTGATCACAGGCATGTGCGGCAAGGGATAGATCGCGACCTTGGCGGCCTTTCCGTTCTTGTGTGCGCCGCACTCGTCGATGCCCGTGGTGCAGGCGAGGCCGTTCTTGCCGTCCATGTTCATGGCGCAGGAGCCGCAGATGCCCTCGCGGCACGAGCGGCGAAAGGTCAGCGTCGGATCGACCTTGTTCTTGATCCAGAGCAGGGCATCCAGCACCATCGGCCCGCAATCATCGCGGTCCACCTGGTAGGTGTCGACGCGCGGATTGGCCTTGGTGTCTGGATCATAGCGATAGACGCGGAACTCGGTTGTGTTGGTCGCACCAACCGTCGCTGGCCACGATGTGCCCTCGGTCACGCGGGAGTTCTTGGGAAGGTTGAATTCGGCCATGATTACGTACCTTGAACGATTGGCTTGATTGGAAGGGGCCGAACCCGAAAGCGATCAGTTTCGATTGTCATCAGTGAGCCGGTTTCAACGTCATGACTGGCCTGCTTGAGCGCTTCCAGAACTGGAGGGCCTGCAAAGACGGGCAGTGTGTTGCGCGTCCTCATCTGGATCACGCTCGGCCAACCAGCTTGTGTCGCGGCGAGCAGCGTGCCGAAGTCGAGATCGGCTGTCAGAACGGCATGTTCGTTGCTAGCAGCCCGGTGCATGATGTCGGCGTCATCGTCGTCATGTGTCCCCACGGATGACCAATGGACCGCGGCATGCCCGCCTGCAGCCAGAAACCCGATCCAGTCCTTGCCAAGGTTCATGTCGACCACGATCTTCACGCCGCCGTCTCGAACATCACTTCGCGCCCTGACGAGAGCCAGGCGGCATAGCGCAGCGACTCCAAGACATCTTCGCGTTCAATGTAAGGATAGGAAGCCAGCAAATCGTCGATGGTTACCCCTGCACCCAGGTTGCCAAGAATCATCGATACCGTCACCCGGATGCCCCGAATGCAGGCTTTGCCTCCCATCACGCGCGGATTGTGCGTGATGCGCGGAAAACCAGGAACCGCTGTCGTTCCAGGCTTGTAAGGCTCAGTCATGACTTTATCTCCCGTGGATTATAAGCCCACTTTTCCTCTGCAAGCACCTATCAAACCTTACTCTTTTTGGCCTTTTGGCTAGCTGGATTGCGCCTTTTTCGGTCCCAGAAAATTGCAAGGCTGAATGCGACACAACCTCCAACTGCTGCACCAACTCTTGAGCTTGTTTGCGCTATTGCGCTCCGCGCATTCTGCTCCGCCCCCTCATCAAGCGGGTACGGCAAGGGGTCGATAATCTCCCGTGCCATAAACGCCAGACCGACTATCTGCGCGCCTAAAATCACTCCGCAAAAAGTTATTGCGACGATGAACAAAGCGCGCATCCACTTGAAGATCCCCGCTCAATACACCCGCGCCTTGGGCGCTATGTACTCGATCTCGTTCGACATCGTGTAGGTATGTACCGGGCGATAGTCGATCTTCACGGAGCGCTTTTCGTCGTCGATCCAGGCGAGCGTGTGCTTCATCCAGTTCTTGTCGTCGCGGTTCGCATAGTCCTCGCGGGCGTGGGCACCGCGGCTTTCGGTGCGGTTCTGGGCCGAGTCCATCGTG
>JANMHN010000005.1:0-2509 GCA_031375185.1 Allobosea sp. | reverse complement strand
GGTGCGGGACAGCGGCCAGACATTGCCGTCGCGCAGCGGGCTGTGCTCTACGTCGAGCCGGTCGATCCCAACCAGCCGCCCCGCGCCATTGTCGGGCGTGTGTCATGGCGGGTCGAGGCCCAGAATGCAGGACAGGGGCAGCAGCTTGAAACGGTCATCCGCGCCGATGTGGAAATCGCCGAAAGCGGCCTCAACCTGGTGTTCACGATCCGCCGCAACACCGACGCCGCATTCCCGGCCTCGCACATCCTCGGCATGCGCTTCCAGCGCGTGACGGATGATGGCAACGGGGGCGTGAAGGAGGCCGGCGTTCCGCAGTTCAAGACCGAGGAAAACGAGCGTGGTGCGCCGTTGTCCGCCATCACCAGCATCCTGGGTGAAAATCTTTTCGTGTCGGCCCTCTCGCGGGTGCCGATCGAGGTGGAGCGCAATGTCGATTTGATCCGCACGCGCAACTGGATCGACATTCCCGTGCGGTTTGCATCAGGAAAGCGCGGCATCATCGCGTTTGAGAAGGGCCTCTCCGGCGATCAGAGGATCGCCGAAGGTTTCAGGTCGTGGCAGTGAGGGGCAGCCTGGCGCTTTAGGCTGCTGCTGATGACAGCCTTGCGGGCACCTTCGGCGCTTCGCGGCGGATAAGGGCAGCCTTCACCGCCTCCTGGATCTTCTCGAAGGCACGCACCTCGATCTGGCGCACACGCTCGCGTGACACGCCGAACTCGTCAGAAAGTTGTTCAAGCGTGATCGGATCATCAGCGAGGCGGCGTGCCTCGAAGATGCGTCGCTCGCGCGGATTGAGCACTGCAAGAGCGTCGCGCAGGGCAGCAAGCCGGTTGTCACTTTCCTGGCTTTCGACAAGGCGAACCTCCTGGCTCGAGTTGTCATCGACCAGCCAGTCCTGCCACTCTCCTTCGCCTTCCTCGCGCAAGGGCGAGTTCAGCGACGCGTCGCCGCTGAGACGGCGATTCATGTCGATGACATCCTGCTCCGGCACGCCGAGCTTTGTGGCGATGTGCGTCACCTGCTCGGGTCGCAGATCGCCTTCTTCCAATGCCGAGATTTTGCTCTTGGCCTTGCGCAGGTTGAAAAACAGCTTCTTCTGGTTGGCAGTGGTGCCCATCTTCACCAGCGACCACGAGCGCAGGATATATTCCTGGATCGAGGCCTTGATCCACCACATCGCATAGGTGGCAAGTCGGAAACCTTTTTCCGGCTCAAACCGCTTGACCGCCTGCATCAGGCCGACATTGCCTTCAGACACGACCTCGCCGATCGGAAGGCCGTAGCCGCGGTAGCCCATGGCGATCTTGGCCACGAGGCGAAGATGCGACGTCACGAGCTTGTGTGCGGCATCCCGGTCATCATGCTCACGCCAGCGTTTGGCCAGCATGTACTCCTGATCCGGCTGCAACATCGGAAACTTGCGGATTTCATCAAGGTAGCGCGAAAGACCGCCGTCGGCGGCCATGATCGGCAGATGTGCGGTGGCCATGCCATCCTCCTGTTCCAGCCCCCTGATATAGGCAGGCCATCAACAACGCTCCCTGCGAAGCCGCTGTCATTGCCTTTATACTGCGACAAACCATGGCCGAAAATAGGCAAAAGCGCGCAGCAGCCTCAAAGATTCGCGAGCGCTTCTTGCAATTTCGCAAAATCTTCAGGTGGTTCGCTGTGGAATATGAGATGTTTGCCGGTCGCTGGATGTGCGAAACCCAACAGCGCGGCATGCAAAGCCTGTCGCGCAAGGTTGTCCAGCGCTTGCCGTGCCGGATCCGGCAGCCTGGCAGCCTTGCTGGCGAAATGCGCGCCGTAGATCCTGTCACCCAGCAGCGGATGGCCGATATGGGACATGTGAACGCGGATCTGATGTGTACGGCCGGTTTCCAGCTGGCAGCGCAGCAGGCTGGCGACAGGCTCGGCGGCACCCTTTGGCCAGGTTTCCAGAACCTCGAAATGGGTGATGGCCTCGCGTCCCCGGCCGTCCCTGCGATGCTCAGCCTGAACCACGGCCATCTTCTCGCGGTTGCGGGTGCTGCGTTCGATGGGGGCATCGACCGTTCCAGTGAGCTTGCGCGGCACGCCCCAGACGATGGCCATGTAGGCGCGTTCAAGCGGTCCTGTGCGGCCATGGTCCGCGAACTGGGCGCTGAGGCTGGCATGGGAGCGGTCATTCTTGGCGACCACCAGCAATCCGCTCGTATCCTTGTCGAGCCTGTGGACGATGCCTGGCCTGCGCACGCCGCCAATGCCGGAGAGGCTTGACCCGCAATGGGCGATCAGCGCGTTGACCAGCGTGCCATCCTCATGGCCTGCGGCGGGGTGGACGACAAGTCCGGCGGGCTTGTCGATGACGATGAGGTCGTCATCTTCATGCACCACTGCAAGCGGAATGTCCTGCGCCACCGGCTCCGCCGGCGTCGGGGCAGGCACGGCGAGTGTGATGGTCTGCCCCGTTTTCAATCTGTGCCCGGAATCCAGTGCGGGGCGGCCATCAATCATCACCTCGCCC
>JANMHN010000003.1:0-1800 GCA_031375185.1 Allobosea sp. | reverse complement strand
GGATTCGCGGCACCTGCCGGAACCTGAAGTTTGATGTAGCCTGAAATCTTCTTTGCCATGGCTCATCTCCAATGAGGCTGTCGCCCCGCTGCCACGCGGGGAAACCGGCCGTTCAGAAGGTCGCGGTGCGGCATGAAACTCCGGCGGCAAACCGGCATACCTCCCGCGGGTGGTTTGGGCATTTGGCGATAGGCAGTCGCCAGTCGAGACCCGACTGCGTATTGCCGACTGCTTAGTGCCGCAGGCAGTCAGATCTTCTCGACCTGACTGTATTCCAATTCGACCGGGGTGGCCCGGCCAAAGATCGAAACCGCGACCTTGAGACGGGCGCGGGGGTGATCGACATCTTCGACCACGCCGTTGAAAGACGCGAACGGCCCATCGGACACGCGAACCTGCTCGCCCACCTCGAACATGATGGTCGGCTTGGGCCGGTCGACACCGTCCTGGACCTGGCCCTTGATGCGCTCGGCCTCGGCATCCGGAATCGGCTGCGGCTTGGATTTGTCGGCGCCCAGAAAGCCGGTGACCTTCGGGGTGTTCTTGATCAGATGATAGACCTCGTCTGTGAGGTTGCACTTGACCAGGACATAACCTGGGAAAAACTTGCGGTCAGTCTCGAACTTGCGGCCACGCCGCACTTCCATGACCTTCTCGGTCGGCACCATCACCTCGTCGAACAGGGAGGTGAGGCTCCGCTCCTTTGCCTGGGCAAGGATCGAATCGCGCACCTTGTTCTCGAAGTTGGAATAGGCGTGAACGATGTACCAGCGCTTGGCCATGGTGTCTTGAACCTCAATCAGTCTCAGCGGCCAACGCCGAGCACAAGCGCGAGCACCCAGCGGATCACCGTGTCGGTGAACAGGAAAAACAGGCTCGCGACCACGATCATGACCAGCACCATGCCGGTCGTGATCAGGGTTTCCTTGCGGGTCGGCCACGTCACCTTGGAGGCTTCGGACCGCACCTGTTGCAAAAACTCGAAGGGACTGCTTTTCGCCATCGTTCCCCCGCCCTGGGGCATCATGCCCGGATAGCGGCCTCGTTAAATCGTTGTCTGCTCCCGGAAACATCGGCGGCGCGGGGAGACCGCGCCGTCACAACACATCATCGGGATGCGGCGCTTCGTTTAACCGAAATTGAGCCGACGTCAATCCATAGTGATGATCAGCGGACGGGAAAGCAGGCTGGCAGGGGCTGAGGGATTCGAACTCTCGACCTACGGTTTTGGAGACCGTCGCTCTAACCGACTGAGCTAAGCCCCTGCAGAGCCTGCCGTCATATGCCGCGCAGGAGCTTTCCGGTCAAGAGCAAGTTGGCATCACCCCTGATTGCGGCGCTTGTCAAGAAATGTGCGCAACCGCACCAGAAACGGCAGGGCTGCCTCAAAATGCGCCGTGCCAATCGCGTTGCTCATCTCCGAAAGGTGATGCGCAATGGCGTTGATCGCCTCATCACGTGCCTGTGCCCCGAGTGGCGTGATGGCGATACGCTTTGACCTGCCATCATACGCGTCAGGTGTCGCGCTGACAAACCCCTTTGCCGCCAGTCGCTGTAGCGTGCTCGTCATGGTCGCCTTGGTGACTTGCATGGCGTCAGCGAGTGCATGTGGTGTACGCTCGCCGCCAAGGCGCACGAAATGGTTCAGCACGATAAACTGTGGCAGCGTCAAACCGTGAGGCATCTCCCGCTCGAACATGGTTGTGCCAAGCTGATCGATGATACCGATCTCGTTCATGACACGAAAGGCGACATCTTCCGGCATCAGACTCCGATAATTTTGCTTTGCAGTGGCCAACG
>JANMHN010000483.1:0-3655 GCA_031375185.1 Allobosea sp. | reverse complement strand
CCCATTTCCGAGCGCTTCAGGCGGTGGAACAGAATGATCTCGTCGATGCGGTTGAGAAACTCAGGCCGGAAATGGCCACGCACCACGCCCATCACCTCGTCGCGCACCACATCCGTATCCTCGCCATCGGGCTGGTTGACGAGAAATTCCGAACCCAGGTTCGAGGTCATGATGATCAGCACGTTGCGGAAATCGACCGTGCGGCCCTGGCCATCGGTGAGGCGGCCATCGTCAAGCACCTGCAGCAGCACGTTGAACACGTCCGGGTGTGCCTTCTCGATCTCGTCGAACAGCACCACCTGATAGGGCCTCCTGCGCACGGCTTCTGTCAGCGCGCCGCCTTCCTCATAACCCACATAGCCCGGAGGCGCGCCGATCAGCCGGGCAACCGAATGCTTTTCCATGTATTCGGACATGTCGATGCGGACCATCGCCGTGTCATCATCGAACATGAAGGCAGCCAGCGCCTTGGTCAGTTCGGTCTTGCCGACGCCTGTGGGGCCGAGGAACATGAACGAGCCGATGGGGCGGTTTGGATCCTGCAAACCTGCGCGCGCGCGGCGCACGGCGGTTGATACCGCCGCGACGGCTTCAGCCTGCCCGATGACACGGGCCGCGATGGCCTGCTCCATCTTCAGCAGCTTGTCCTTCTCACCCTGCAGCATGCGGTCCACGGGCACCCCCGTCCAGCGGCTGACGACCTGCGCGACATGGTCCACCGTGACGGCCTCTTCCATCAGACCGGCGCCATCCGCCTTGCTTTCGATCTCCGCTAGATCCTTTTCAAGTCCGGGAATGATCCCGTAAGCGAGTTCTCCCGCCTTCTGGTATTCGCCCTTGCGCTGGGCCTGGGCTAGTTCGTTGCGGGCCGCATCAAGGCGGGTTTTCAGTTCTGCTGCGGTGCCGAGCTTGTCCTTCTCGGCCTTCCACCTGGTCGTGATGACCCCTGAGCGTTCTTCCAGATCGACCAGCTCCTTGGAGAGACGCTGCAGGCGATCCTTGGAGGCGGCATCGGTTTCCTTCTTCAGCGCCTCCTGCTCGATGCGCAAGCGCACGATCTCGCGGTCGATGCTGTCGAGTTCCTCGGGTTTGGAATCAACCTGCATGCGCAGCCTGGCCGCCGCTTCATCGACAAGGTCGATGGCCTTGTCGGGCAGGAAGCGATCCGTGATGTAGCGGTTCGACAGGGTCGCCGCCGCCACCAGGGACGAGTCCGTGATGCGCACACGGTGGTGCTGCTCGTACTTTTCCTTGAGGCCGCGCAGGATCGAGACAGTATCCTCGACGCTCGGCTCGTCGACGAACACGGGCTGGAAGCGCCGCGCCAGAGCCGCGTCCTTCTCAACATATTTGCGGTATTCATCGAGCGTGGTCGCGCCAACACAGTGCAACTCGCCGCGGGCAAGGGCGGGTTTGAGCAGGTTCGACGCATCCATGGCCCCGTCCGCCTTGCCTGCGCCGACCAGCGTGTGCATCTCGTCGATGAACAGGATGACGCCGCCAGCGGCGGATGTGACTTCGGCCAGCACGGCTTTCAGACGTTCCTCGAACTCGCCGCGGTACTTTGCCCCCGCAATCAGCGAGCCCATGTCGAGCGCCATGAGCTGCTTGTCCTTGAGAGATTCGGGCACATCGCCGTTGATGATGCGCAGCGCCAGGCCTTCCGCAATGGCGGTCTTGCCGACGCCCGGTTCGCCGATCAGCACCGGGTTGTTCTTGGTGCGGCGCGAGAGCACCTGGATGGTACGCCGGATTTCCTCGTCGCGCCCGATCACGGGGTCGAGCTTGCCGTCGCGGGCTGCGGCGGTGAGGTCACGGGCATATTTCTTCAGCGCGTCGTAGCTCTGCTCTGCGGAGGCTGAATCCGCCGTACGCCCCTTCCTGATGGCCTCCACGGCGCTGTTCAGTGAGGCAGGCGTCACGCCGCCCTTGGCGAGGGCCTGGCCTGCCTCGGTGTCCTTCTCGACGCAAAGCGCAAGGAGAAGCCGCTCGACAGTGACGAAACTGTCGCCGGCCTTGTCAGCGGCTTTCTCGGCGGTCGCGAACACACGCGCCAAGGCGGGCGTGAGGTAGATCCCTCCACCGCCACCGGTCACGCGCGGCATCCTGGCGACGTTCGCATCGTTGAGTTGCTTCACGGTTTTTGACGAGCCGCCCGCACGGTCGATCAGTCCTGCGGCCATGCCTTCGGGGTCATCCGTCAGGGCTTTCAGCAGGTGTTCCGGTGTGAACTGCTGATGGTTTTCGCGCAGCGCGATGGTCTGGCCCGCTTGCAGGAAGCCCTTGGCGCGGTCCGTGTACTTGTCCTGGTTCATCTCGTCACCTCGTAGCCCGCATGTCTGCTCGCCCCGATCCGGCTGCGACGACTGCTGCATGTTGCCATCAAGGCCCCATCCGGCGACCTTGCATGCACCTCATGTGGGTGTGGCATTCAAGCAACGTAAGGGGTAGCGTTCCAGCAATCCATCATCAGTGATGGCTGTGATGAATGCGGGCTTTCCGGACGGGGGAGATCTTGGCGACAAAGCGTCAGCAGGCCATCGGCAAAGCGCTGCGCACCTTGGCGCCGCTGATACCGTTGTCGGATGCCAGGGATGTGCTGGCCCGTGCAGGCGGAGGCTCGCTGAAGGAGCTGACGCCGCCCGTCGCGGTGTGGTTGGCGCTGACCTCCCATGTCAGGCACCGTTTCACAGACTACGATCTTCTGCTGCGTGATGGCTATGACCGGGATGCGGCGCGGTTTTTCGTGGTCGAGGAAACCGAGCGGCAACTCGCCGAATGGGGCTGCACCCGTCCGCTGATCGGCGATGATGAAGAAGTGGCATAATGGCTCACGAAAACGTCTCGCCTTCCTGCCGGAATCGGTTATTTTCTGCACATGACACATCCGACGCCCTCCAAAGACCTGCTGCGCTATGACCTTCTCGTGCAGGACGCCCTGAAAGGTGTCGTGCGCAAGGTGCTGGTCGATGCCGGGCGTGATGGACTGCCGGGTGATCATCACTTCTACATTTCGTTTCGTACGGATTTTCCGGGTGTCAGGCTGTCGCAGCGCATGCGGGAAAAGTACCCCGAAGAAATGACCATCGTGCTGCAGCACCAGTTCTGGGATCTGGGCATCACCGAGCACACCTTCGAGGTCGGCCTGTCCTTCTCCGGCATTCCGGAACGGCTGCTGATTCCGTTCGATGCACTGGTGGGGTTTTTCGACCCGTCCGTCCAGTTCGGCCTCAAGTTCGAGCTGAATGGCGAGGCTGCAGCCTTGCCTGCCTTGCCGCCGCCAGAAGCGGTGAAAACGGCTCCGGCCCGTTTGCAGAACCCGCTTCGTGGCGCCGGGTCAGAACCCACGGAATTGAAGCCGGCAGAGTTGAAGCCTGGAGCACCCAGGCCTGCCGAGTCAAAGCGTGATCCAAAGGCAAAACCCAAGGTCGCCAGCGAGCAAAATGACGATGACCAGAAATCCGCGCCTGACACGCCAGATGACGACAAGGGGTCTGCCCAGGTCCTGAGCCTTGACGCCTTCCGCAAGAAGCCCTGACAACGCCCGTGACCGCCGACATCATCAATCTCAGGCAGGCGCGCAAGCACAAGGCTCGCCGCGTGGCCGAGATGAAGGCCAGCGAAAACCGCGTCATATCCGGTCGCAGCAAGGCGG
>JANMHN010000477.1:0-2586 GCA_031375185.1 Allobosea sp. | reverse complement strand
GGCGGCGATCATCGGATGGAGATCGCCGGGTTTCAGGCCCTTCTTGTAGGCGATCCAGTCACCCATGGACGAGCCTTGCAGGAAGTCGCCATTGTCGAACAGGAGATGGTTCTTCGCCTCAAGGCGCGCTGCCTTGACCAGCGTTGCGGTCTTAGCAAGGCCGACGGTGTTGTCTTCGCCATCGCGGTAATAGTCATACGGCACAATGTTGACGTGCAGGTCGGAGGTTTCCATCACGCGCAGCTTGACGCGTGCCGTGACCTGGGCCTGAACCATGCCCGGCATCGCTGAGATGGCCGCCGTTGCCGCGCCGGCCTTGATGGCGGTGCGGCGTGTGAGATCGGATGCTGACATGGAAAAGCCCTCATTGGTTTCGAGCATAGCACCGGGCCATGACGGTTTCACGCGCAAAACCCGCCTTTGGTCAGCGCGCCGTCTTTTCCACGTTCCAGAATGCCATCACGCCCGGAACGGTCAGCAGCCCCTGCAATCTCGGGGAGTGCGCGACCGGCTGGAACCACTGCCCGAATGGCACATAGGGTACGATCGCGTAGGCGCTTTCCTGCACCTTGACCGCATTGGCCAGACGCTCCTCAAGGCTGCGGCTTCGGCCAAACGCATCGATCAGAGCCTGGTGGGCCTCGTCGCAGGGCCAGCCCGGCCAGGCCTTGTCGCAGCTGGCCTGCATCGGCACGTTGCCCACCGGGTCAGCCGAGCCTGCGCCATTCCACCATGTCATGCCGAGATTCCACCCGCCCTGTGCCGGCACATTCCGGTTGGCGCGGCGCTGCGCCATGGTGGCGAAATCCATGCTTTGCATGTCGACATTAACGCCGATGGAGCGCAGGTCCTGCGCCAGAACCTGCGTGGCGGCGGACAGGAATGCGATATCTGTCGGGTGCAGCAGGACCACCGGCTCGCCCTTGTAGCCTGCCTCCGCCAGCAGCGCCCTTGCCTTTGCCTTGTCCTTGCCGAAGCCCGGTTCCGAACCGGCATCGGTGGCCAGCGGCGCACCGCAGTTGAAGAAAGCCCGGCACACCCGCCAGAATTCAGGCTCGCCGAACATGGCCCGCAGATAGTTTTCCTGGTCCATGAGGTAAAGCAGTGCCCGCCGTGCCCTGACGTCGTTGAACGGGGGATGCAGGTGATTGGGCCTGAGCATGCCCTGGAAGCCCAGCACATTGGTCGTGACCAGCTTCATGCCGCGTGACTTGAGATCGGCAAACAGGTCCGTCGGCGGGTTTTCCAGAAAATCCACCTCGCCGTTGATCAGCGCAAAGACGGCGGATTGCGGGTCGGAGATGATACGCCACTCGATGCGGTCCACCTTCGGGATCTTGCCGCCAGCCGTGCCGGAAGCGGGTTCGGCGCGCGGCACATAGGCAGGGTTCTTCCGGTAAACCACGCGGGCACCCGGCACCCATTCCTCGCGCACGAAAATGAAGGGGCCAGACCCCGTGGTGTCTGTGATGGAGGTGAACGGGTCGGTCTGCGCCACCCGCGCGGGCATGATGGCGGGCACGTTGCTGGTGGACTTGGACAAGGCCTCCAGCATCAGTGCATAGGGCTGCGTCAGCACCCAGGTGAAGGTTTTTGCGTCATTCGCGACCATCTCGGCGGTCAGGCCGATGAGCTGCCTGCCATAGGGATCGCGCGCGCCCCAGCGCCTGAGCGACGCGATGACGTCGGCGGCTGTCACCTGCGCACCGTCATGGAATGCCAACCCGTCGCGCAGCGTGAAGCGCCAGGTCAGCCCGTCAGCCGATTGAGACCATGTCTCGACCATCTGAGGGCGCGGGTTCTGGTCGGCATCGCGCCCGAACAGGAAATCGTAGACGTGCATGGCATGGCTCTGCACATTGCCGGCGGTGGTGTTGACCGGGTCGAGCACCGCGAGGTCCGCAAAAGGCACGATGCGCAGGGTGGTCGCTTCAGTCGCGGATTGAGCCATCGCCGCGCCTGTTGGCAACATCATCAGCGAAAGCAGCATGATCCATGTTTTCAAAGCTCGATCCTTCCCCGCATGGCAACACATCTTCCGTGCAAGTTATCGTGTTCAGACCGGGCCGTCACATTGCGAATAGTCACAAGGATCATTCCAGACCACGATGAGACAGGTGCAAGCAGCGGCTTTAACTCTGAACGCAGGCATTGTTCGCCACACATGCGTTCCTGTGGAATGATCCCATCATGCCAGCGACGTCATCCCTCTCCTTCCTGCCGCTCATTCTGTTCACGGTGTTCACCAACGCTGCGGCGCAGATCATGCTGAAAAAGGGCATGATGGCCGTCGGCCCGCTCGAGCTGGCGGCGGATGGCCTGGTCAGCACGGTGTTCAGGGTGGTGTTCAACCCGTTCGTGTTTCTGGGCCTCGGCACCTTCGTAATCAGCATGGCCTCGCATCTGATCGTGCTGTCGAAGGTGCAGCTGTCCTATGCCTACCCTTTTCTCAGTCTCGCCTATGTGGTGGTGGCGGCCTACAGCTATTTTTTCTTCGCGGAGGATGTGGGCCTGGCCCGGCTCGCAGGCTTTGGCCTGATCATTGCGGGCACCATCCTGATCGCACAAAGCTGACGGGCAGCTTGC
>JANMHN010000403.1:0-3506 GCA_031375185.1 Allobosea sp. | reverse complement strand
CGATGTGCATATTGCCGAACCCGGTGCCCTGATCGGCTTTGCAGGCCCGCGCGTGATCGAACAGACCATCCGCGAGAAGCTCCCCGACGGCTTCCAGCGCGCGGAATATCTCAAGGAGCACGGCATGGTGGACATGGTCGTTCATCGCCATGAGCTGAAAGCCACCGTGGCGCGCCTTGCCCGGCTGCTGATGAAGCTGCCGGCACCAGAAACCGCAGCCTGACACCTCTCGTTTCCGGATCAGCGCCCCATGGTCGTCTCGATTGATGCGCTGATCGCGCGCCTTCTCGCGCTCCATCCCAAGGCCATCGATTTGTCGCTGGGCCGGATCGAGCGGCTGCTTGACGCGCTGGGCGACCCGCACAAGCGCCTCCCGCCGACCATCCATGTGGCCGGCACCAATGGCAAGGGATCGACGATCGCCTTCATGCGCGCCATGCTGGAGGCGCACGGCCTTCGCGTCCATGTCGACACCTCGCCGCATCTGGTGCGTTTCAACGAGCGCATCAGGCTGGGCGCGAAAGGCGGCGGAGTTCTGGTCGATGACCAGCGCCTGCTCGATGCACTCCAGCGCTGCGAGGCGGCCAATGGCGGCTTGCCGATCAGTTTTTACGAGATCGTCACCGCTGCGGCCTTCCTCCTGTTCGCGCAGGAGCCGGCGGATGTGCTTTTGCTGGAAGTCGGTCTTGGCGGGCGTTTCGACGCCACCAATGTCATCGATCGTCCGGCCTGTGCCATCGTCACCTCCATCGGCATGGATCACGCCGAGTATCTGGGGGACACGCTGGCCAAGATCGCGGCGGAAAAGGCCGGCATCTTCAAGCGCGGCGCGCCTGCCGTGATCGCGCCGCAGACTTACCGCGAGGCTGACGAGGTTCTGGTTGCGGAGGCGGACCGGCGCGGCGCGAGCGTTGTCTGGGTGGGCGGGCAGGAATTCGGCATGCGCGAGGAGGCCGGGCGGCTGGTCTATCAGGACGAGGACAGGCTGATGGATTTGCCACTGCCGCGTCTTGTGGGCCGGCACCAGCATATCAACGCCGCAACGGCCATCGCAGGGTTGCGGGCTGCAGGTTATGACCTTCCTGATTTCGCCTTCGAGACAGGCCTTGCCCGCGCGGACTGGCCAGCCCGCATGCAGCGGCTGTCCCGCGGTCGTCTGGCCGAGATCTGCCCGCCCGGCTCGGAACTCTGGCTCGATGGCGGCCACAATGCCGATGGCGGGCGTGTCCTGGCGGCCGCCATGGCGGATTTGCAGGACCGGAATCCGGCTCCGCTGGTCATGATCGTCGGCATGCTGGGCACCAAGGACACCAGCGCCGTCCTCAAACCCTTTGCCGGGCTCGCGCGCGAACTGATCGCGGTGCCGATCCCCGGCCAGCAGGCCGCGCGCAGCGCAGAGGATGTGGCCTCGCTGGCGCGCGCCGTCGGCCTCAACGCGCGCCCGGCCGGCTCGGCCTCCGCCGCCATCGAGGACATCGCGCGCCAGGTCTGGCCCGTCCCGCCGCGCATCTTGATCTGCGGTTCGCTCTATCTGGCAGGCGAAGTTCTGGGCCTCAACGGCACGCCTCCAGCCTGAAAGGGTCTGTACAGGCGCGCATTCTCATTGGACTCGTTTTGGAAACCACGCTTCGGGCAAAGACTTTACCTGAGCACCAGAACGCGCTTCAGTATGGATGTGCTGCTTGTGAAGCCCTTGTGAAGGGCATCGTCGGTGTGGAGTGTGTGATGCTGCGTCGTTGTCTGGTCGTCATCACCGCAATGTTCGCATTGTTTGGAAGCGCGGGTCTTGCGCTGGCTGGCGTCAACATCCGGGTTGACCTGGCGAGCCAGCGCATGCAGGTCGAGACTCCTGATGGCGAACGCTACAGCTGGGCTGTCTCTTCGGGACGTGACGGCTACCGCACCATTCGCGGCAATTTCCGTCCCACCCGCCTTGAGAAAAAGTGGCACTCCCGCAAGTATGGCGGCAACATGCCCAATGCCATCTTCTTTCGCGGCGGCTTCGCCATTCATGGCACCAGCGCAGTCGGCGCGCTGGGCCGCCCCGCATCGCATGGCTGTGTCCGTCTTCATCCGGCCCATGCCGCGAAGCTGTTTTCGCTCGTCCAGCAACATGGCAAGGGTGCGACCCGGATCGCCATCAACGGCGTGGCGCCGGACGGCTCGCAGTTCGCCAAGGCGGAGCAGGACCGCACGAAGGTTTCCGTGGCCAAGGCAAAGCGCAAGAGTACAGATTGGGCCACCGCGCGCGGCCGCATGCTTGAACGTGACGGGTTCTTTGCGCCAGGCACCGCCATGGGCTTCCAGCCGGTTTCGCGAAGCTCCGGCGATTGGTATCTGCGACGTTGATGAAACAGCCGGCACGGTTGTGACATCGGGTTGAAGGGCTTACATCGCTGCGGTGCGGGTGTGTCCGCGCGTGCAGACGGGTTCCCGCGATGTCTGATGCCATGATCCTTGACCTCAGTGGTCTCAAGTGTCCGCTGCCTGCGTTGCGAACGCGCAAGGCGCTCAGATCACTTGCGGCAGGCTCAAAAATATCCGTGATCTGCACCGATCCCATGGCGGCGATCGACATTCCCAACCTGTTGCGCGAAACCGGCGACGAACTGTCTGGCCACCATGAAGCAGATGGCAAGCTCACGTTCGTCATCCGCAAAGCCAACACCTGAGCATCCTGAACCGACCGGAATTGCCATGACCATATCCCCTTCCGATGTCCTGCGCGCACTTGAACTGGTGAAGATGCCAAGCGGCCAATCGCTCGGCACCTCTGGCCGCGTCAGTGACATCCTGGTTGACGGAGCGAAGGTCATGTTCGCCATCGCCATCGATGCAACGGAGGCCGCCGCCATGGAGCCTGTCAGGCTGGCGGCGGAAAGCGCGGTCAAGGGATTGCCGGGCATCGCGCAGGCGCTTGTCACATTGACGTCGGACCGCACGCCTGCACCGCGCACGGCTGCCCAGACGGCCCGCGCGCAAGCCGCAGCAGGCGGCCCGACACCCCGTGCTGCCGGCGTGCCCGGCATCAGGCACATCGTCGCCGTCGCCAGCGGCAAGGGCGGCGTCGGAAAATCCACCACGGCTGCAAACCTTGCGGTCGGCCTTGCCACTCTCGGAATGAAGGTCGGCATCATGGATGCGGACATCTATGGCCCGTCCGTGCCGAAGATCTTTGGCGTGACCGGGCGGCCTAGGCTGATCTCGGGCCGCACACTGGCCCCGATGGAAGCCTATGGCCTCAAGATCATGTCCATCGGCTTCCTGATCGATGAGGAAACACCGATGATCTGGCGCGGCCCGATGGTGATCTCCGCCATCACCCAGATGCTGCGGGAGGTCGCCTGGGGCGAGCTTGACGTGCTGATCGTCGACATGCCGCCCGGCACCGGTGACGCGCAACTCACCATGGCGCAGCAGACCCCGCTGGCGGGCGCTGTGATCGTGTCGACACCGCAGGATCTGGCGCTGCTGGATGCTCGGCGCGGCGTGGCGATGTTCAGGCG
>JANMHN010000441.1:0-2535 GCA_031375185.1 Allobosea sp. | reverse complement strand
TCCGGGGCGGCAAAGCCGAGCCCGGAACCCATCACGCCATGCGTGCGCGCTGCAAGAGCAGCCAACGCTGATCCTCGTTCCTTGCCGCATCATGGTTTCCGGGCCTGCCTCCGGCATCCCGGAATGACGCGGAACGCAACGTTGATCACACCCCCAATCCTCAATCTGAGCTCGTCGAAGGATGAGCTTCAAGGATGCACCAAACTGGACCCCTCGTCCTTCGACGGGCTCATATTGAGGGCGGGGTCAGTGCAATGAGCAACGTTGTGTTTATACAATTTGAAGCATGTCAC
This sequence comes from Allobosea sp., assembly GCA_031375185.1. Classification (GTDB taxonomy): domain Bacteria; phylum Pseudomonadota; class Alphaproteobacteria; order Rhizobiales; family Beijerinckiaceae; genus Allobosea. The sequence continues at coordinate 2,242 of JANMHN010000441.1, read as the reverse complement.
GGCTGCTATGCGAGCTTGGTGGCAATGCGAACATGCCTCCGGCGAAGACAATCTAACCCATCCCAACCAGTCAAGCCCGCCCATGACGACGTGTTTTGCGCGATGGCGCAAGCTCGATCCGCTCCACCGCCGCCGCATCCACCGCCTTGGTCGTGAACAGCATCGGCACGTAGCCGCCCGCCGCCCAGATCGGTGCGAGATCATCGTAGTGCTTGCTGCGTGGGTCGCCCGACTGGCCGGGCGCATTGATGCAGACCGAGCGGTCGGGATCGGCAAGGTCGACCAACATGCGGAATGAGGCGCCTGCAATCACGCGGAAATCGCTGAGCCGATAGCCCGTGTGCATCGGCGATGACATCGAGCCGCCCATCGGCCACGGGCCGATGTCGCGCAGACCTGCGGCTTTTGCACCGGCCATATCCGCCAGCGGATGCACGAAATGGCCATGGTGCAACTTGCCCCAGGCCCAGGTGGTTGGGTCTGCGCCAAGGCGTTTCGACAGATCGGCCAGCGCAGCGGTGAGCGTGCTGGCGAGCAACCTGTCGCGCGCGGCGATTGGATCATCGCCAAAGCGCATGTCCGGCACTTCCAGCAATGTCAGCGCGGTTTCCTGGTCCACCGGCACCATCAGGGTGCGCAGTGATTCGTTCTTGACCAGCAGCGCCAGCAGGCCAGGCTTGAGATGTTTCATCCACCAGATTTCAAACAGCGCAGCCGCTGCGCTCTCCTTGGCCAGCGCGCCATCCCAGCCCTTGAACAGCCGCTGTGCGGGAGCGATCCCGGTATTCGGCGGTAGCCCCAGCGCCAGGTTCGCCATGCGCCGGGCAGGCAGCGACACCACGTCGGTCTGCAAGGCGGCGGCATCCTTCACGCCATGGGATGTCGCTGCGCCCAGCACCTCCTCGATGCGGTTCAGCCGGGCATATTCCACCCACTCGAAGCCAAGCGCCTTGTGTGCGTGGTCCCAGTTCGGCGGCAGGTTCATGGCGTTTGCGGTGGCCAGCCAGCCACATGGCGGGTTGATCACCAGTGGCATCTCGTCCGCATTCATGAAGCCTGCCCAGCGATGCAGACCATTGGCGGGCACCGGCAACAGCCCGTCATATCCGGTGCGCATCGGAGCCAGGCCGCCGGGCCGCCAGGCAATATTGCCAGCCCTGTCGGCAAAGACATGGTTGGTCGATGGCATCTTGTTGCGGTGGAGGGAGGCCGCATAGCCCTTCACGGTCGTCTCACGCATGCCTGACAGCGAACCGAGATATGGCCCGGTGCCGGGCTCCTGCGCCACCGAACGGATGGCAAAGGCGTGCGTGGCTGTTTCATGGAAGACCGGGCCATGGGGCGAGAAACGCAGCCGGATGGGCTGGTCAGGATGGCCCTTGACCTTCACGGTTTGCATGATGGTCCTGATGCGCCGCCGCCTGCCGGACTCGATGAAGACATCGGGATCATCCGGCGCTTTTTGCAGGATGAAGACATCCTCCTGATCGATGTAGAAAATCGTGCCGGAAAAAGCGAGTTGGCCGTTGTGGCCGAACGAAATGCCCGGCGTGCAGGCTTCTCCCGCGCCGATCACGTTGAGGCCGGGCGCTGTCAGGTGCGCAATATAGCGCAGGGAGGGCAGGGCGTGGTTGCGGTGCGGGTCGGAGGCCAGGATCGGCGCGCCCGTGCCGCTGAGCTTGGCGCTCACCACCCAGTTGTTCGAGCCGGTGAACTCCGCGTCGCGCAGCACGTCGCCGAGGTCCGTTACCTTGCGCCACCTGGGAGCGTCGCCGAGTGGCGCGGCCAGCCGCTCGGGCGTGAAGCGCACGTCGGTAGCGGCGAGCTTGAGCAGGTCCAGCGCCGCCAGCGGCACAATGGCCGGATCAAGTCCGTCAGGCACACGGGGCGTCACGTGCGGGTGCAGCGAGCGGCGTATCAGGTCGGTTTCAAGGTCGGCTCCGGCCAGCACGATGGCGCGAAGGATTTCGGAGATGGCGTTGCGACCGAGTGAATGGGTGCGGATGCGCACGACATCCGCCGCTTTCCAGCGCTGCGGCCTGGTGCCCATCAGGCCAAACTCCGGCGGCAGGCGCTCGGGTTCGCGCTTGCACAGCGCGATGTAGGCATTGATGCCGGCAACGAACGCCTCGCAGATGGCCTTGTCGTCAGGCGCGTAGCTGCCCCATTCGCGCGCCATCGCGCTGCGATACAGCATCTGGCGGCTGGCGCGGTCCTGCTCAAGATAGCCCGGCCCGAAATC
>JANMHN010000357.1:0-5995 GCA_031375185.1 Allobosea sp. | reverse complement strand
ATGCGCCGTTCAGTCGGCACGCCGTCGAACGCTTCGTTGTCGGCATCGGCATCAGCGCGTGTCGCATGTACAACGCCATCGCGGTGGTTTGGCGGTGAATAGAGCGTGTAAAGCTTCAGCGGCTCTTTGCCGGTGTTGATGATGTTGTGCCGTGTGCCAGCCGGAACCAGGACGGCGAAACCAGCACTGATGGCCGTGCTTACATCATCAAGGACAGCGTGCCCGATGCCTTCCTCGACCCGAAAGAACTGGTCGAGCGTGTGCACTTCCAGGCCGATGTCCTTGCCGGGCTTCAGCGACATCACGACCAGCTGGCAATGAAGCGCGGTGTAGAGCACCTGCCGAAAGTTCGCGTTTTCCGTTGCGATGACTTCGATGTTTTTGACGAAACCCTTCATGCAAAATCTTTCATGGGCGGATGTTCCTTGCTGAACGGCTGTGAAGCATCGGCTGGAGTCAGACCGGGCTATAATCGGGTCCCCACAAACCGGAACGCCGTGAGTGCGCGTCAACATTCGTACCGTGCTGAGATGAAGCCGGTAGGTTCGGAATCTACCCAGAGACGGCAGCGGCATGGCGGACGCTGGCAGACATGTGCGTCGCTCAACGCGAATGGGTAGTTTCCGAACCTGACGGACACACCCCGATTCCCGGTAGGTTCCGGCATCCGAATGGCGATGGCAGCCGCTGCATGTGTGGCGCTGTCACGTCTTCGGTCTGAACCGCAGAGTTCTTCAAGCTAAGCTTTTTGGAAGTTCGCTGCTCAACAGCAACCACATCTCAAAAGATTGGAAACCATCATGTCACACGACAACGAACTGAAATCCGCCGTTCTCGCCGAATTGAAGTGGGAGCCGAGCGTTGATGCCGCCCACATTGGCGTGACCGCCAAGGATGGCGTGGTCACGCTGATGGGCCATGTCGGCTCCTATGTGGAAAAATATGCCGCTGAAATGGCGACGGGCCGTGTCAAGGGCGTCAAGGCAGTCGCCGAGGAGATCGAGGTTCGTCTCCCCTTCAGTGTCAAGCACGACGACGAAGCGATCGCGACCGCAGCCGTCAACCGCCTGACCTGGAACAGCTCTGTTCCACGCGATGCGGTTAAGGTGAAAGTCGAGAAGGGCTGGGTCACACTGACAGGCACGGTCGAATGGAGCTATCAGAAGAACGCGGCTGCACAGGACCTGCGCTGGCTCGCAGGCGTTGTCGGTGTGTCGAACAACATCACGATCAAGCCGCGCGTCAACACGGCCAACATTACTGACGACATCACCCACGCGCTGCATCGTTCGTGGTTCTTCGATCCGCAGACCGTGTTTGTCACCGCCGACGGCGGCAAGGTGAAGCTGACCGGAACCGTCGATACTTGGTACGACCGCCAGACCGCCGGAGCTACCGCATGGGCCGCGCCCGGCACGACAGCCGTCGAGAACGATATCCGCGTCAGCTGATCTGGCTGGCTGAGCCATCTGCCGCCGATGGCCTTTGGGCCGTCGGCGGCTTTCCTCGTGACCATCGGGAGACACCATGAAGCCACTCAGAACCTGGGCCTTGATCGCAGACGGCGCGCGTGCGCGCATCCTCGTGAACAGCGGCCTTGCCCACGGCGATGGGCAACAGAGCGCACAAGGCCAAGCGCCCACCCGGCATGACTGGATACCCGTCGACGGGCTTGTCTTCGAAGGCGACCATTCCGCCACGCATGATCTGGTGACGGATCGCCAGGGACGCAGCTTCAGTTCGATGGGGTCACGACGCTCGGCCATCGAGGCCAAGACTGACCCACACCGCGACCAGAAGACAAAGTTTGCCAACCATCTCGCCGAGATTCTCGCGCAGCAGCTTCAGGCCGGGGCGTACAATCGCCTGATCATCGCCGCGCCGCCGGCGACCCTTGGTGATCTGCGCAGCGCGATATCGGACAAGGTGTGCGCGACAATCGTTGCCGAGTTCGCGCATGATCTGACGAAAGTGCCGAACCACGAGATCGCTGACCACCTGAAGCCGATACCGGTGTGAGGTTGGGCTTTGAACGATTGAAGCGATGCCCGGCGTCGCTGGTCCAGTCCTGGCCAATCACGCCCTTTGCGGTGTGATTATCGGCTGTTGTCCCGGTTGCGGCACTTCCAATGGCGCATTGGGCGGCATTTCCTGCGGCTGAGGAGCATCAGGTTCGGGCTCGACAGCCGGAAATTCACGCGGCGCAGGCGGCAGGTTTGGCGTCTCGACGGGCTGCGATGGATCGCCATTCGTGAACAAATGAGTCATGTCTGGCTCCTGATGGGTTTGGTGTGCGCGGCAGATGAGGGGTTCATGCCGCGTATCGGGATTATGGCTTTGATCGCTCGGCTCAGGCCATGGTGTAGGGATGACCTGCGCGGCTGAAGCCGATGAACACCGTCCGGACTGTCGTTCCCGGTTCAAGGCGCTGGCCTTTCTGCAGGCGGGAGCGAACCGCTGTCTGCAGAACACCGCTGACGAGCGCCGTCTCCGGATCGTCAGTGATGAGTGCGTGCCGTTCAATGCCGAGCTGCCAGAGTGTGTCTGCAGCGTCGGCCGCCAAATGCTCAAGGCAATCCGCCGCGAAATCCATCAAATCGATATTCCGATGGGCGGTATAGGCATGAAGCTCATCGACAATCGCAGGATCGATCCGCTGAAGGAGCGATGTGGCGGAGCCGTGTCTTGCGCGCAGGGCTGCGATTAATTCCCGCAATCTCATGGTTGGGCCACTGGGATCGCGCTGAAATCTGCGTCCAGCATGCTCCTTGCGGGTCATGACGTCTGCCCGGTGGCACCAGCTTTCGTCGACACGGCCGCTGCACCGATCACGATCCAGCACAGACCAGCGAAGACAAGATCAACACTCAGGAAAATGCCAAGAATGTAGAGGCTGGATATTGGCCACTGCGCCAAAACCAAGACGCCGAGCATCAGTGTGATCGCAGTGGACAGCGACATCCACCACCACCGACGATCTGATCGCATTTGAAAAGACAAGATCAGGCGCACAATGCCGACGGCAATGAGCGACGCGCCCAATAACAGTGTGAGCACGCCAGCAGCAAGCAAAGGATTGAAGAACGCAAACGAGCCGGCGAGGATGTAGAGTGTTCCGATGAGAATCCATGTCAGCTTGCGGCGTGCCGATGGTGATCGGAAACCGAGGGCAATTTCCGCAGCACCCGCCATCACCATACTGATCGCCACGAAGTAAACCGATACGATCGTGGCCATGACGACACTGGTGAAGGCTAACCCTCCCAGTACGACGAGCAAGATGCCGAATAACGCCAGCCATATCGGCGTTATTGGCAAAGCCGAATTGCGATTGCCTGAGGACAGCGGTTGGTCTGCCGGAATGTTTGTCGCGCTATCCATCATCGATCCTCCCGAGTGCCGATTGAGCACATCATTTGAGACACTCTTCGCAATCAAACTTGCCGCGTAAGGGACAGGTCCGGATTCAAAGCTCATCAGAAACTAGCGGCAGCGTTGGCGGCGCAGAAGGCTCGGAAACTACCCAGAGATCGAAACCGATGGCGCATTTCGACCTGTTGTTGTGGCCACTTCCTGTTGGCGCCGACACTTGCCTGCGTAGATTCCGGCCCTGCCGCTCAGCTGTCGCCAGCGGCTAAAACTATGCCCTCGATCTTCACAATCACACCAAGCCGTTCCGCTCCTCAACGTGGACATCGCCATGCCTGAAGCACGCCGCATCAATCGTAGAATTCTGCTCTCGACGCGTCCGAAAGGCGCGCCGACCGTTGAGAACTTCCGGCCAGACGAGCGGGACGTTGTCCAACCAACGGTCGGGCAAGTTCTTACACAGACACTCTACCTGTCGCTGGATCCCTACATGCGGGGACGCATGAGCGACGCGCCGTCGTATGCAGCTCCAGTAGCGCTCGGCGACGTGATGGTTGGTGGGACCGTTTCACGCGTGGTCGCCTCCAAGCATGACAAACTCAAGGTCAACGATCTGGTGCTCGGCTTTGCCGGCTGGCAGCAATACGATCTTTCCGACGGAAAGGGACTGACGAAGCTGGATTCGGCGATCTCCCATCCCGCGCTTGCTCTCGGCGTTCTCGGGATGCCGGGTTTCACGGCCTTTATGGGTCTGCTCGACATTGGGCGGCCAAAGACAAACGAAACCGTCGTGGTTGCCGCCGCAAGCGGAGCCGTGGGCTCAGTCGTGGGCCAGATTGCCAAGATCAAGGGATGCCGCGCGGTCGGGATAGCTGGCGGGGCAGACAAGTGCCGCTATGTCGTCGAGGAGCTGGGATTTGACGCCTGCATCGACCATCGCAGCACCGACCTTCCGGCGCGGCTCGCAGCAGCCTGTCCAACAGGCATCGACGTCTACTTTGAGAGTGTGGGAGGTGTGGTGTTCGATGCAGTCATGCCGCTGCTTAACCCAAAGGCGCGCATCCCGGTCTGTGGCATGATCGCCGGCTACAACGCGACCAGCCTGCCGCCTGGGCCAGACCGTCTGGCTCTGCTCACGGGCATGATCCTGCGCAAGCGCATCACGATGCATGGCTTCATCATTTTCGACGATTACGGGCCGCGCTTCGGTGAGTTCTACCAGCAGATGAGCACTTGGGTGAAAGACGGCAAGATCAAGCACCGGGAAGACATCGTCGATGGTCTCGACAAGGCGCCGGAGGCATTCATCGGGCTTCTCGAAGGCAAGAACTTCGGCAAGCTGATTGTCAGGGTTGCAACATAGTTGACCCGCCAAACAACTAAAAATTGGAGCACGACCATGAGAACAAGATTGCTTGCGATGGGATTTCTCGCGGCCTGCAGCGCTATGGCGTTGACTGCCGCATCGGCCCAGGATGCCATTCGCGGAGTGCCCATCATCGAAAAGCTCGATGTAGAGGCGCTGCCTCGCGGCAAGGTCTATCATTTCTGGTTCAAGGGCATGGACACCAGCGTCGGCCAATCCTGGTATGTCCCGGTGATCGTCAATCGAGGAAAGGAAGCCGGTCCGCGCCTTCTCCTGAATTCGGGCGTGCACGGGGACGAACTCAATGGCATCCGCGTCGTGCAGCGTGTGGCGCACGAGATCGACCCGCAGAAGTTGAGCGGCACGATCATCGGTATTCCCGGCTTGAACATTCCAGGCATGCTGCATGGCAACCGCAATTACATCATGTCCGATGACGGGGGCTCTGCGGCCAACCTCAACAGGGTCATGCCCGGGGACGAAATGAAGGGCGATGCGACGAACCGGTTTGCAGGCCGCGTCTGGCAGAAGCTGTGGATGGGAAATGTCGACTATGTCATCGACCTGCATTCCCAAAGTCGCGGAACAGCCTATCCGACATTTGTCTACGCAGACCCGCGCAATGAGAAGGTGCGCATGCTCGCAGAGATGATTGCGCCGGACATCATCAAGTATGACAGCGGCGAGAAGGGCAGTGTGGAGACGGAATTCGTGCGGGCCAACATTCCTGCCGTGACATACGAAATTGGTCGCGCCGGGGTCTGGCAGCAGGATCTGATCGATCGCAGCGTGCTGGGTGTCCATCGCGTCATGACGGCACTCAAGATGATCGAAGGCTCCGCCACCGATGCTCCACCCACGACAAAGCCGTTCCTCGGCAATGAGAATACATCGCTCAGGGCAACGGTCGGCGGCTTCGTGGAGTTCAAGGTTGGCCTGCTCGATAGCGTCACGACTGGTCAGCTCCTCGCCCGCCAGATGGATGCGTTCGGGAAAACTGTGGCTGAGTACAAGGCACCCCATGATGGCAAGGTCTTGTCGGTCGGCAATGAGCCGGTGCGTGAGCCCGGCGCTCTGATCGTGCGCCTCATTCGCTGGAACCCGTCCGAGGCATGCAAGCTCGGCTGCTGAATGTTGTGGTGCAACTTCCGTCAGTTCGGTTGCACCATTCGCCCATCGACCACTTCGACAATCCGGTCGCACCGTTTGGCAAGTTCGAGATTGTGCGTCACGATCAGAAAGGTCGTGCCGCTTTCGACG
>JANMHN010000348.1:0-13517 GCA_031375185.1 Allobosea sp. | reverse complement strand
GTGTCGTCGGCCACGTCCCCTGCCGCGAACACGCCGGGGATGTTGGTTGCGGTGGAGTTGGGCCTGGTGATGATGTAGCCGCTCTCCTTCATGGCGACCTGGCCGGTGAACAGCTCCGTCGACGGCTTGTGGCCAATGGCGACGAACACGCCGTCGGCCTTCACGTCGGACAGTGCTCCGGTCTTGAGGTTCTTCAGGCGCACATGGGTGACGCCGGGCGGACCTTCGCCGCCGGGAGGCACGCCGCAGATCTCGTCCACGGCGGAATCCCAGATCACCTCCACCTTGGGATGCTTGAGCAGCCGGTCCTGAAGGATCTTTTCGGCCTTCAGGGAATCGCGGCGGTGGACCAGTGTGACCTTGCTGGCGAGATTGGCGAGATACAGGCTTTCCTCGACCGCCGAATTGCCGCCTCCGACCACCACGACCTCGCGGTTACGGAAAAAGAATCCGTCGCATGTGGCGCAGGCCGACACACCGAAGCCCTGGAAGGTCTGTTCGGACGGGATGCCAAGCCATTTGGCCTGCGCGCCGGTGGCGATCACCAGAGCCTCGCAGGAATAGGTGTCGCCGCCATCTCCCCAGAGACGGAACGGGTGGCCGGAGAGATCGACTTTCGAGATATGGTCGGAGACCATCTTCGTGCCGACATGTTCGGCCTGTTTCTTCATCTGCTCCATCAGCCACGGGCCCTGGATGACATCTGCGAAGCCAGGGAAATTCTCGACATCGGTGGTGATCATCAACTGGCCGCCTGGCTGGAAACCGGAGACCATCACCGGCTCCAGCATGGCGCGGGCTGCATAGATGGCAGCGGTGTAGCCCGCGGGACCGGAGCCGACGATCATCATCCTGGCATGCAGGTTGGCCATGTTCTGTCTCCCGTCGGGTCTCAAGGCCCGCGTGTCTGGCGATGCGCTGCAAAGGCCTTGAGCGCTGCCTGCGCAATCTCTCGCGTACTATCTAAGGGTTCGTAGGGCCGTCCGACAAGGTTACCATCGAAGCGATGCACACTTCCGTGATCGGCCAGACCGTTGAGGAACTTGCCGATCTTGCCATGCCCGCCTGATGGCTCGAACACCAGCACGGGCATGCCTGTGGCTGCCGCCTCGCCGATCATGTTGACACTGTCGGCGGTGACGACAATAGCGTCGGCATTGGCCAGCAACGCCATGTAGGGGTTGTCGCCATCGCCATCCCACCACCAGCCGCCGCTGCCCTTGAACACGGCTGCCACCGCCGTTGCCAGCGCTTCGGACGTGCGGCGCGAGCGTGATCCCATCAGCGATGCACCCGTGACTGCCAGCTTCGACAGGCTTGCCGCGAAGCGCGTGATGTCATCGGGTCTGAACCGGTGATGGCGGCTGTCGCCACCGACCAGCACGGCGACGCGGGGATGTTCGAGCGCGGCAATCTGCCGGGGCGGACGCGCGCGTGCCACGGCCAGGGCTTCCTGGCTGACCGTGTGCGGAGACGTCAGTGTGGTCATCACATTGGACCCGCGCAGGCGGTCATGGGCCGGAACCCAGATGAAGTCTGCCGCCTTCGGGCCGGTGCGCGGATCCTTCAGAAAGATGGTGAAAGTCTGGCCGCGCGAGAGTGTCTTGACAGCACGCAGATAGGGGACGGCCCTGCGGCCCGAAGCGATGAGGATGTCCGGATAGGGCGGCGCAATGGGGCTGTTCGCCTTGCCGGGGCCTTCGCGCGGGTCGATCGGCCCGCGCGGCATCAGCCAGGTGAACGGCGCTTGCGGCTTGACCACGCGCTGGCTGGCGGTCAGGCCCATGGCTTCGGCGACGCCGACGCACTGGGCCAGATCACCAGCCTTCCCGTCAGTGATGATCCAGCTCGTTGGCGTCACGGGCCATCTGTCCTTGTGGTGGTTCAACAGCGCTTGCAACAGCGCTTGCAAGAGAGCTTGTGTGCCAAAGATCGCGGCGCTATTCCAGCGGCAGTTCTGACATGGCTTGAATGGCATGTTGATTGCTGCGCCACGGGCGCAACGAAACTGGCAGTTTGCCTCATCTGGAAAGAGCGCCCAACGTGCCGTCACGGCTTGACGAGACCGACCTGATGATCCTGAAGGCGCTTCAAGGCGACGGGCGCATGACCAATGTGGACCTGGCGCACCGCCTCGGTATGTCACCACCGCCGGCCCTTCGCCGCGTCCGTGCGCTGGAAGAGGCCGGCGTGATCACCGGCTATCGGGCGCTGGTGGACGAGAAGAAGCTGGGTTTCGAGGTTTCGTTCTTCGCCTTCGTGCATCTGGCAAGTCAGGCTGGCCCCGACCTTGACGCCTTTTCCGCCCATGTGCGCGCCATGCCGATGGTGCGGCAGTGCTGGACGATCTCCGGCGACATGGATTTCCTGCTGATGTGCGTGGCCGCTGACATGAAAGCCTTTCAGGCGTTTGTCAGTGACATGACCGCTCTGGCCAACGTCCGCAACGTGCGCACCACCCTGGCTCTGGATACGATCAAGGACGAGGCCCGCGCGCCGCTGTGAAGGTTGGCTTTGTTGCCTGTTCCCGTTCAGCGGTATCGGCCCTAGCTTTTTGCAAAGGCAGCCTGTTTAGTGTGATTGGTCGCTGATTGATGATTCATCAGGGAACCAATGCACCATCGGCACGTTCGGTCTGTTGTCGGGATGTCTGAATTCTGACAGTTTCACATGCGCAGACTGGTTATTGCGGCGGGCTCGGCCTGAGCGCGAAAGAGAACAGGGAGTTGAGAACATGAAGAAGATTTTGGCGCTTGCGGTCGTCGGCCTTTCGCTGGCTGCGTGCAATTCACCTGGTGAACGGGCGGTTGGTGGCGGCCTGATCGGCGCAGGTGCCGGTGCCCTGCTCGGCGGCGCGGTTGCAGGGTCACGCGGTGTGGCTGCGGGTGCAGCCATCGGTGCTGTCAGCGGCGCGGTCATCGGCGCTGCCACGACCCCGACCAGTTCTGGTCGTTGCCCACGCGGCACCTACCTCGCCAGCGATGGTTACTGCTACCGCTACTGATATCCGCATCTGATCCGGGGCCGCGCCCATGTGGAACGCCATGTGGGGCAAACTTGGTGGCGCAGGCCTTGGGTTGGCCATTGGCGGACCTCTGGGTGCGCTGATCGGCGTCGTTGCAGGTCATGTTCTGGTTGACCGGGAAGGCGGGCTGTTTGCCTCGCCCTCCCGGTCGATTGTTTTTGCGACGGGCATCGTGGCGTTGTCCGCCAAGATGGCGCGTTCAGATGGCGTGGTGACACGCGACGAGGTCATGGCTTTCCGCCGTATCATTGATGCGCCGGAAAAGGACATGCCGCGCATTAATGCCTTGTTTGATCTGGCAAAGGCCACAACCGCTGGCTTCGAAGCCTATGCACGCCAGCTTGCCGATCTGTTCGGCGATGAGCCCGCGCTTCTCGAAGACGTGCTCGACGGTCTGTTTCAGGTGGCGGCGGCAGACGGCATCCTGCATGATGCCGAACACGATTATCTGTTGGCCGTCAGTGGCATTTTCGGCTTTGATTCTGCCCGCTTTGCGCAGATCGAGGCCCGGCACGTTCGCAGGGCAGACGATCCTTATGTCATTCTCGGCGTCAACCGCAGCATGACGACCGCTGACATCCGCAGCGCATGGCTGCGTCTGGTTGCGGCTTATCATCCCGATAAGGCCATCGCACGCGGGATGCCGCCTGAGGCGGTCGGCATCGCGACGACGCGCATGAGCGTGATCAATGCAGCGTGGGAGCGGATTTCCAGGGAGCCGGGGCGCATGGTGGCGCCATCGCAGGAGCGTTTGCCGACACCTGCAGCCAAAGCACCTGCAGCCGAAGTATCTGCAGCCAACGCACCTGCAGCCAAGGCACCTGCACTCGCGGCATCGCCAGAAACCACGGGCTGAGCATAGATATGGCAGATCCGGTCAAGCCTGACAGCGCGCTTGCGGCCAAGGTCTTTGCCTCGCCGAATCATGGGCCGCGCAAGCATGCCGATGGTCGCGAAGCCCGAAACCCCGACATGCTGATCGTGCATTACACAGGCATGCCTGAGGCCGGGCAGGCCTTGCAGTGGCTGTGCAATCCAGTTTCAAATGTCTCGTCGCACTATTTCGTGTTCGAGAATGGCCACATCCTGCAACTCGTGCCGGAGAATCGCCGTGCCTGGCACGCAGGGCTTTCATCCTGGCATGGCGAGACCGACATCAACTCATGCTCCATCGGGATCGAGATCGCCAATCCTGGTCATCCAGGCGGGATGCCGGCCTATCCGGATGTGCAGATGGCTGCCACCATGGCGCTTTGCCGAGACATCTGCGAGCGTTGGCACATCCCGCCGGAGCGGGTGCTGGCCCATTCCGATGTCGCGCCGGGGCGCAAGATCGATCCGGGCGAGAGCTTCCCATGGGCCCAACTGGCCGAGGCTGATCTTGGCCTGTGGGTCAGGCCGGCCCCGATCAGGAGTGGGCGCTTTTTCGGCCGGGGCGACAGCGGCGCACCTGTGGAGGCGCTGCAGGCCATGTTTGCGATGTTCGGCTACGGGCTGCCCGTTACGGGCGATTTCTGTGACAGGACCGAAGCCGTCGTGGCGGCCTTCCAGCGCCATTGGCGTCAGGAACGTGTGGACGGCGTCGCGGATGCCTCGACGATCACGACATTGCGCGATCTGATCGCGCAGATCGCCATCAAGGCCGCATGAGCGGGCCTCGTAACGGTGCCAACATTGCCAAATTGTCATGAACATCCGCCTTTTTCCGGGTTGAAAGAGTGATATGGTCTTCGCCTGACATTCGCGAAATCCGTGCGGCTTCGAGGACATGGCTTTGAAACGTTGGCTCTGGCCTGTTGCTCTGGTTGCGCTGCTTTCAGCGGCGGCGGGCGGGTATGCCTATTCTGTGTCAGGCAGCAACCGGAACGATCCACCTTTCCGGCTTGCCAGCATCGACCGGGGGCCGATCATCGCATCGGTGCGTGCAACAGGGACGCTGACACCTGTGTCAACAGTGCTCGTCGGGTCGCAGCTTTCAGGCCTGATTGTCGAAATCCTTGTTGACTTCAATTCACAGGTAAAGGCCGGGCAGATCGTTGCGCGGCTGTTCTCGGATCAGATCCGGTCGCGGCGCGACGGGGCAGCCGCCGAAGTGTCCGCAGCGCAAGCCGATCTCGGTGTGAAACGGGCCCAACTCGAGCGTGCCCGTGCGACGCGGCTCAGGGCTGATGCCAACCTGCGCGACATTGCCGCGCAGCGCGCCCGCGCCGAGGCGACACTGGCGGAAAATCGTCGCACGCTCGACCGGCAGTCCGACCTGTTCAAATCAGGGTCCGGTTCGCGTGCCGTGTTCGATGCCGCCAGAACCCAGGTCGATGTCCAGACATCGCAACTGGCATCGGTTGATGCGCAGGCTGCATCGGCGCGTGCCGAAATTCTCGGTCTCGATGCCGATATCGCCCTGGCGACAGCGCAGGTCGCGGCCTCGGACGCCGTGGTGCTGCAGCGTCTGGCGCGGCTCAAGGACATTGAGATCGACCTCTCCAACACCGACATCCGTTCGCCTGTCGATGGCGTGGTGGTCCAGCGCCAGATCGAACTTGGCCAGACGGTCGCGGCTTCGCTCTCATCGCCGACGCTGTTCACGGTGGCGCAGGACCTGCGCGAGATCGAGATTTACTCCAATGTCGATGAGGCCGATGTGGGGCGCATCAAACCCAACCAGAAGGTCTCGTTCACGGTCAATGCCTTCCCGAATCGCACCTTCGAGGGAACCGTGAAGCTGGTCAGGCTCGGCGCGCAGACGGTGCAGAATGTCGTGACCTACACGGGCGTGATCACCGTGAACAATCAGGACATGGCCCTGTTGCCGGGCATGACGGCCAACCTGCAGATCATCACCGACGAGCGTGCCAATGTGCTGCGTGCGCCAAATGCCGCGATCAGGTTCAAGCCTGTCAACACGGCTGCGCTGGTGGCCGGAAGCTCGGTGCAGCCCGAAGACCCCGGCCCGTTCGCGCAGGCAGGCGGCGGCAATGTCGGCAACCGTGCAGCGCAGGTGATGCGCGAACGCATCATCAACGACGTGAAACCCACGCCCGAGCAGATCAAGGCCATCGACGCCATCCTTGAAGAGGGACGCGAGCGCCTCCGTGCCGAACGGCAAGGTGCAAGCCCCGAGGAAATCCGCCGAAATGCACAGCTCATGCGGCGCGACAACAGCCGGAAGATCGGTGAAGCTCTCGACCCGGAACGGCGTGCTCGTTTCGAGAAAATCGTCCAGTCGTTGACCGAGCAGGGGCGCCAGCGCCAGCGCGACACCACGCCCGGACGCGTGCATGTGCTTGGAGAGGATGGCCAGCCGCGCGGCATCGATGTGCGGCTTGGCGTGACGGATGGTGCCATGACCGAGATCATCGGTGCTGATCTTGCACCGGGCGCCAACCTGATCACGGGCGGGGGACCCCTGCGCTCCGCGCAGCCTGTCGCCGCCACGCCGCGCAGCCCGCGCCTGTTCTAGGGCATTGCGCGCAAACGTGGGAACCGGTCTTGTGAGGACGCAATGCTCCAGTTTATGATGACCGATCATCTTTCCGCATTGAGATGCGTCCCATCTCAATGCGGGATGATCTAGGCGCGGCAAGATGGCTCTCATCGAAGCGCGTGAACTGTCCCGGGTCTATGATCTGGACGCCGGGCGCGTGGTGGCGCTGGACCGGATCGACCTGGACATCGAGGCTGGCGACATGGTTGCGATCATGGGGCCGTCAGGGTCCGGAAAGTCCACGTTGATGAACCTGATCGGCTGCCTCGACAAGCCAACGGGCGGCTCTTACAAGCTCGATGGCGTGATGGTGGACCAGCTTGACGCCAACGGACTTGCCGCCTTGCGCAACCAGAAAATCGGTTTCGTGTTCCAGCAATTCAACCTGCTGCCCCGTGCCGATGCCGCCACGAACGCGGAGTTGCCCATGCTCTATGCCGGGTTCAACGCAAAGGCCCGCCGCAAGCGCTCGCTGGAAGCGCTGGCACGGGTCGGACTGGCGGATCGCTGGCATCACCGCCCCATGCAGCTTTCAGGCGGGCAGCAACAGCGTGTCGCCATTGCGCGGGCACTGGTGAACGACCCCAGGCTGGTGCTGGCGGATGAGCCCACGGGCGCGCTCGACAGCAAGACCGCGCTTGATATCCTGGCCCTGTTCCAGCATCTCAACCGCGAAGGTGTCACGGTGGTGATCGTGACCCATGACCCGGAAGTGGCGCGCCATGCCAGGCGGGTGGTGCGCTTCCGCGACGGACGCATCATGTCCGACACCCGGCAGGAGCCCGCGCGGGCCGAGGATGGGCTGAACGAGCTTCTGGCGGAGGCTGCATCATGAGCTTCATGGAGGCGCTCCGCTCCGCCCTGCAGGCCATTTCCGCCAACGCTCTGCGCAGCATACTGACCATGCTGGGCATCATCATCGGTGTGGCAGCCGTGATCGCGATGGTGGCGATCGGTTCGGGTGCCAAGGCCCGCGTCAATGACCAGATCAGGTCACTGGGGGCAAACCTTGCCATCATCTCCGCCGGAAACGTGCAGGTCGGCGGCGTGAGGCTGGGTGCGGGAGCGTCGTCCTCACTCACTGACGAGGACGCCCGCGCCATCAAGCGCGAGATCGAGGGCATCGGGGCTGCCGCGCCTTTCATCCGCACGCAGGCGCAGGCCATTTACCAGGGCGCAAACTGGTCGACAGGCATCCAGGCCGTGGACAATGATTTTTTCGCGGCCCGTGAATGGGATGTCCCCGTCGGCAGGATGTTCGATCCGGACGAGTTGAGGCGAGGGGAGATCGTGGCGATCCTCGGGCAGACGGTCGCACGCACGCTGTTCGGCTCGGACGACCCGCTCGACCAGATCATCCGCGTGCGCAACACGCCCTTCAAGATCATCGGGGTCGCTGCCGCCAAGGGCCAGTCCGCTTTCGGCCAGGACCAGGATGACGTGATCTTCGTGCCGCTGGAAACCGGGCGACGCCGTATCATGGGCCGAAACTATGCCAAGGACCGCTCGGTTGCGTCCGTGTTTGTCAAGTTTGACGAGGAAGCCACGATGACCAACGGCATCGAGGAAATCCGCGCGCTGCTGCGCCAGCGACACCGCCTGACCGAAGAGGCGGAAGATGATTTCAGCATCCGGAACCTGACCGAAATCGCCAACACAGCCACGGCCAGCGCCAATACCTTGTCATTCCTGCTGGCTGCGGTCGCTGCGGTCTCTCTGTTGGTGGGCGGCATCGGCATCATGAACATCATGCTTGTGTCCGTCACCGAGCGCACGCGCGAGATCGGGCTGAGGCTCGCCGTTGGTGCGAGGCCTCGCGACGTGCTGGCCCAGTTCCTGATCGAGGCCACCACGCTGGCGTCGATTGGCGGGGCGGTCGGCGTTGCGCTCGGGCTCGGCATCGCTGTGGCCATTGCGCGCACAGCTGGCTGGCCCGTGCTGGTGTCGCCGGAATCCGTGCTGATTGCCGTTGGTGTTTCCGGGCTGGTAGGTGTGTTTTTCGGCTTCTATCCGGCGCGGCGGGCGGCACAACTCGACCCGATCGAGGCGCTGCGGCGGGAGTAGTACAATCATAGCGCGATAAATACACGCTATTGGCGCATAAAAACGCTCGTGATAGTTGTATTCAATGCTGATTCGCGGTGTCTCATCTCCATCGTGCGGATTGGTCATCACGCTGGGAGCCGACACATCATGAGCCAGAATGCCGACGATACCGTTGTAAACAGAACAGCCCAATTGACCTATCTGGCCGATGACAGGGAATTGGTCGACATGCTCTGGAAGATTTCGGCGTTACCGGAAGACGCCCGGCTGATCATCAAGCTGATGGTGTCCCATCTGGCGACCGTCAGCAAGGCAACGCGCGCGGCTTGAGTCTGGCAAGGCGTGATGGAAAGGCTGGCAAAACGATCATGGCAGGTGCCGACCGGTCAAATAGGCAGCCGAAATGCGACTTCGCCGGTCAATGTTCGTCCCGTATCGATCCAGCCGCGTGAACGGTAGAACCTTTCAGCTGATGTTCCAGCGCCAGTGGTCAAATGCGCCTGGCGATTGCCGAATGCTTGCAGCCTGGACAGCATCGCGTCCAATAACGCTGTGCCATGACCCTTCCTGTGCTCACCGTCGATGACGAACAGCGCCCAGATATAGCCTGTCTGATGGTTGGCGCAGGCAAAGCCCTGCACAGTTCCCGACCCGTCCTCACTGACGAGAAAGATCGCGTGGTCCAGGTACCACAGCACCTCCTCGCTGGTGACCTTGGATGGGTCGGTCAGCCGGTTCTCGGCCGTGCCGTGGCGCACCTCGTGGATGCGGGGCAGGTCAGCGCGAATGGCGGGGCGGATAAGCTTGGTGGTCATTTCTTGCAGGAAAATGGTGGAAAGGTGCTGGCCATGCCGCCATTGAGGGCTGCGACGACCATCATGTCAGCCACCTCAAGCTCCCCATCCGTGCGCGGGCAGACATTGGTCGAGGCCCTGCATCCGGTGTCGATGAAAGCTTGATGGCGTGTGAGGAATTCCTGTCCAAGTCCCGCCAGACCGCGCTGCTTGACCAGTTCACCCCAGGCCGCCTTGTAGCGAAGGCACTTCGTTTCCGTCCATGTGGGCGAGCGTTGTTGGGCAACCGCGGGAGTTGCCGCCTGCTGAAGCAGCATGACGGCTGCAACGACAAGAAGCCTCACTCCGCCGCCTCCACCCGGTATGCCAGCGGATCGTAGTTCAGGATCGGCGAGAGCCAGCGTTCGATCTCGAAGATGCTCATATCCTTGCGGGCAGCGTAGTCCTCGACCTGGTCGCGCTCGACCTTCGCCACGCCGAAATAATAGGCATCCGGATGGGAGAGGTAGAGCCCGGATACGGACGAGCCCGGCCACATGGCGAAGCTCTCGGTCAGTTTCACGCCTGAGCTCTTCTCGGCATTCAGCAGCTTGAACAGCGTCGCTTTCTCCGTGTGGTCGGGCTGGGCCGGATAGCCGGGAGCAGGGCGGATGCCCTGGTACTGTTCGAGGATCAGCTCATCGTTGCTGACGGTCTCATCCGCCGCATAACCCCAGAACTCCTTGCGCACGCGCTGGTGCATGCGCTCGGCGAAGGCTTCCGCGATGCGGTCTGCCAAGGCTTTCACCATGATCGAGCGATAGTCGTCATTGTCGCGGGCGAACTTGTCGGCGATGCGTTCTTCCTCCGGGCCTGCCGTTACGACAAAGCCGCCGATATAATCTGCCTTGCCGCTGGATTGCGGGGCGACGAAATCGCTGAGGCAGACGTTCGGGCGGCCATCGCGCTTGGAAAGCTGCTGGCGCAGGCCGAAGAAGGTGGCAAGTTCCTCCACCCTGCTGTCGCCCTTGAACAGGCGGATGTCATCGCCGACGGCATTTGCGGGCCAGAAGCCGATCACGGCCTTGGGGTTGAACCAGCGCTCCTCGACGATGCGCTTCAACATCGCCTGGGCATCATCCCAGAGCGCGCTTGCGGCAGCACCCTGCTTTTCATCGCTGAGGATGGCGGGGTAGCGGCCTTTCAGTTCCCATGTCTGGAAGAACGGCGTCCAGTCGATGCAGGTGACAAGGTCTGCCAGATCGTAGGTGCGGAAGGTGCGTGTGCCTGTGAACGTGGGCTTGGGCGGAGTGTAGCTCGTCCAATCGATCTTCGCCGCATTGGCGCGGGCCTTGGCCAGCGGCAGCCGCTGCTTGTCGGCTTCCGAGCGGCGGTGCGCGTCTGCGACCTTCTTGTATTCCGCCTGAACGGTTTCAAGATAACCGCCGCGATTGTCATTCGACAACAGCGTCGAAACCACACCGACGGCGCGGCTGGCATCGGTGACGTAGACCGCCTGTCCGCGATCATAGGCCGGGTGGATCTTCACCGCCGTGTGAACGCGGGAGGTGGTGGCCCCGCCGATCAGCAGCGGAATACTGAAGCCCTCGCGCTCCATCTCGGCGGCGACATGCACCATCTCGTCGAGCGATGGTGTGATCAGCCCGCTGAGGCCGATGATGTCGACATTCTCCCGGCGCGCCACTTCGAGGATTTTTGCGGCGGGCACCATCACGCCAAGGTCGATGACCTCGTAGTTGTTGCACTGGAGCACGACCCCGACGATGTTCTTGCCGATGTCGTGGACATCGCCCTTGACCGTCGCCATCAGCACCTTGCCGGCAGCGCTCGACTGGCTCTGGCCTGACAGCCGCTTTTCCTCCTCCATATAGGGCATGAGGTAGGCTACTGCCTGCTTCATGACGCGGGCGGACTTGACCACCTGAGGCAGGAACATCTTGCCCGCGCCGAACAGGTCACCGACCACATTCATGCCCGCCATCAGCGGCCCTTCGATGACATGCAGCGGGCGCTCGGCCTTGGCGCGCGCTTCTTCCGTGTCGACATTGATGAATTCGGTGATGCCGTTGACCAGCGCGTGTTCCAGCCGTTTTTCGACAGGGTTATCGCGCCAGGCCATATCCTTCAGGTTCACCGAAACCGAACCATCGCCCTTGAAGCGGGCGGCCGCATCAAGCAGGCGTTCGGTGGCGTCTGAGCGGCGGTTGAGCACCACATCCTCGCACAGGTCGCGCAGTTCGGGGTCGAGGTTCTCATAGACGCCAAGCTGGCCGGCATTCACGATGCCCATATCCATGCCGACATTGATGCAATGATACAGGAACACGGAGTGCATCGCCTCGCGCACGGGTTCGTTGCCGCGGAACGAGAATGACAGGTTCGAGACGCCGCCCGAAATGTGTGCATGCGGCAAGGTCTCGCGGATCGTCTTCGTCGCGTTGATGAAGGCGTTGCCGTAGTCGTTGTGCTCCTCGATGCCGGTGGCGACCGCGAAGATGTTGGGATCGAAGATGATGTCTTCGGGCGGAAAGCCGACCTCATTCACGAGGATGTTGTAGGCGCGGGTGCAGATCTCGACCTTGCGCTCGTAGCTGTCGGCCTGCCCCAGCTCGTCGAAGGCCATGACCACGACCGCCGCGCCATAGAGGCGGCAGATGCGGGCCTGTTCGATGAAAGCGGGGATGCCTTCCTTCATCGAAATGGAGTTGACCACCGGCTTGCCCTGAATGGTCTTGAGGCCAGCCTCGATCACCGGGAACTTTGACGAATCGACCATGATCGGCACGCGTGAGATGTCCGGCTCCGAGGCGATCAGGTTGAGGTACTCGACCATGGCCTTTTCCGAGTCGAGCAGGCCTTCATCCATGTTGACATCGATGACCTGGGCGCCGTTGGCCACTTGGTCGCGGGCCACATCGAGCGCGGCGGCAAAGTCGCCATCCTTGATCAGCTTGCGGAACTTGGCGGAACCGGTGACGTTGGTGCGCTCGCCGATGTTCACAAAGCGGATGTTGTCATCGAGATTGAACGGCTCGAGGCCAGCCAGCCGCAGCATGGTCTTCGGTGTCGCGGGCTTGCGCGGGGCTTTGCCCTTCACGGCTTCGGCGATGGCGCGGATATGGGCCGGGGTCGTGCCGCAGCAGCCACCGACCATGTTGACGAGGCCGCTATCGGCAAACTCCGCCAGCATGTGAGCGGTGGCTTCCGGGCGCTCGTCATAAAGGCCGAACTCGTTGGGCAGGCCGGCGTTCGGGTAGGCGCAGACAAGCGTGTCGGCGACGCGGGAGAGGTCGGCGATATGGGCACGCATTTCCCTCGCGCCAAGCGCGCAATTCAGGCCAATGGTGAGCGGGTTGGCATGCTTCACCGAATACCAGAAGGCCTCGGTCGTCTGGCCTGACAGCGTACGCCCCGAAAGGTCGGTGATCGTGCCGGAGATCATCACCGGCAGGCGGATGCCACGCTCGTGGAAGACGTTCTCGACCGCGACGATGGCCGCCTTGGCATTGAGCGTGTCAAAGATGGTCTCGATCAGGATGATCTGTGCCCCGCCATCGATCAGCCCGCGCACCTGCTCGGCATAGCTGTCACGCACCTGGTCGAAGGTCACGGCGCGGAAGCCGGGATTGTTGACATCCGGCGAGATCGACAGTGTGCGGTTGGTCGGCCCGACGGCACCTGCAACATAACGCACCCGGCCATCGTGCTTTTCGGCGAGGATGGCAGCCTCGCGGGCGAGACGGGCGGATTCGACGTTCAGCTCATAGGCCAGCGCCTCCATGCCGTAGTCGGCCTGGGCGATTTCGGTGGACGAGAAGGTGTTGGTCTCGACGATGTCTGAACCGGCGAGGAAGTAATCAAGATGGATCTGGCGGATCGCATCCGGCATGGTCAGGGCGAGAAGATCGTTGTTGCCCTTGAGGTCATGGTTCCAGCCCTGGAAGCGTGTCCCGCGAAAATCGCTTTCCGAGAGTTTCAGGTTCTGGATTTCCGTGCCCATCGCGCCGTCGATGACGAGGATGCGTTCGGATGCAGCCTGGCGCAGCGCCTTGGTGATGGCCGGGCCGTCAACGGGCGGGAAAAGGGTGGTGGGCATGGTGTTGCTCTTTGCCTTTTGCCGTCATGGTCGGGCTTGACCCGACCACCCCGGCTTCTTTGTATCGGGATG
>JANMHN010000338.1:0-11707 GCA_031375185.1 Allobosea sp. | reverse complement strand
GGCGTCACCCAGATGTGGGCCCGTGCCCGCGAACCTTATGTGATCCCGTCTCCCGACATCACGGGCTCGGTTCCTGCGAAGGACAAGGATGCCAGAGACAAGGATTCGAAGGTCAAGGATGATGTGCCGAAGGACCAGCTTGCACAGGCCATGCCCCCGGAAGCCTCGATCAAGGACCGTTCGGCGGTCATGAATCAGGGCCAGCGCGCCTTGTCACCGGCGGAACGCGCACTGGTCGAGCGTCTTGGCGAACGGCGTGATGCGATCGACGCCCGCCAGCGCGAACTCGACATGCGTGAAAAGCTGCTGGAAACAGCCGAGCGCAAGCTCGATGGCCGGGTTGGAGAACTGAAAGCTGTCGAAGACAAGCTCGATGCCAAGAAGGACGAGAAGGAAGGCACGGAAGCACAGGGCCTGAAACGGCTCGTGATCATGTATGAAAACATGAAGCCGAAGGACGCGGCCCGTGTCTTCGACCGCCTGCCATCAGACGTGCTGGTGCCAGTCGTATTGCAGATGAACCCGCGCAAGATGTCAGAGGTTCTGGCCTCCATGTCAGCCGAAGCGGCTGAAAAACTGACCGTGTCGCTCGCAAACCGCGCCCGTGCGGCACGCGGCGATGGTGGTGGAGCCCCGCCCGGCCCAGCGACCGCAGGCTCCACCGAACTGCCCGCCATCACACCACAGCCGCCCCAGCCCGCCCGCCGGAATTGACCTGCGCAATTGCCCCCGAAAGCACGCGATCATGCTCACCTTCATCGATCAGCCTGAACCCGGTTCCGCCAGACCCTTCAGCCGCGCGCTGGTAGCAGGCGGCTTTGTCTTCGTGTCGGGCCATTCCGCGCCCCATGATCCAGCGCGTGGCATCCACAGGGGCGTCACCCCGCAGGAAGAAGTGCGCAATGCGCTGGCCCTGATCAGCCGGATTCTGGAAGACGCGGGGAGTTCGCTGGCGAGAGCGACCCAGTTCACCATGCTGATCAGCAATCCCGCCGACTATGCCGCCTGCAACGAGGAATATGTGAAGCATTTTCCAGGCGGCCTGCCTGCGCGCCATACGGCAAGGTTTGGCGTGCCGACCAAGGCACGGGTGGCCTTCTCCTGCATCGCGCTGGCTTAAACCTGCGCTCCCCACTCTTTCAGGAACACCGAACGCCGCCGCAGGATCTCAAGCCCCAGCTCAGTCGGAGCGGTAAACGGTCCACGGTCATGCACCGGGCCAAGCCCGATGCGTTGCGCAAGCAACCTCTTGCCATAGGTGTGCAGCGATTGAAGAGACTGCATGATGAAGGTGACAACAGGCAACGCCTGCTGATAGAGCGCTTCCACACCTGCCTCATCGCCGGACCTCATGCGCCGGTCGATCTCCAGCATCACATCGAGCAGTTCGGGCGCCGGGATCAGGCCTGACGCCCCAGCCCGGATCATGTCCGGCCATTCAAGGCCGGCACGTCCGGCGAAAATCGAAAAATGCTGGCCTGTTTCGGCCGCGAGCCGTTCGGTGTCCAGTGCTGAGCCTTCACCCTTGAGCAAGCTGAAACCGGCATGGCGCTCGCGCAGCGTGTTGAACCCGGCCGATGACAGGGCCGCACCAAGAAATTGCGGCGCATGCTGGATGGCGACAGGCATGTCGGCACGCGCCATCATGGCGCTGAAGGACGAGATGAGGTCAGCTTCGCTGCTGATCGCATCAGGCGCCGGCTGGAGGATGAGCCAGGATGCGCCCTCGCCTTTCGCGTGATCAAGCAACAGATCGCGCTCGGCATTGTCCGTGCCGCCGATCGTGACCGCCACCGGCACCCGGCCAGCGACGCAGCGCAATGTGTGGTGGATCAGGTGCAGCTTTTCCGCCGTGCTCAGTTTCATGATCTCGGTGGCCAGCCCCAGCACGGCCAGCCCCGCAGGCTTCAGCTCCAGGCAGGCCTCAATCTGCGCTGACATGGCCGCATCATCGATGCGGTTGTCGGATGTGAAATAGCAATAAAGGATCGGGTAGACGCCGGAGAAGGCCGCAGCATTTTGCAAGGCAGTGATCCTGTTTCGCGTGACGTTTTCAGCGCCCCAGTTTTGCCAATTCGACAGCGACGCGCAACTCGATATGCGCCAGCACGTCATCCAGTCCAGGATCGTTGCTGAGTTCGCGCCGGTTCTCCAGCTGCGCCTTGAGCTGGCCCAGATGCGCCACGGGCACGATACCCGCCAGCAACGCTGCCTTGAGCCGGTCGAGCCCGTCCAGAAGATCATGCCCACGTTTGACCTGCCGCTTCTTGCGCTCGGTCGAGTCTTCATTCGCCTGAAGCGCCAGAAGTCCGTCCATCGGCATGGCAGTGGACACACCGGTCATCGTCGAAGACATGACCTTTGAGCCATCCAGCGAAAACCGCGCGCCAGAGCCTTGTGCAGGCCGTGCAAGCGCAGACGTGGCGCGCTGGATCTGGGATCGAGGATCAATCGGAAACATGTGCCACCTTGCCGCCAACATGGTTAACGATGCGTTTCAGGCCCGGCAAATCCTGCCGCATCCGGCAAAAAAGACCATGGACCAGTACCGTCATCGAGAAACTGGGAATAGAGTAAAACACTGATTTCATGCACGAAATACCAACTGATCGTTTTGGCACGCTCCTCGCTGGGGAGTGGACGGACATCGTGTCCGAACCAGGCCCATTCAAGATCCGTTTCGGAACCCGCGTGATACGTCAGCCGAGCCAGAACGTGAGATTCATGACCATCCGCATGGCAGCCCGTCCGATCCGCTTTCTGGCCGTTGCCGCGCTTCTCGCGCTTGGCAGCTTCGGTACCCTGCCCGCCGAGGCCATGTCGCGCATCAAGGATCTGGCATCTGTCGAGGGTGTCCGCCAGAACCAGTTGGTCGGCTATGGCATCGTGGTGGGCCTCAACGGCACAGGTGACACGCTCAACAACGCGCCCTTCACCCGCCAGTCGGCGCAGGCCATGCTGGAGCGCCTCGGCGTCAACACGCGCGGAGCCAACATGCGCACCGCCAACATGGCAGCCGTGATCGTCACCTCAACCCTGCCCGCTTTTGCGACCCAAGGCAGCAAGGTCGATGTCACGGTGTCGTCGCTGGGTGATGCCAAATCACTACAGGGCGGCACGCTTCTGGTGACGCCGCTGCTTGGGGCTGATGGCGAGGTCTATGCCGTCAGCCAGGGTGCCGTCGCCATTTCCGGTTTCTCGGCGCAGGGCGATGCCGCCAGCGTGACGCGCGGCGTGCCGACCGTGGGCCGCATTGCCAACGGGGCGATGGTCGAGCGCGAGATCGAGTTTGCCCTGAACAAGCTCAAGACGCTGCGCCTGTCACTGCGCAATCCGGACTTCACCACCGCGCGGCGCATGGCTGCGGCGATCAACGATTTCATGGGTTCCGCGACAGCAGAGCCCACCGATCCCTCGACTGTCGTGATCCAGATCCCGGCCAAGTACCAGGGCAACATGATCCGCCTGCTCACGGAAATCGAGCAGTTGCGCGTCGAGCCTGACCAGACCGCCCGCATCGTCATCGACGAGCGCTCCGGCATCATTGTCATGGGCCGCGATGTTCGTGTCTCAACCGTGGCTGTGGCGCAGGGCAACCTCACTGTGACGATCTCGGAACAGCCACAGGTGTCCCAGCCCGGCGTGCTCTCGAATGGCGTTACAGCCGTTGTGCCGCGCACCGCCGTCAAGGTCGATACCGAAGGCGGCAACAAACTCGCCATCGTCAAGGAAAGCGTTTCGCTGCGCGATCTCGTCGATGGGCTCAACGCGCTGGGCATCGGCCCGCGCGACATGATTTCCATCCTGCAGGCCATCAAGACGGCTGGCGCCCTTCAAGCAGAAATCGAGGTGATGTGATGACCCTTGCCCTTCCAGGACTGGCACTTCCGGCAGCAAAGCTGGCTCTTGGCGCTACCGCATCCGCACTGGGTGCCGTCAAGCAAGCGCTCACGGCCAGCGAGCAGAAGACCCGGAAAACCGCCAACGACTTCGAGACCATGTTCCTTGAGAACATGATGTCCCAGGTCTTCCCGCAGGAAGCGCCGGAAGGCCCCCTGGGGGAGAACGGCACGGGTGGCGGCGTCTATCGCGGCATGCTCGTCAATGAATATGCCAAGAGCGTCGCCAAGTCCGGCGGGATCGGTGTCTCGGACACGATCTACCGGCAGATGCTCCAGATGCAGGAGCGCTCCGTTGCAAAATGAAACCCACCAGAGTGAGCGCGCCCGTGTTGCCAGTGCCCCCGAGGCGCGGCAACTGGTTGACGCTGTCATGACGACGCTTGGCAGCCTTGCCCATGTGATTGGCGAGGAAACGCAGCTCATGCGCGAAGGGCAGATCGGCGCGGCGCTGGAGCGTGAGCCGAAAAAGACGGAATTGTCCGGCAAGTACATGCGCGGGCTCGAGGTGTTGAAAGCCAATGCCGTCGCCCTCGCGCGCTTCGTGCCGGAGGATGTGAAGCGGCTCAAGGGCGCGCATCAGGAGTTCAGCGAACTTCTGGAAACCAACCAGGCCGTACTGGCGACGGCACGGGCCGTGTCCGAGACCATCGTGCGCAACCTCGCCAAGGATGCGGGCCGCACAATCCAGCCGCAGGGGTATGGCCGCAGCGGATACGGCGCCGTCACCGAAGCCCCTCACAGGCAAAGTTCCGGGCCGATCATGGTGAGCAAAAAGCTCTGAAACGTGAAGATTGCTGACACAACGTCAATTTACGATTCACCAATCTTTCTTACCGGCCCTTAACGTCCTTGTGACATCCTGATCGTGCCAGCAATCCGGATGGTGTGGACCAGGAGGGTCTGAAAATGGATCTCGGCGGGATTAAATTGGCTCCCGCCGCCGCAAGCCCAGCGCTTGCGAACCGTGTGGAGCCCACGCAGGGCGGCGCGAGAGCCGTCCCGACAGTTCTTCCCTCGCAGGACGCGGTGCGTGCTGTGGGTGACACACCCGCCGTCGTAATCGACGTGAAGCGGGATCGTTCCGCCGAGCAGGTGGTTCGCGAAGCCACTTTGCGCGACTTCATCCAGAGACGGAACGTCATCGATCCGCGCAGCCGTGAACTGGTGTCGCGTTCCGTTGACACGCGCACGGGCGAAATCATCAAGCAGTATCCTGATGAGGTCACGCTCAAGCTGCGCGACTATCTCAGCCAGTTGCGCGACAGCGAAGATCGGCAGGGCGCCAGCGACGCCAGGGTGTCGCGCATCGCCTGAACCGGGATGATGCCGATCCAGCGCAATGATCATGCGCATGGTGAACGCATCGCGCATTTTCTTGGTTACGATTTACCTCGTATTAAACTTAACGCTCCATGTTCTTTGGTGTCAGCCAGAAGGGCTGGCCAGTGCAGAACGCACTGCCAACGACCAAGAATGGTGCGTAAACAATGGAACGTGCGTCTCTCACGCTCGGCATGAAGAATGCCCTGTCTTCACTGACCAACATCCAGGATCAGATTGAAGGAACCAACAAGCGCCTTGCAACCGGCAAGAAGGTCAATTCGGCCCTCGACAACGCGCTCAACTTCTTTGTCGCGGATTCGTTCAATTCGAAGGCCCGCGGCCTCTCGACCATCCTCGACAATATCGGCCTTGGCCTCAACGTCCTCAAGCAGACCGACAAGGCGCTGACCTCGATCCGCACCTCGCTGGAACAGGCTGAAGGCACGTTGCGCGCCTCTCTCAACACCGCCGGCACGAACGCCAAGGCTGTCACGACGTTCAACTTCCGCAATGCGGTCACCGGCGCGGCTGATGCCAACGTCAACTTCTTTGAAGCTGCCGGTGGCTCCGCCCAAAACCGCCTCCAGTCGGGCGATTCCTTCACCGTCAACCTCGTCACGTTGAACGCCAACGGCGTCATTCAGGCCACGCTCGGCACGGCCTCGATCACGGCCGGCACGGCCACGGTCCAGTCGGTGATCGACACGATCAACACCACTGTGGGCAGCACGCTCAACGTCGCCAGCCAGTCGCAGCGCGTTTCGGCCTACCTGAACGATGCCGGCAACCTCGTGGTCGAGAATGGTGTGAACGGGATCGATTCATCCGGCTTCACCTTTGCCCTCCGCATCAACCAGACCAACACCACCGGCACCGCAGCCAATACGCTCGACGTGTTCTCGTTCTCCGGCGCGGTCGGTGCCAACACCTCTGTCATCACCACCGGCACGGCTTCGCAGTCCGCCGTCATTGCAGGCAGCGCAACATTGCAGGAAACCCGGCGCGCAGCCGCCTCAGGCTTCCGAGAAGTGTTGAACCAAGTGCGCAACACCGCGCTCGACGCAGGTTACAACGGCACGAACCTGCTGCAGGGCGATTTCCTGCGCACCGTGTTCAATGAGGACGAAACCACCTCGCTGACCACCCAGGGCCGCAGGATTGACGCTGCCGCCATCGGCTTCTCGCTCGACAACGTCGCGGCAAGCACGGGTGACGCGTTGCGGAATTTCCAGTCCGACAAGGAAATCTCCAACGCACTGGCCAAGGTTCGGTTGGCCAAGAGTGACCTGGCAGGCTTGCAGACAACATTCGCCTCGAACTCGAACCTTCTGACCAACCGCCAGGACTTCACGAAATTCGCGGTCAAGAACTTCAACGACGGCGCGGATCTCCTGACACTGGCGGACATCAACGAGGAAGGCGCGACCCTCTCCTCGCTGCAGACCCGCCAGCAGCTCTCGGTCACCTCGCTCTCGCTGGCCAACCAGTCCGATCAGGCCATCCTGCGTCTGTTCTGATCCATCTTCAAAGGCCGATGTTCCAGGCGCAGAACGCGCCGATGACGCACCACGCTCCGGCAGCCAGAAGGCCAAGGGCGAAAAAAGCGGCGGGTTCCGAAAGGAGCCCGCCGTTTGTGTTTTGGGAGGTGGATTACGTCATGGTCGGGCTTGACCCGACCATCCCGGCAACCAGTTCAGTCCACATGAAATCCTCTGCCGTCTATATTCTGACGAACAAGCCCCGTGGCGTTCTCTACATCGGCGTGACAGCAGATCTTGCGCGCCGTGTCAGCGAGCATCGCCTTGCCTCAAGCCGTAGCTTCACTGGCAAGTACAATCTTCACCACCTTGTCTGGTTCGAGATGTTTGAAGACATCACACATGCAATTCAACGTGAGACCAGCCTTAAACGCTGGCTGAGAGCATGGAAGATCGATCTGATTGAGACAGTGAACCCGCATTGGAACGATCTGAGTGGCGATATCGGCATGGGTAGCTAGCTGGTTGCCGGGGTGGTCGGGTCAAGCCCGACCATGACGGACAGAATTTTAACCACCATGCTCAACACCCTTTTAACGTTAAAACCTGTTCACCACACAACTTGAGGAAGCATTAGGAGGCCCCATCCAGTTTGGCAGGTGGAACGGCGAACAGAAGTTCGTCCAATCCAGAAACCTGACTTCGGACCCAGAAAGGATCCTCCCATGGCTATTTCACTCACAGCCGGCATGAAAAATGCCCTGAACTCACTCCAGGATCTCCAGGACAACATCAAGACGACCAACAACCGCCTGGCGACAGGCAAGAAGGTCAACTCGGCCCTGGACAATGCGCTCAACTTCTTCGTGGCGGACTCGTTCTCCTCGAAGGCACGCGGCCTCGCGTCCATTCAGGACAATATCGGCCTCGGACTCAACGTCCTGAAGCAGACCGACAAGGCGCTTTCTTCAATGCGCTCCTCGCTCGATCAGGCTGAAGGCACACTCCGCGCTGCTCTCAACACAGCCGGCACCAACGCCAAGGCCGTCACAACCTTCACGTTCCGCAACGCCACGACTGGTGTTGCAGATGCCTCCCAGAACTTCTTTGAAGCTGCTGGCGGCACTGCCCAGAACCGTCTCCAGTCAGGCGACTCGTTCCGTGTGGACATCGTGACACTGAACGCGGCAGGCGCCATCGTGAGCACGATCGGTTCTTCGACGGTCTCCCTCGGCACGGCAACGGTCCAGTCAGCCATCGACACGCTGAATACGACCGCCACCGGTGGTCTCAACGTGGCTGGCCAGTCAAACCGCGTTTCGGCCTATCTCAATGACGCGGGCAACCTCGTCATCGAGAACAACCTGGCTGGCACGGACGCGCTGGGCAACACCTACGCCATCCGCATCAACCAGACCAACACCACCGGCACGGCGAACAACACGCTCGATGTGTTCTCGTTCTCAGGCGCTGTTGGTGCGAACGCATCGGTGATCACCACCGGCACGGCCTCGCAGTCGGTTGTTCTGGCTGGCGGTTCAACCCAGCAGGAAACACGCAGGGCGGCTGCTGCAGGTTTCCGTGAAGTTCTGGCCCAGGTGCGCAACACTGCACTCGACGCCGGCTACAACGGCACCAACCTGCTGCAGGGCGACTTCCTCCGCGTTGGCTTCAACGAAGAGAACACCACCTCGATCACCACGCAGGGCCGCCGTCTCGACGCTACCGCCCTCGGTTTCTCTCTCGACAACGTCGCGGCGGAAACAGGTGATGCCGTGCGCGGTTTCCAGAGCGACCGGGAAATCTCGAACGCCCTGACCAAGATCCGCTCGGCGAAAGCCTCGATTGCCGGCACACAGGCCGCCTTCGCGACCAATGCCAACATCCTGAACAACCGCCAGGATTTCAACAAGAGCGCGATCGCCAACTTCAACGACGGTGCGGATCTTCTGACGCTTGCGGACATCAACGAGGAGGGCGCAGCCCTGACCTCGCTGCAGACCCGCCAGCAGCTGTCGATCACGGCCCTGTCGCTGGCCAACCAGTCCGACCAGGCCATCCTGCGTCTGTTCTGATCCCGGCAGAAACCTCTGGGTACAAAGAGGCGTCAAGCGAACCGGCGGGGAGCGATCTCCGCCGGTTTCATGATGTGTTTGCGGGTTTTGTTATGAGTCTGGCCGTGAATCACCTATCCCTCTCCTGAAAGCAGCGGGTTCGGGAGACAGCGGATGTCAGGCAAGGGCAAACCCCTCAACATGGTGATCGGAATGCCCAGCATCCGCGGCACGATCATGACACACACTGCCGCCTGCCTGATCAAGACAACGACCTTGCTCAATGAAATCGGCGTGATCTCGAATTTCGTGAACGTGGATTCGGCAGAAATAACCACGGTCCGCAATTCGATGGCCTCCTATGTGGTCGCCAACGAGCACTTCACGCATCTGCTCTTCATCGATGACGACATGACATTCGAGGCCGACACCGTCGTTGACCTCCTGCGCGCCAACAAGGATGTCATCGGCGCCATCTGCCCGCGCCGCATCCTGATGCTCGATGCTTTCTATGAAGCGGCAAAAGCTGGCCGTTCCATGGAGGAATGTTCGGCCGCTGCGGCAAGTTTCGTGGCGCGCTACATCAATGCGGACCAGATCGAGGTGAAGGAAGGCCTGTTTCCGCTGCGCGGCATCGGCATGGCCGTCACCCTGATCAAGCGGGAGACGCTGCTCAAGATGATCGAGACCGGCTCGGTCGATCGCCGCGAACAGCCCAAGAGCATCGGGCCTGACACCCTGGGCAACACCACCACCTACAGCTTCTTCGACGCCATGCCCAACGAGGACGGCAGCAATGTGCTGTCCGAAGACTATTCGTTCTGCGAACGCTGGATCGCCAAATGCGGCGGAGAAATCTGGGGTCTGGCCAACCGGAAGATCGGCCATATCGGCCCTTACATCTTCACCGGCACCTATCTCGAACGGCTCAAGATGGGGCTGAACTGAGCACCATCAATTGGCGGCCTCGCCTGCGCCCTCTGCAAAATTGGTGGCACCACCTGTCTTGCCGGCTTCAAGAACCTCCATCTCGACATGGAAGCTTGTGCCGGAAACGGTCTGCTGCCGTGTGACCTGCCAGCTCACGATCAGGGATGGATCACCGATGTCCAGTTCCTGATCCGGCGTCAGGACAAATCGGCGTGTCGGCTCGACAATCATGATCAACTGGTTATCGCCCATCACCTTCTCTGCAAGCTGCTTGAGCGCGGTGTAATAAGGTTCCGCCCGCCAGGCATTCTTCTGCTTGGGGTCGACATGCACCATGATGACATCGCCTTCATAGGCCTCCGCCATCACGAACTTGGCGGTTTCGGGCTTCCATTCATCGCCAAGCCCGTAGCCCTTGAGCCAGAGACAGGCAAACTCGCGGCAGGCCTTGGGCCGCAACTGATGAATCTCGCAGCCCGTCCCTGCCGCGAAATGCTTGCACCACTGCCCTGCCGGTTTGTAGACCGCCGGCACATCCAGCACCTTGCAGCACAGCGAGCACGAGCCGCATTCACGCTTGGACATGGAAAACCCCTCTCGCAGACCGATCAGAAAGGCTTATCAGGCAATGGCAAAGGATTGATTAACCATGGGACCGGAACCGACGGAACGCCCTTACCACGACTTCCACGGAGCCTTGCCCCCGGCCCAGAGCGATTGCAGCAGCCGAAGCTCGCGCAAGGTGTCGACGCATTGCCAGAAGCCCTTGTGCTGGTAGGCCGCGATCTGCCCTTCCCTTGCCAGATCCTCGAACAGGCCGACCTCGAGGCTGGCATCGTCGCCCTTGCTTGCGAGATAGTCGAAGCAACGCGGCTCGAGAATGGCAAAGCCGCCATTGATCCAGCCTTCACCGGTCTGCGGTTTTTCACTGAAGCTGAGGAGATCGTCTCCGTCGAAATTCAGTCCGCCAAACCGCGCTGGCGGGCGCACGGCCGTGATGGTGGCGAGCTTGCCCTTGGCCTTGTGGAGAGCCAGCAGCGCATTCAGGTCGACATCCGACACGCCGTCGCCATAGGTGACCATGAAGGGTTCATTGCCGATATGGGCCTTGAGCCGGTGGATGCGCCCGCCGGTGTTGGTGTCCGGCCCCGTGTTGACGATGCGGACCTTCCAGCTTTCGGTGTCCGGCGTTGAATGAGTGACCTCGCCAGTGGCCGCATTGACGAAAAGATCGCCAGACAGCCGCGCTTCCTCATAGAAATAGCGCTTGATGACCTCCGCCTTGTAGCCGGCAGCGATGATGAAATCATCAAAGCCCTGCGCGGCATAGATTTTCATCACATGCCAGAGCAGAGGGCGTCCGCCCACCTCGATCATCGGCTTGGGCTTGGTGTCGGATTCCTCGGAAATCCGTGTGCCGAGCCCTCCGGCGAGAATGATGACGCGCATGATGCTTCGGTCCTGAGCCTGGAAGAAAGCACAGCATGAGACCGATATGGTTAACCCTTTGCGAAGCCGGATGCGGCAGGGCCCGAATTCGTCAAGCTCGCTGCAGGGCCTGCACGAGATCTGGCAGGTCATCCATCAGGCGTCGCGGGCTCCAGTCCATGAACCCGGCCAGCCGCGACACCGGCAGGTGCGGCTGGATGTCATCTGCACCGCCCGCCTGGAAATCCACCGTGAAGCCGAAGCGCTGTCGCAACCCTTCGGCGATTGCGCCATGGCTGGTCAGATGCCCGCTTGCCACGGTGTAGACCTTGTCCTGCCCGCGCTCGGCGATGGCGATGATCGCGGCAATCGCGTCATCAAGCGCGATGTAATCCTTGCATGATGCCGCCGACTGGCGGATCGTCACATGGCCGCACGCCACCGCCTCTTTCAACACGGACGGCAGGAAGTTCGGAGAGGCGTCCCCCGCCACATAGGCATTCGACATCCTGACGATATGCGTGCGGGCTGGCCCGGCAGCATGACATAGGCATTCCCCCGTCAGCTTGCTGAGATCATAGAGCTTGTCGAT
>JANMHN010000284.1:0-7574 GCA_031375185.1 Allobosea sp. | reverse complement strand
TCGGCGGCGCGGCCTTTCACGACAACAAGGTCTGGGTACGGGCAGGGTAGGGTTTGGGGCAAAGCCGCTGCCAGTTCCAACAATCCTCATCCTGAACCCGTCGAAGGATGAATTCCAGCCTGATGCATACCTGAAGCTCATCCTTCGACGGGTTCAGGATGAGGATTGTATTGGTACTTGACGATCTCAAGGCGCGTTCTGATAGGCCAGCTTGAACTCGCGGCGCTGTGACCCCGGAGGCTTTGGCTCGGCGCAACTGAAATACATGTGGCCCATGGTGCTGAAAATCAGGAACAGCATGGTCAGATCCACCAGATCGAACGGGCGGAACTGGATGATGCTGATGCTCAGCGCGAGCGCCATGATCGAGAAGATCAGGCCGACATGGCGCATGCGGCGCTGTCCTTCCGTGGCACCGATGGCGCGGACCATGTAGTCTCGGGCCAGATCGGAGTTCCAGTCCTTTTCGGAATCTTTCGCGTAGCGCTGCAAAAGCCTCCAGAACGAACCGATCGTGACCACGCCGAACACCAGCGTGATCACGGTCGCAACCGATGTGCGCATCAGCGCCGTCGCAATGATGGCCAGCACCGTTGCCAGGATCGTCGCGGTCACTACCTGCCGCAAGATCATCGGCATGGTCAGATTCATCTCTTCCTGCAGGCGGCGGGCCACGCGGTTCACGGCCTGGAGGCAAAGATCATCGACTTTGGCGAACACGGTCTGGTCTCCTCACGCATGATTAACTCTTTTTTTACCATAGCGACGCGGTATCCGGCGCTCAACCGTGATGTGTCTGCCTTCCCCAAACGCGGTTAACGGCTTGACGGCATCATGCTGCTTTGCGACCACACCAATGGGCATGTTGCGGGGCTGGAATCAGCCTTCACGGCTGGATCAGACGTCAGACAGGGGTTGGGAACATGAGAGTGTCGGCATTTCTTCTCGTCAGCGCGCTGGCGCTCTCGCCATTTGCTGCCCTGGCCGCAGCAGGCACGGCTCCCTTGCCGGAGCCTGACCCGAAGACCAAGAACATGTCGCGCTACCAGATCCAGCTTCGTGCTTTCGACGCCTGCCTGATCAGCCAGTCCCGGTTGCAGCAGACCACTCGTGAGGCGGTTCACTCGGCGTGCAGCTGCTACGCAACCGGTACCGTGAAAGCCATGACGAACCCAGAGGTTCAGGCCTTCAGGGACACCAGCGTGTTCAATGAATCAACCCGCGAAAAGGCCTTCGCGCAGATCGACAGGTGCAAGCTCGTTCGCCCGACCTGAAAGGCCGGGCTCGCTAGCTGACGAGGCCCCCGACTGCCGTGGCCAGCGCCGCCGGATACAAAACGTGTTCCTGCACCAGGACACGTGCCGCCAGCGCAGCTTCAGTGTCTCCCGGCAGGACCGGCACACGCGCCTGCGCGATGATGGCTCCGGCATCAAGATCAGGCGACACCCAATGTACCGTGCAGCCATGCTCGGCGTCACCCGCCGCAATGGCGCGGGCATGGGTGTGCAGGCCCTTGTGCCTTGGCAAAAGCGAGGGATGGATATTGACCATCCGTCCCTCCCAAAGCGTCACGAAAGCGGGCGTGAGGATTCGCATGAACCCTGCAAGGGCGACAAACTCTATCCCGTGCGCCAACAAGCGGGCGTGAATGGCCGCATCAAATGCCGCCCTGTCCTTGCCGAAGGGCTTGTGATCGACCAGTTCGGTGCTGATGCTTCGGCTGGCGGCCTTGGCCAGCCCTGCCGCATCAGGGTTGTTTGACAGCACAAGGCAGATATCAGCCGGATAGTCAGGCCTTGAGGCTGCGTCGACGAGCGCCATCATGTTGGACCCGCCGCCGGACATCAGCACGGCGGTTCGTATCCGCCTCACAGGGCGAGCTTGCCTGTGTAGCTCACGCGCTCTTCATCCTCGCCAGCCGTGATCTCGCCAAGCACGAACGGAGAGCATCTCATCTCTGCGAGAGCAGTGCTGACCTTTGCGACATCCGCAGCCTCGACCACCGCCACCATGCCGACGCCGCAATTGAACGTCCGGAGCATTTCACGCTCGGTGATGCCGCCAGTGCGGGACAACCAGCCGAAGATCGCTGGCGCGTGGATCACCGAGAGGTCCAGCCGCGCGCCAAGGCCCTCGGGAAGCACGCGCGGGATGTTGTCGGGAAAGCCGCCGCCGGTGATGTGCGCCAACGCCTTCACACCGCCTGTGGTGCGGATGGCATGGAGAAGGGCCTTCACATAGATGCAGGTGGGCGTGAGAAATGCGGCCCCCATCGTGATGCCGGGCGCGAAGGGGGCTTCGTCCGTCCAGTCCAGTCCGGAGAGTGCCACAACCTTGCGCGCCAGTGAGTAGCCGTTGGAATGCAGCCCGGACGAGGGCAATCCAAGGATGACATCGCCTGCCTTGAGGTCGCGGCGCGGCAGCAGCGTGCCGCGTTCCGCGGCCCCGACCGCAAATCCGGCCAGGTCATAGTCATCCTCTGCATACAGTCCCGGCATTTCGGCGGTTTCCCCGCCGATCAGCGCGCAACCAGCCAGGCGGCAGCCATCTGCGATGCCGTGGACGATATCGACGGCCGTGTCATGGCGCAGCTTGCCCGTGGCGAAATAATCCAGGAAGAACAATGGCTCGGCGCCTTGCACCACAATGTCGTTGACACACATTGCGACCAGGTCGATGCCGATGGTGGTGTGCAGGCCGGTCTCGATGGCGATCTTGACCTTGGTGCCGACGCCATCATTGGCGGCGACCAGGATCGGGTCGGAAAAGCCCGCCGCCTTGAGGTCGAACAGGCCGCCAAAGCCGCCAATCTCGGAATCAGCACCAGCGCGTTTGGTAGCCCTGACCAAGGGCTTGATGGCATCCACCATGGCATTGCCGGCGTCGATGTCGACGCCTGCCTGCGCGTAGGTCAGACCATTCCGCTCTGGATGTGACATGGCTTGCCGCCCCTTGATGCACGAGCGATAGAAAGCCCGGATCAGGATCGCAAGCACGAATGCTCTCGTCAGGGCGATTTTCGGTGGTTAATCTGCTGACTCAGGCGCAAGCCGGGAGCCTTGCATCGGCCACAGGAACGAAATCTGCATGACAATTCCGAATTTCATCACGATCGGGCGACTGCTGATGGTGCCGCTCGTGGTCATGATGATCATTCAGGGCAACTGGCAACTTGCGTTTGGGCTGTTTGTGCTTGCCGGCGTGTCGGATGCGGTCGATGGCTTTCTGGCGCGCAGGTTCGGCATGGGCAGCGAACTGGGCGCCTATCTTGATCCGGTGGCGGACAAGGCCCTGCTTGTATCGATCTACCTGACGCTGGCAATTGTCGGCATCATCCCCGCCTGGGTCGCCATCCTCGTCATTTCGCGCGACATCCTGATCGTGTCGGCCGTGATCCTGTCATGGGTGCTTGAAAACCCGGTTGAGATGCGTCCGTTCCTGGTCAGCAAGCTCAACACCTTCGCCCAGATCGCCTTCGCGGCGGCGCTGTTGGCTGCAAAAGCCTTCGATGTTTCGCTCGGGCTGTGGTTTGATGGCTCGATGTGGACCATCGCGGCGTTGACGCTGGCTTCAGCCGCAGCCTATCTGGCATTCTGGGTGAAGCACATGGCAAGCTGAACCTTGCCTTGACATGATGATCGACGCGTCCGGAGTTCTGGCATGACATTGCAAAAGCAACTCGGCTTCTGGTTTGCGGCCTTCATCGTGCTGTCGCTTGTGCTCTATGTGCTAGGCAGCGTCCTTCTGCCGTTCGTGGCCGGACTGGTGCTGGCCTACCTGCTGGACCCGCTTGCGAGCCGCCTCGAGCGCTGGGGCGTCAGCAGGCTTGTGGCCACCATCGGCATCCTGGCCGCCTTCGTGCTGGTATTCGTCTTGGCGCTGGTTCTGCTTGCGCCTGTGCTGGCGCAGCAGCTGTCCGCTTTTGTGGCCAAACTCCCGAGCTATGTCTCGCAACTCCAGGCCATTGCCAGCGAACGCGGCGGGCCCTTGTTCGAATGGCTGGGTGGCGGCACTGGCCTCAAGGACGCGCAGAAGGTGATTGGTGACTTTGCAGGCGAGGCGGCAGCCTGGGCAACCAAGGTGGGCCAGACCGCTCTTGCCGGTGGGCAGGCGATCGCCAGCATCATCTCACTGCTGGTGATCACGCCGGTTGTCGCGTTCTATCTTCTGGTCGACTGGGACAAGATGGTCGCGGCCATCGACAGTTGGCTTCCCGTCAGACAGCGCGACACCATCAGGGGCCTTGTAACCCAGATGGACAGCGCCATTGCCGGCTTCATTCGAGGCCAATCACTCGTTTGTCTGCTGCTGGGCTCCTATTACGCCATCGGTATGTGGATGATGGGCCTCAATTTCGGTGTGCTGATCGGCATCGTCTCAGGCTTCCTGAGCTTCATCCCCTACATCGGCTCGATCACGGGGCTTCTGCTGGCCGTGGGTGTCGCCACTGTGCAGTTCTGGCCTGACTGGACCATGCCATTGATCGCTTTTGCAATCTTCGCATCGGGCCAGTTCATCGAAGGCAACATCCTGTCACCAAAGCTGGTGGGCGAGGCGGTTGGCCTGCATCCTGTCTGGCTGATGTTCGCGCTCGTGGCGTTCGGCTCGCTGTTCGGCTTTGTCGGGCTGTTGCTGGCGGTGCCGCTGGCAGCGATGGCGGGCGTTCTTGCCCGCTTTGCCCTTGGCCGCTACCTAGCCAGCCCGCTCTACAGCGGTGGCAAGCTGAAGGAGCGGCAGTTCGGTGATGTCTGAGGGGGCTGCAGCCAGGCCACAGCGCAGCACCCAGCTCGCACTCGATCTGGCGGGGGAGCCGAGCTATGCGGTTGAGGACTTCATCGTCGGCCCATCCAATGAGGATGCCTACACGCTTGTCGAAAGCTGGCCGGCCTGGCCTGATCCGGCCCTCGTCCTGATCGGGCCTGAAGGCTCCGGCAAGACACATCTTGCGGGCATCTGGGCCGAGCGGTCTCATGCCTGGCGCGTTGCCTCGTCCGAGGTCACGCAGGCGCGCGTGCCTGAACTCGCATCGAACGGCGCGCTGGTGATCGAGGATTGCGGGCTTCGTGCCATGGATGAAGCGGCGCTGTTTCACCTCATCAATCTCGTCCGCTCGCGCTCAGGCGCGTTGATCCTGACGGCGCGCACGGCACCCGATGCCTGGGGTATCGCCACGCCTGATCTGTTGTCCCGCCTCAGGCTGGCACCGTCCGTGCGCATCCAGTCGCCAGACGATGCTTTGCTGAAAGCGGTGTTGTTCAAGCTGTTCATCGACCGCCAGCTGATCGTCGATACAGGTGTGATCGACGCTGTCGCCCTGCGTATTCCGCGTTCGTTCGCGCAGGCCCGCGCGGTGGTCAACGCCATTGATCGTGCATCGCTTGAACGCGGAAGGCGCGTGACGCGGGTTTTCGCCTGCCAGTATGCGGACGAGCTTGCGACTGCGGCGGAATAAGGCAAACTGGCACTATGTCGTCAGAACGTCACAAGGATGTAGCAGGTGGAGCCGGACGCAAGAGGAAGGCACCTGTGACCGAGACCGAAAAGCCTGCCGCAGGCGCAATGCCAGAAGCCGAAAAGGCCCTTTCAACTGGCCAAGCCGTTGCCACGAAGGCAGTCAGCAAGACCCCTGCGAAAGTGGCGACGGCGGCAGATGCGAAACCGGCACAGAAGATGCTGCCCGCCAGGCAGACGGCCCATAAATGGCAGCGTGATCCTCAGCGTTTCATGAACCGCGAGTTGTCGTGGATCCAGTTCAACCGGCGTGTGATGGAGGAGGCGTCAAATCTCAACCATCCTCTGCTCGAGCAGCTTCGCTTCCTGTCGATTTCCGCCAACAATCTCGATGAATTCTTCATGGTGCGGGTGTCCGGCCTGATTGAACAGGTCAAGGCCGGCGTCACCACGCCAAGCGAGGATGGCCTCAATCCGGCGCAGCAGCTGGTCAGGATCGCGCAATCGGTGGCTTCGCTCACCGCCGACCAGCAAAAGCGCTGGCGCGAGCTGCGTCTCAATCTGGCAGGTGCCGGCATCGTCATCGTCGAGCCTGCCGACGTGACCCGGCAAGACCGGATGTGGCTGGAGGATCATTTCCTCAATTATGTCTTT
The DNA here is from genome assembly GCA_031375185.1 of Allobosea sp. Lineage (GTDB taxonomy): Bacteria > Pseudomonadota > Alphaproteobacteria > Rhizobiales > Beijerinckiaceae > Allobosea. The sequence goes on along the minus strand of JANMHN010000284.1, from coordinate 1,469 downwards.
CCGGTGCTGACGCCACTGGCGATCGATCCGGCCCATCCGTTTCCGTTCATTCCCAACCTGGGTTTCACCATCGCGCTTGATCTGGCGCGCGAAACCGACGGCCGCGCGCTCAATGCGCTGATCCGCATTCCCTCCCGCTTTGACCGTTTCATCGAAATGCCGGATGTGGCGCGGATCGGGGCCAACCGCTTCATTGCACTTGAGCACACCATCGAATTGTTCATCGGCAAACTTTTCCCCGGCTACGTGGTGCGAGGGCATGGCTCGTTCCGGGTGGTGCGTGACACCGACCTTGAACTTGAGGAGGAGGCCGAGGATCTGGTGCGCATGTTCGAAAGCATGCTCAGGCAGCGCCGCCGCGGCGTCGTGATCCGGCTTGAAGTGCAGGCCTCCATGCCCGAACGTCTGCGTTCCATGATTGTGCACGAATTGAAGGTCGAACCGGACGAGGTTGTCGCCATCGACGGCATGATCGGCCTCAACGAGCTGTCGCAGCTTGTCGGCGTCGACAGGCCCCAACTCAAGTTCAAGCGTTATGAAGCACGCTTTCCAGAGCGGATCCGCGAGCATGGCGGCGATTGTTTTGCCGCGATCCGCAGGAAAGACATCGTGGTCCATCACCCTTACGAATCGTTCGATGTCGTTGTGCAGTATCTCAACCAGGCTGCGCGCGATCCTGACGTGGTTGCCATCAAGCAGACGCTTTACCGGACCTCGTCCGACAGCCCGATCATCAAGGCTCTGGCTGAAGCGGCTGAGGCGGGCAAATCAGTCACCGCGCTGGTCGAGCTGAAGGCCCGTTTCGATGAGGAGGCCAACATCCGCTGGGCGCGCGATCTGGAGCGCGCGGGCGTGCAGGTGGTCTATGGTTTTCTCGAACTGAAAACCCACGCAAAACTCTCGCTCGTCGTGCGCCGCGAGGGCACACAGCTTGTCACCTATTGCCATGTCGGCACCGGCAATTATCATCCGATCACTGCGCGCGTTTACACGGATGTGTCTTTCTTCACCGCCGATCCGGTCATCGGGCGGGATGTGGCCCGCATCTTCAATTTCATTTCGGGATATGCCGAACCGCAAGGGCTTGAACTGATGGCTGTGTCGCCGATGACGGCCAAGACGCGCCTCCTCAGTCACATCAGGGAGGAAATCGATCACGCTAGGGCAGGCCGTCCTGCGGCGATCTGGGGCAAGTGCAACAGCCTGGTCGATCCTGTCATCATCGACGCGCTGTACGAGGCCAGTTGCGCTGGGGTTCAGATTGATTTTGTTGTTCGCGGCATCTGCTGCCTCAGGCCAGGCGTCGAAGGCATGAGCCAGAACATCCGTGTCAAGTCGATCGTGGGCCGGTTTCTGGAGCATGGCCGCATCTATGCCTTCGGCAACGGGCACGGGCTGCCACATGCCAAGGCCCATCTTTACATCTCCTCCGCTGATCTGATGCCGCGCAATCTCGACCGCCGTGTCGA
>JANMHN010000264.1:0-3260 GCA_031375185.1 Allobosea sp. | reverse complement strand
GAAGGATTTCGAACTCCACATCTACGACGGCGCGCAGCACGCCTTCAACAACGACACCAACGCCGCGCGCTATGACAAGGCGGTGGCTGATCTGGCACTGTCACGCACGCTGGCGTTTTTCAGGAAGCATCTGGGGTGAGGCGTGAGGTAGACATTTCGGTGTGGTGTCATCCCCGGCGATCCGAAGGATCGGGAAGGGGATCCACCTTGTAGTGCCATGCGTCTGAGGAATGGATCCCCTTCCCCTGCGCTGCGCTCCGGCCGGGAATGACACCGGGAGAATTTGGCCCGAAAGAATTGGGCCGTCGTCATCGCGAGCGTAGCGAAGCGATCCAGAGGGTGGCGCACGATCACTGGATTGCTTCGCTGCGCTCGCAATGACGGCAGTTCACCTCAAGCTCGAACAGAACCGCTGTATCCGCTGGCAGGCGTCTTCGAGTTTCGCATCTGACGTCGCATACGAGATGCGGAAGTTGGGGCCGAGACCGAAGGATGAGCCGTGGACGGCGGCGACCGCCTCGGTTTCCAGCAGTGCCTGCACGAAATCATCATCTGTCTTGAGCACTTTGCCCTCGGGCGTTGTCTTGCCGATCAGTTCAGCCACCGATGGATAGACATAGAATGCGCCCTCAGGCACCGGGCACTTGAGGCCCTTGGTCTGGTTGAGCATCGAGACCACCAGATCGCGGCGGCGCTCGAAAGCGGCGCGGAACACCGGCAGGTGCTCCTGGCTGCCGTCCAGTGCCTCCACAGCGGCCCATTGCGCGATGGAACAGGCGGCAGAGGTCTGCTGCCCCTGCACCATGTCCATGGCGTCCATCAGGTACTTGGGGCCAGCTGCATAGCCGATGCGCCAGCCGGTCATCGCATAGGCTTTCGACACGCCATTCATGGTCAGCGTGCGCTCATACAGGTTGGGCTCGACCTCGACGGGCGTACAGAATGTGAAGTCGCCATAAGTCAGGTGCTCATACATGTCATCGGTGAGAACCCAGACATGGGGATGCTTCATCAGCACATCGGTAAGCGCCTTCATCTCGGCCCAGGTATAGGCCGCGCCGGACGGATTCGATGGCGAATTGAGGATCACCCACTTGGTCCTGGGCGTGATCGCACGGTCAAGATCGGCAGGCTGCAGCTTGAAATTGTGCTCGATGCCGGCCTCGACGAACACGGGGGTGCCGCCGCAAAGCGCCACCATTTCCGGATAGCTCACCCAGTAGGGCGCGACGCAGATGACCTCGTCGCCGGGGTTCAGCGTGGCCAGCAGCGCGTTGTAGATGACATGCTTGCCCCCGGTGGAGACGATGGTCTGGTTCCACTTGTAATCGAGGCTGTTCTCGCGCTTGAACTTCTTGGCGATCGCCTCGCGCAGCGGCTGGATGCCGGAAACGGGCACATACTTGGTCTCGCCGCGGCGGATCGCATCGATGGCGGCGTTCTTGATGTTGTCCGGCGTGTCGAAATCCGGCTCGCCGACCGACAGCGAAATCACGTCGCGGCCTGCCGCTTTCAAATCCCGCGCCTTCTGCGTGATGACGATGGTGGCGGAAGGCTTCACGCGGGTCAGGCAGTCGGCAAGAAAGGCCATGGGATCACGGGCTCCGGTGTGTCAGGCGCGGCTGCGCGCAAATTGTTTAGTCGCGCGAAAGCGTTGCGGCAAGCGCAACGCGGTGATGGATCAACTCACGCGAAGCGATGGGTGATTCAATGCACGTGCGCGCCCGCCGGAGCACGCGCGCCGATGGGTGCAATACGGTATTCGATCTCGACCGTGCCGGCCTTCTCAAACACCAATGTGCCCCTGATCGGCTGCCCTTCGCGCACCTGGCTTTTCAGGTCCATGAACATGACATGAAAGCCGCCGGGCTTGAACTCGATCTTGGCACCGGGCGCAATTTCAACACCCTTGCTGAGTTCGCGCATGGTCATGACGCCATTGGTCACGGCCATTTCATGCACCTCGAACCTGCCAGCCAGCGGAAAGCTACCACCGACCAGCCGGTCGGGTTCCTTGCCAGTGTTGGTGATGGTCATGAAGCCGCCTGCAACCTTGGCACCGGCCGGGGTGGCGCGTGTCCAGGGCGCTTCGATGACAAGTGCCCCTAGCTTGATCTGGGCAGGCGCAGGGCTGGTGCCGGGGCTGTGCTGGGCCTTGATCAGGAGAGCACCCTCGCGCTCATGCGCTTCACAGGCATGGGCAGGCCGCACATGGGCAGGGCTGACAACAAACGAACAGGCCGCGACAAGGGCGGCAATAGGTAAACGGAACATGGTGCGATCCTCGCAATCTGATGAGACGGATGGTGTGTCTGGTCAGATCAGTGCGGGCGGGCCTCGCGGAGGCGGAGGGGGGCTGGTCAAGGCGATGGAGGGATCTGCGGCAGGCACCGTCAGCGGTACCAGAACCTCACAAAGGCCAACCCGCAAGACAGCCATCGAAACAGACGGCAAGAGCGGCATGGCGCTGGCACTTGCGAGCACACAGTGTTCGATGCAGGCGAACTTGCCGGGTGATGGATCACCGGCAGGGTCGCTTTCGTTGGCCATGCCGTGGATCGTGCAGATCATGCCAAGCTGCGCGGCGATGCGCGCTTCGGCCAGATGCGCGCCAGCACCCATCGCGCCAAGCAAACCGTTGAGCACCAGCCCATAGGCCAGCATCACCAGCGCGAGAAGGCGTATGAAGCTGCGGGGTCGTCCATGCGCGGTCATGACATTGGATTACCTGTCAAGGCTGGACGGGTCAACGTGACATCACGAAACACAGTGTCCTTCGGATCGAGATGGCCACCACAAGGGCGGCCATGACACGTGAGGCGATTGCCGCCCCGAATCTGCTACAGGGCTGCATGTCAAACTTTTCACCCCAGCAGGATGCCGCCCTCACCGCCGTCGCGCGCTGGCTGAAGGCTCGACCCGGCAAGGGTGACGCCCCGCAGGTTTTCCGTCTGTTCGGTTATGCCGGCACAGGCAAGACCACGCTGGCGCGCCATCTAGCCGAAGCTGTCGATGGCAAGGTGACCTATGCCGCCTTCACCGGAAAGGCCGCTCTCGTGCTGCGCTCCAAGGGCTGCGAGGGCGCAAGCACGATCCATTCGCTGATCTACCGTTCGCGAGGCGAGAACGAGGAAGCCCCCACCTTCGTGCTCAACCCCGATGGCGCGGCCTCCAAGGCCAAGCTGATCGTGATCGACGAATGCTCCATGGTGGACGAAGAACTGGGCCGCGACCTGCTGTCCTTCGGCGTGCCCGTGCTG
>JANMHN010000204.1:0-30371 GCA_031375185.1 Allobosea sp. | reverse complement strand
ACGGTCATCAACCATGACCATACCAGGCGGGCCGATGTGCTGGTCGACGGTGGCAAGATCATCGCCGTGGGCGCGCAGCTTGATGCACCGACGGGCACGGAGGTGATCGACGCCGGCGGCTGCGACGTGCTGCCGGGCGGCATCGATCCGCACACCCACATGGAACTGATGTTCATGGGCACGGTGTCGGCGGATGATTTCGAATGGGGCACCAAGGCGGCGCTCTCCGGCGGTACGACCATGATCGTCGATTTCTGCATTCCGGCACCGGGCGCATCAATGTTGGCGGCCTATCAGGATTGGCGGCGCAAATCGGAGAAGGCCGCCTGTGATTATTCCTTTCATATGGCTGTCACGGGCTGGACCGCCCAAGTGTTCGACGAGATGGACACGGTGGTCAACACATACGGCATCAACACCTTCAAGCATTTCATGGCCTACAAGGGCGCGCTGATGGTGAATGATGACGAGCTTTATCATTCGTTTTCGCGCTGTGCGCAGCTTGGCGCGATGCCGCTTGTCCATGCAGAGAATGGCGACATCGTCTTTCGTCTTCAGGAAAGCCTGATGGCCAGGGGCGTCACCGGCCCGGAAGGACATGCCTATTCCCGCCCGCCTCATGTCGAAGGGGAGGCAGCCAACCGCGCCGTGATGATCGCGGACATGGTGGGCTCGCAACTTTACGTGGTCCACACCTCCTCGCGGGATGCCCATGATGCAATCAAGCGGGCGCGCGAGGCCGGGAGGCGGGTCTATGGCGAGGCGCTGATCCAGCATCTGGTTCTGGATGACAGCGAATATCTCGACAAGGATTGGGATTATGCGGCGCAGCGCGTCATGAGCCCCCCTTTCAGGGCCAAGGACCATCAGGCCGAACTATGGGCGGGGCTGCAGTCAGGCTCGCTGCAGGTCGTGGCGACCGACCATTGCTCGTTCACCACCAAGCAGAAGCGGGGCGGTCTTGGTGATTTCCGCCTGATCCCGAACGGCACCGGCGGTCTTGAAGACCGCATGCCGGTGCTGTGGACCACCGGCGTCAACACGGGACGGCTCACCAGGGAAGAATTTGTCGCCGTGACCTCGGCCAATATCGCCCGCATTCTCAACATCTACCCGCGAAAGGGGGCCATTGCGGTTGGTTCGGATGCCGATCTCGTGATCTGGGATCCGTCCGCCACCAAGACCATCAGCGCAAAGGCCCAGGTGAGCCGCATAGATTACAACGTTTTCGAGGGCTTTGTTTGCACTGGTGCCCCCCGGATCACCCTGTGCGGTGGCCGGGTCGCCTGGCAGGACGGCGAGATCCGCGCGAGGGCGGGAGACGGGCAATACGTGGCGCGACCGCCGTTCCCGGCCACACATGTGGCCAATGCCGCCTGGAAAGACCTTAACGCCCCGCAAGGTGTCACGCGCAACATCCATGTCACGCCCTGATCAATTGATCGGGGCCGGACTGCGTGAAAACGGTGCTGGAACCGGGTTGATGTTCAAGGGCGGCGGCAGTGGTGCGGGCCTCAGCGGTGGTGGCAGTATGGGCGCAACCTGTGCCGGGGCTTGCTGCTGCGAAGCAGCCCGCGCACGGTCTTGTTCTTCGCGCAGGCGCGCTGCTTGTTCTTCGCGCAGGCGGGCGGCCTGCTCTTCTCGCAAACGAGCCGCGTCGCTGGCGGCGCGCTGTGCCTCGGCTGCTGCTCTCTGTACCTCGGCCGCAGCTCTCTGTGCCTCGGCGGCGGCGCGCTGTGCCTCGGCGGCGGCCTGCCTCTGTTCCTCCTCGCGGCGTTCGCGTTCGGCACGCAGCCTGCGGTTGAACTGGGCCCGTTCGCGAATGTCGGCCTCGAAGGCCTCGACCCGTTCGATCTCACGCTGCAGTGCCCGTTGTGACACGGCATTGGACAGCGCGCTGACATCATAGCTGCGCGCCGGGTCGCGCCAGGGTCCGCGCCAGTTCACTGCGATCTGCGGTGAAGGGCCGGTCCATCCCTTTGGTTGTGACTTCATCAGCATGGCCGCCCTGATATCCTGCAGCCCGGTGCGGACATCAAACGAGCCCTGCAAGGTGAGCGAGGCACCCGTCTTGTCATCATTGACCGGAGACAGCCGCGCGACGCCGCCTGCGATGATGATGGCAAGGGATGTGTCTGCCAGCCGCCATGATGCCGCCTCGACCGCGCGCCGCACGGTCTGCGCCAGTGCGGCAGCATCACTGATGATGATGTCAGAGTTCAGATGTGCCGTGATCCGCTCCAGCGCGGCGGGATCAACCCGGCCAAGGGACAGGTTGCGCCCGTTGAACTGGGCGGCACCCGTGAGGGCTGCGACGAGCCGGGCCGGGCTTTCACCGGAGGCACCAAGCTGGATCGTGAGATCGCCGACACCGGAGACATCGCCGCCAAAGGCACGGGCCAGATCGAGGCTGCCTGCACTGCCAGCAACCCGGAGGGACAAAAGCCCGCCATTGCGTTCGATTTCGGCTGCCCCCTTGATCTGCGTCGCACCAGCGGCAAGGTCGATCTCCGAAAGCCTGACAAGGTTGTCGATCATCGTCAGGCTCATGTCTCCGGACATGGACCCCAGCAAGGGTGCGGTGATGGCCGGGCTGGCAAGCGCAAGTTTCACGGTCGGCAGTCGCGGGGCATCTGCAAACCGGGCGCCTGACCAGCCTGTGTCGTTTGCAGCCTGTGCCGTGCCCGTTGCCCACTGGCCGAAGCGCTCCAGGTCAATGGCGGGCAGTTTCAGATGGCCGCTGATGGCGCCGCTTGCCGCAAGCTCGATCATGCCCTGCAGGCGGCCACCCGTCATGTCGGCTTCGATGTTGTCGAGGCCGATCAAGCCGTCCGCCAGCCTGAGTTGCAGGCGGCCAGCCAGGCCGCCTGAAGCCGCCGCGCCAAGTCCGATGTCCGGCAGGATCATGGCCAACGCGGGCGCTGTGACCGTGGCTTCGAGAGGACCGGCCAAGGTTCCGGGCGCGCCTTGTGCCCATCGCCCCCTTGCTTCGACGGCGAGGCCTTCCGCGCCGGTGAGGATCAAGGTCGGGCCACCATCTCCCAGCCGCACGGACAACCGCGTGGCTACATTGCCCATGGCCGGAGCAGGCAGGCCGATGGCCCGGAACAGGACGCCTCTTTCGGTTGCCGTGAGTGTGATGTCACCGCCTTGCCAGTCTCCTGCCGGGCTGGCGCGCAGGCTGCCTTCAACGGCGAGTGGACCGGCCTGCCCGGTGGCGCTGATCAGCCAGCCGCTTGCGCGCTCTGTCACCACACCGCTCAGTTTCACGGGCGAGGCACCGCGCAGGGCCCTGACGGCCTGCGTGATCTGCTGCGAGGGTGTCAGGCGTTCCGCCAGCGTGCTGATGACATCGGCACGCGGTGCGCCAAGGCTGAACCGCAAGGGCTGGCTGTCGCCAGCACGCTTCATGTCAAGCTCGAGGCCGTCAAAGCCGCGGGCGCTGACATCATCGACACGCCACAGACCGCCAAGGCGTCGTGCGCGGACCAATCCGCTCCCCACCGGTCCAACGCCCACCCGCATGCCCTGTCCAGTGACCATGACCTCAAGATCAGCCGTGACAAGGCCCGCCATCGCCAACAGCGGACGCACGAGAAACAGAACGTCTGCACCCACAAAACTTGCACCGACACGAACCTTGGCAGGTTCAACCATGCCATCGCCAAAAGCCTGGCCGAAACGGCCACTGGCCTGCCAGCGTGCGATGCGAAATCCGCCAGCGGCCGGGGCAAGGTCTGCTGAAGCACTGAGTTGCCCCAGTGCGGCGATATCCTCTGCAAGGCCCTGCGGCATGTCGAGACGCTGCATTGCCAAGGAAATCCGGCGCAGGTCCGGCGCATCAAGTGATGTGGTGATGAGATCCCGGTCCTGGCGGTTGAATGAGAGGGCCGCGCCGGCAAACCTGATGCGGCCGCTTTCTGGCAGCCAGAAGGTGCCGCGCTGATGCAGCACAAGCTGGGCCTCCGTCGCCTCCTCGCCGCGAAAACCGATCTGGTCAGCCGCCAGCTTCAGGTTCACGTCCGGCAGCAGTGCCGTCAACCAGCGGGGGATGGTCAGGCTGGCCTGAAGGGACTGCACCTGGGCCAGCCATGCCTCGGCATCGGCTCTTCGGCTCTGGAGCGCGAGGTTGACCGGCTCGCCCGGCAGGCCGCTCCAGCTTGCCTCGCCCTCCAGCCGTCCGCCGGGTGTTTCGACGGCAAGGCCAGTCAGGGTCGCTCCGCTTCCAGCTGATTGCAGCTTGCCCGACATGGTCAGCGGGCTTTGTGCCTCACCTGCCTTCAGCAGCGACATCAGCACCTGCCCATCGGGGCGAAACGTGAATTGCTGAGCAGACGAGGGGGAACCGGTTTGCCGTTCGAGGCCGACCCAGCCATCGAATTCGATGCGCGACATGGCATCGAAACTGGCCAACTTGAGGCGCACGCGTCCTGCACCGTCACGGTCCCCCGTGGTGATGCGGAGAGAGCGCCCTGCCAGTTCCGCTTCCAGCCGCCCTGGCGCAGCCCCTTGAGGCCAGCTTGCGTCAGCCGAGAAAGGCGCTGTGAAGCGTGCCGTTCCGCTCTGATCCAGCACGCGGACCTGGCCTTGCGTGACCGTGATCTGGTTGATACCGGGGATCGTGCCGGGTGTTGCCGGTGAGGCCGGGATGAGCAGTGCGCCGCCGCGCGTGGCCAGCGTGAGATCGACCGTGTCGAGCTGGACACTTGTGAGCCGCACCTCGCCGCGCAGCAGCGGCGCAAGCTCAAGCTCCGCCCGCACCATGCCAGCGGTGAGCCTGCTGCCTTGCGGGTCTGCATCACCGATGCGCAGGCCTGCAATCTTCAGGCGCGGACTTGGCAGAAAGCGCAGGTCGATGGGGCCGGTGCTGACAATATCGAGGCCGGTCGCCTGTTTCAGCCGCTCCTCGATGGTGTTGCGCTGCCCGCTCCAGTCGACAAAGACCGGCCCGACCAGCGCACCAAGCAACGCCAGCAGGACAAGTCCGGCCAGGAATGTCAGACCATCACGCACGGGTTGAATGTGCGGGTTTCAGCCTGCCGCGGCAAGGGCAGGCATCCGATACAAGGCTCACAATGCTACGATCTTGCCGGGGTTCATCAGGTTTTGCGGATCAATCGCCAGTTTCAGCGCGCGCATCATCGCCAGCGCTTCGGGGCCATGTTCCTTTTCAAGATACTTCATCTTGCCTTGGCCAACGCCATGCTCGCCGGTGCAGGTGCCCTCCATGGCCAAGGCCCGCTGCACCAGCCGCTCGACAAAGAGCTTGGCTGCCTTGACCTCGTCCGCATTGTCCATGTCGACCAGCGGCAGGACATGGAAATTGCCGTCCCCGACATGGCCGACGATCGGCGCGATCAGGCCGCTCTCGACGATGTCTTCCTGGGTTTGCGCGATGCACTCCGACAATCGCGAGATCGGCACGCAGACATCGGTCGAAACGCCCTTGGCACCAGGCCGAAGGCCCATCGAGGCCCAATACACATCGTGCCGGGCCTGCCAGAGTTTCGTGCGGTCCTCGGCGCGGGTTGCCCACTCGAAGGGGCCGCCGCCAAGATCTTTCGCGATTTCGTTGAAGCGTTCGGATTGCTCCTTCACACCCTCATCCGTGCCGTGAAACTCGACAAACAACATGGGTGTTTCAGGCAGCGTGAGCTTTGAATACAGGTTGCAGGCCCTGACCTGCAGCGCATCCAGGAGTTCGATCCGCGCCACGGGCAAGCCGCTCTGGATGGTGAGGATCGTGGCGTCGCATGCGGCCTTCACGGACGGAAACGGACAAATTCCGGCGGAAATAGCTTCGGGAATGCCCTGCAGCTTGAGCGTGATCTCGGTGATCAGCCCCAGCGTGCCCTCCGAGCCGACAAAAAGCCGGGTCAGGTCATAACCTGCGGAGGACTTCTTGGCACGCCGCGATGTTGTCATGACATCGCCGTTGGGCAGCACCACTTTCAGTGCCAGGACATTGTCCTTCATGGTGCCGTAGCGCACGGCGTTGGTGCCTGACGCGCGGGTGGCCGTCATGCCGCCGAGCGATGCGTCGGCTCCCGGATCGATGGGAAAGAACAGCCCGACATCACGCAGGTGTTCATTGAGCATCTTGCGGGTGACACCGGGCTGGATGACGCAGTCAAGATCCTCGGCGTGAACAGCAATGATGCCCTTCATCATCGAGGTGTCCACGGAGACCCCGCCGAAAGGCGCATTCACATGACCCTCGAAGGAGGTGCCGGTGCCAAAGGGCACGACCGGAACATTGTGAGCGGCGCAAATCTTGACGATGGCGCTGATCTCTTCCGTGCTTTCTGGATAAACCACCATGTCCGGGGCCTGGTTGTCGATCCATGTCAGGGTGTTGGCATGTTGCTGGCGAATGGCCAGGCTCGTGACCAGCCGGTTGCCGACCATGGCAGCAAGACCTTGCCTGACAGCGTCCACGGCTTCTGGTGATGTCTGCGCACGTGACGGCCTGATCTCGACGAGCATGATGTACCTCGTAAATCTGTTATTGCAGGTGATCGGATAGACTGTTGCATACGTATCCCAGAAATGATTGCCAGTCCAAGCTCTCAAGCCGCAGAGCTTTCAGCCCTTCGTTGTTGCTGGCACCGGGGAGACATGCTGATGCAATCTGACGTGCATGCCGTTCCAGCCCTGTTCTTTGCACCTTACGTGTCCTCACCCATGCGCGTCGAGGCAGGTTGGATCGACTATAACGGTCATCTCAACATGGCCTTCTATCATGTGTTGTTCGACCGCGCTGTCGACGAGCTTTTCGGGCTTGTCGGCCTTGGTCCAGACTATGTCAGGCAACAGGGTTCCTCTTTCTTCGTGGCTGAAACACATGTGCGCTACCTGCGCGAGTTGTTGCTGGATGATCCGGTGAGGGTCACGGTCCAGCTGCTTGATTTTGATGACAGGGGACTGCACTATTTCATGGAGTTGCGGCACGCCGAGGAAGGGTGGCTTTCGGCGACCACTGAAAATCTTTCGCTTCATGTCAGCATGGGCACTAAGAAGGTGACATCCTTCCCCGCCCAGATTGCAAGCAATCTTGCCTTGCTGAAGGCGGCGCATGCCGGCTTGAAGAGACCCGAGGCGCTGGGTCGCGTGATCTCGATCACGGGCAAGACGTCCACGTCGGTATCCGGCATGTCCTCTGCACGGCAGCCTGACCACATTGCACTGAGCGGCGTTTCATAAACCGGCAAGCCCGGCAATAGCTCGTCGGCAAGGTCGACATCAGGGGGGCGAGCCCCCACATTGCAGTGATGATTCTCACCAGCTCGCCCGTGATCCTGTGAACCACCCGAACAAACCCTCAGAGCTGTCACACGTGCCCGTGTCAGGTGGCATCGCTGCGCGGGCACGGGCGGCTGTCACACAAGCAGCCCCCTATCTCGATGGACTGAATCCCGAGCAACGCGAGGCTGTGGAAGCCACTGACGGGCCCATCCTCGTGCTGGCGGGCGCAGGCACGGGCAAGACACGCGTGCTCACCACCCGCATTGCCCATCTCATTGCCACGGGCAAGGCTTTTCCCTCGCAGATCCTGTCCGTGACCTTCACCAACAAGGCCGCGCGGGAAATGAAGGAGCGCGTGACACGTCTTGTGGGAGACGTGGCGGAGGGCATGCCGTGGCTCGGCACGTTCCATTCGATTTCCGCCAAGATCCTGCGGCGTCATGCCGAACTGGTCGGCCTCAAGAGTGATTTCACGATCCTCGACATGGACGACCAGATCAGGCTGCTGAAGCAGGTCATCCAGGCAGCGAACATCGACGAGAAGCGCTGGCCCGCTCGCATGCTGGCGAGTTTCATCGACAGCTGGAAGAACCGCGGCCTCGGGCCTGAGGCTGTGCCCGCTGGTGAAGCCGGTGCCTTCGGCAACGGGCAGGGCGGAAAACTCTACATCGCATATCAGGACCGGCTGAAGACTCTCAATGCCTGCGACTTCGGCGATCTCCTTGTGCATTGCCTGTCCCTGTGGCGCGGGCATCCGGATGTGCTGGCGCAGTACCAGGACCGCTTCCGCTACATGCTGGTCGATGAATATCAGGATACCAACGTCGCCCAGTACCTCTGGCTCAGGCTGCTCGCGCAGGGCCGCCGCAACATCGCCTGCGTGGGAGACGACGACCAGTCGATCTATGGCTGGCGCGGGGCCGAGGTCGATAACATCCTGCGCTTCGAGCATGATTTTCCGGGTGCGAAAGTCGTCAGGCTCGAGCGCAACTACCGGTCAACCGGACATATCCTCAAGGCGGCCTCGCACCTGATCGCCAAAAACGAGGGCCGCCTCGGCAAGACGCTGCGCACCGATGACGAGGCTGGCGAGAAGGTTGCCATCGTCGGCGCGTGGGACAGCCAGGAAGAGGCGCGGCTGATCGGCGACGACATCGAGCTGTTCCAGAGCCGTGGTGCTACACTGGCCGAGATGGCCGTGCTGGTGCGCACATCCGCCCAGATGCGCGAGATCGAGGAGCGCTTCATCGCCATGGGCCTGCCTTACCGGGTGATCGGCGGTCCGCGCTTTTACGAACGTGCCGAGATCCGCGATGCCATGGGCTATCTGCGCTGCGTGCATTCCCAGACGGACGATCTCGCCTTCGAGCGCATCGTCAATGTGCCCAAACGGGGCCTGGGCGATGCAGCCTTGCAGCAGCTGCACATGCACGCGCGCGCGACCGGCGCATCCTTGCAGCAGTCCGCCGCGATCCTGATCGAAACAGATGAGTTCAAGCCGAAGGTTCGTTCCAGCATCCGCGAACTGGTGCAGGCCTTTGGCCGCTGGCGCGTGAAGCTCGAACATGCCCGCCCGTCGGAAGTTGCGGAAATGGTGTTGGAGGAAAGCGGCTACACGGACATGTGGCAGAAGGACCGCTCTGCGGATGCAGCGGGGCGTCTCGAGAACCTGAAGGAACTGGTCCGCTCGATCGACGAGTTTCCGGATCTGCCCGGATTTCTCGAGCATGTGTCCCTTGTCATGGACACGGTGTCCGATGACAGCGTGTCCCGCGTCAGCCTGATGACGCTGCATGCAGCGAAAGGGCTGGAATTCGACATGGTGTTCCTGCCTGGCTGGGAAGAGGGACTGTTCCCGAGCCAGCGTTCGCTCGACGAGAGCGGCAAGGCCGGCCTTGAGGAGGAGCGCCGCCTGGCCCATGTCGGCATCACGCGTGCGCGGCGCCATGCCAAGATCATGTTCGCCTCCAACCGCCGCATCCATGGCATGTGGCAATCCTCGATGCCAAGCCGCTTCATCGATGAACTGCCGGAGGTTGCTGTCGAAGTGGTGCAGGCCGCCTCCAATTTCGGGCAGGGCGGCTATGGCGCGTCGCGGTTCGACCGCCAGCCGAGTTTCACCTCGACCTATTCCACACCCGGCTGGCAACGCGCGCAGGCTGCCAAGGACAAGCTCAAGGACAACCCCCCACCAAAGGACCAGTGGGGCTATGGGGCAGGCGGTCCTTCGGGCGGCGGGGCAGGCTTCGGCAGCATGCGTGGAGGCCCGAAACTGATCGAGGGCGAACTGGTTGCCAAGTCCAGCGGGCCGTCATCCGAGTTCGGCGTCGGCGCGCGCGTCTTCCACATCAAGTTCGGCCCTGGCGAAGTCTTTGCAGTGGATGGCAACAAGCTGACCATCGACTTTGACAAGGCCGGCCGGAAAATGGTGCTGGATAGCTTTGTGCAGCGGGGGTGACATGAAAAACCAGATGCACGATCACTGGCACATTTTGGTCGTGGGTCAGTTTGACATGGGGATTTCAGGTCAACCGGTTACCCGAGAACAGGCTGATTGTGAGGGAAATGGTGCTGTTGGGGGGGATTGAACCCCCGACCTCGTCATTACCAATGACGTGCTCTACCACTGAGCTACAACAGCGCCGATCTGAATTGCCTCCGGCGCAAAAAGCACATCGGCAATCACCAACCGCCGCTGGATAGACGAAGGGTGAGATCAAATCAACCCGTCACATCCAGCTTGTTCCGGCTGGCAAGGCTTTCAGCCCGAGATGGCTCGCGACGCTCTGGCCGATATCGGCAAAACTGGTGCGCCGGCCGATGTCGCGGCCCATGATGCCGGGTCCGAAGCCGAGAACCGGGACCTGTTCACGGGTGTGGTCGGTGCCCGGCCAGGTGGGGTCATTGCCATGATCCGCCGTGATGATGACCAGATCGCCGGGCAACAACACGGCCTGAAGCTCGGGCAGGCTCAGGTCGAAAGCCTCGAGCGCCGCCGCATAGCCGGGCACATCGCGGCGATGGCCGAACTCTGTGTCGAAATCCACCAGATTGACGAAGCAGAATCCGCCATCAGGCAAATCCCGCATTGTTTCGACGGCCATGCTGACATGGCTGTCATTGCTGATGCCCTTGCGCTCCGTGCCGGTGTTGCGGTGGGCGAAGATGTCGCCGATCTTCCCGATGGTGATGACGGCTCGGCCCGCCTCCTGCGCGCGGTCGAGGATGGTGGCGTTCGGGGGGCTGACCGCGAAATCCTTGCGGTTCGGGGTGCGGACGAAGCCGGTCGAGGGTGTGCCGACAAACGGGCGGGCGATGACGCGGCCGATGTTGAGCGGATCAACGAGCTTGCGCACGATCCTGCACAGGCCATACAGGCGATCCAGGCCGAAAACCTCCTCGTGCGCGGCGATCTGCAGAACGCTGTCGACGGAGGTGTAGCAGATCGGCTTGCCGAAGCGCATGTGCTCGGGCCCGAAATCATCGATGACCGAGGTGCCGGAGGCATGGCAATTGCCGAGAATGCCGGGGATGTTGCCTTGATGGATGATCGCGGCCACCAGATCGGGCGGAAACGAGTTGTCCTTGTCCAGGAAATAGCCCCATTTGAAGGGCACTGGGCAGCCGGCCATCTCCCAATGACCTGACGGCGTGTCCTTTCCCTGGCTGATTTGGGCAGCGCAACCAAAATGGCCGGTTGGCCGGGCCGGCATGGGCACTCCTTCCAGTGGCACACCCGTCGAGACCTGATGCGCGCTGCTGAGGCCAAGCGATGCCATGTGCGGCACATGCAGTGGACCTGCGCGCAACCCTGCCCGGTCTGCCCGCCCCGTGGCGCAATGTCCCGCGATGTGGCCAAGGGTGTTCGCGCCCGTATCGCCATAGTCGGCTGCATCCGCAGCGCCGCCGCACCCGACGGAATCCAGCACGATGATCATGGCGCGCGGCATGGCTTATTCCCGAACCGCATGGGAGGCGGCGTGTGCATCTAGATTGAAGGCTGCGGCGAACAAGGCCTTGGTGTAATCGGTCTGCGGACTGGCAAAGATGGCTTCGCCCTCGCCCTGCTCCACGACCTTGCCGTTCTGCATCACCAGCACGCGGTGGGAGAGGGCGCGCACGACCTTCAGGTCATGGCTGATGAACATGTAGGCGAGGCCGCGCTTGTCCTGCAAATCGCGCAGCAGATCGACGATCTGCGCCTGCACCGACATGTCGAGCGCCGAGGTTGGCTCGTCCAGTACCACGAAGGTCGGGTTCAGAGCCATGGCGCGGGCGATGGCGATGCGCTGGCGCTGGCCACCGGAGAACTCGTGCGGGTAGCGGTCCATCGCGCCGGGGTCGATGCCCACATCCGCCAGCGCACGGGCAACCACGGCGCGGCGCTGATCATAGCTCAGGCCCTTGTCCTGGACCAGCAGGCCTTCCTCGACAATGCCCGCCACCGACATGCGCGGGCTGAGCGAGCCATAAGGATCCTGGAACACAACCTGCATGGCACGGCGCTTCGGGCGCATCGCGGACGACCTCAGCCCGTCGATGTTTTCGCCCAGGAACACGATCGGCCCTTGCGACGAAATCAGCCTCAGTATGGCCAGGCCCAGCGTGGTCTTGCCAGAGCCTGACTCGCCGACGACACCGACCGTCTCGCCTTCGCGGATTGTGATCGAGACGCCGTCAACGGCTTTGACATGGCCGACTGTTGAACGCAGGAAGCCCTTCTTGATGGGAAACCAGATCTTGAGCGGGCCAGCCTGCAAGATGGTTCTGGCACCGGGCGGGATCGGCCTTGGCTTGCCCTTTGGCTCGGCGGCAAGCAGTCGCTGGGTGTAGGCGTGCTGGGGTGCGCCAAATACGTCAGCGACCTTGCCTTCCTCGACAATCTTGCCTTTCAACATGACGCAGACGCGATCCGAGATGCGGCGGACAATGCCAAGGTCATGGGTGATGAACAGCATCGCCATGCCGAGGCGCTGCTGCAGCTCCTTGAGCAGCTTGAGGATCTGCGCCTGCACGGTGACATCGAGCGCGGTGGTCGGCTCGTCTGCAATCAGCAGCTTCGGTTCATTGGCCAGTGCCATGGCGATCATCACGCGCTGGCGCTGCCC
This sequence comes from Allobosea sp., assembly GCA_031375185.1. Classification (GTDB taxonomy): domain Bacteria; phylum Pseudomonadota; class Alphaproteobacteria; order Rhizobiales; family Beijerinckiaceae; genus Allobosea. The sequence continues at coordinate 18,018 of JANMHN010000204.1, read as the reverse complement.
GCCCGAGAGCTGGTGCGGATAGGCATCAAGCCGCTCTGCGGCGTTGCGGATGCCGACGAGATCGAGCAATTCGAGCGTACGGGTGCGGGCCGCCTCGCCGCTCAGGCCCTTGTGCAGGCCAAGAATCTCGCCGATCTGCTTTTCGATGGTGTGAAGCGGGTTGAGCGAGGTCATCGGCTCCTGGAAGACCATCGTGATGTCGTTGCCGCGCACCTGTCTCAATTCATCCTCGCTGGCGGCCAGCAAGTCCCTGCCCATGAACATCACGCGGCCCGCAGGGTGCGAAGCGGGCGGATATTGCAGCAGTTTCAGGATCGACAGCGCGGTGACGGACTTGCCCGAGCCCGACTCGCCGACCAGCGCCAGAGTCTCGCCGGGCTGGAGCGAAAACGAGACATCGTCGACCGCGAGAGTCTGCTTGCCACCTTGAGAGAAGGCGACGGAGAGGTTTTCGACGCAGAGGAGGGGGGAGGTCATGAAACGGATGCCAACAAGGCTTCGATCGCAGAGCTTGTAGGCCTCACTTCAGTGAGGTTGTCCGGCATCTTGATGCCTACGTCATTCGATAGAAAGTGACTGCATCCCCAAAACGTCGCCGGGGCCAAATGGATGGCATCGAAAAGTTTAAGCTTTCGCCCAAAGTGCTCTTTCTGCACTCCGCGATGCCATGCGGCTTCGACCAGAATGCTTGTCGAAATTGGATAGACTGTTAGCACACCATTTCCTTCTCGCTGGAGAAGCGCTTTGTAGCGATGGATACGAGGGATATCGTTGGTCGCGAAGGGTTTCACCAACATTTCCGAAAGCGTTAGTTCGCTAGTCGTGACGCTGTTTCTGCCAAGAGTCTCGATCAGCTTGGCGATTGCGAGATTGTCTTCTGTCTCAGCAGCCTCGAAAGCGTAGATCAGTGCATTGGTGTCGATGTATAGACCAGAGAATTTCGTCAAAGACATCACTCATCGCGTAGCGAACGAACCCATGCGTCGATTTCCGCTCTTTCGGTGCGCGGACGCTTTGGGTCAGACATCAGCTCGCGAAACGCCTGCAAAGCACTCATGTTCGTCTCTTCCGGCACGAGCGTAATCGTGACGCGCAACGTTTGTTCGAGCCCCACCCGCAAGTCATCGGGCAGCTTCTCGACCGGATAGTGTTCGAGCACGATCTTGTTCATGATATCTTTTATCACGCCTTCACCCAAAGGTCTTCCTCGGATCAAACGCATCCCTCACCGCTTCACCGATGAACACCAGCAAGGACAGCATCAGCGAGATCACCAGAAAGCCCGAAAGGCCGAGCCAGGGTGCCTGCAGGTTGTTCTTGCCCTGCGCCAGCAATTCGCCGAGGGAGGGCGAGCCGGGGGGCAGTCCGAAGCCGAGAAAATCAAGCGAGGTGAGCGTCGTGATCGATCCGTTCAGCACGAAGGGCATGAAGGTCAGCGTCGCCACCATGGCGTTTGGCAGGAGGTGCTTAACCATGATCTTGCCGCTGGAAAGGCCAAGCGCGCGGGCAGCGCGCACATACTCGAAGTTCCGGGCGCGCAGGAACTCGGCGCGGACGACGCCCACAAGCGACACCCAGGAGAACAGCAGAAGGATGCCCAGCAGAACGAAAAAACTCGGCGTGATCACCGACGAGATGATGATCAGCAGGTACAGCGATGGAATCGAGGTCCAGATCTCGATGAAGCGCTGAAAAATCAGATCTGTCCAGCCACCAAAATAGCCCTGCACGGCACCGGCGGCAATGCCGATGACGGACGAGATGATGGCCAGTGCCAGGCCGAACAGCACCGACAACCTGAAGCCGTAGATCAACCGCGCCACCACATCGCGGCCCTGATCGTCAGTTCCGAGCCAGTTCCACTCGATGTCGCGACAGGTCGTGCCGCCGGTCTTGGCCGCCTGCACCTTGCACTGCTCGTCTTTCAGCAGCCAGGTGGGCGGGGCGGGAGCGGGGACCGGCAGGTCGAGATTGTGGGTCGAATAGCTGAAGCGGATGGGTGGCCAGATCGCAAAGCCGTTGGCGGCAATCTCCTTCTGGATCAGGGGATCACGGTAATCAGTCCGGGCGAGGAAGCCGCCGAACGTTTCCTCAGGGTAGTCGATGGCGATCGGAAACAGGAATTCGCCCTTGTATTTGGCGAAAATGGGCCGGTCATTGGCGATGAGTTCGGCGAACAGGCACAGCACGAACAATGCCATGAACAGCCAGAATGACCATGACCCACGCCTGTTGGCACGGAAATTGGCCAGCCTGCGCTGGTTGATCGGCGTCATGAAGGGCCGCCTTGGGGGCGGCGGCGAGATGTCGGGGGCAGCGACCAAGGTGTTCATCTTCACGTCTCACGCGTTTCGAAATCGATGCGTGGATCGATCCAGGTGTACATGAGGTCCGAGATGAGATGGACCACCAGACCGACGAGCGAGAAAATGAACAACGTGGCGAAAACGACAGGATAATCGCGGTTGACGATGGCCTCGAAGGAGAGCAGGCCCAGCCCGTCCAGCGAGAAGATCGTCTCGATCAGCAAGGAACCGGTGAACAAGGCTCCCACGAAGGCACCTGGAAAGCCGGCAACAATGATCATCATGGCGTTGCGAAAGACATGTCCATACAGAACGCGGTTTTCAGAAAGCCCCTTCATGCGGGCCGTCAGCACGTATTGCTTCCTGATTTCATCGAGAAACGAGTTTTTGGTCAGGAGCGTCTTGGTCGCGAAGATGCCCAGCGCCATCGCGGTGACAGGCAGCGTTATGTGCCACAGATAGTCGAGTGCCTGACGATACCAGGGCATGTCCTTCCAGCCATCCGAGGTCAGTCCGCGAAGCGGGAACACTTGCCAGAACGAGCCACCCGCGAGCAGCACGATCAGCAGGATGGCGAACAGGAAACCGGGGATGGCATAGCCAAGGATCACAAGGCCCGATGTCCAGACATCGAAGCGGGAGCCGTCCGAAACCGCTTTCCTGATGCCCAGCGGAATCGACACGGCATAGCCGATGATCAGGATCCAGAGACCGAGCGAAATCGAGACCGGCAGCTTTTCCTTGATCAACTGCAGCACGGGCGCGTCGCGAAAATAGCTCTTGCCGAAATTGAACGTCGCATAATCCCCCAGCATCTTGAGGAAGCGCTCATGGGCGGGCTTGTCGAAGCCGAATTGCTTTTCCAGTTCCTTGATGAACTGGGGATCAAGCCCCTGTGCCCCACGGTAGGCTGATGTGACATCGCCCGCTGTTCCCCCGCTGGACTGTGCGCCCCCGGCCATGTCACCCCCGCCCCCGCCAAGGCGCCCTGCCACACCTGAATCCTGGCCCTGTAGCTGTGCGATCATGCGTTCCACCGGGCCACCGGGTGCGAATTGCACCAGAATGAACGAGATCAGCATGATGCCCAGCAAGGTGGGGATCATCAGGAGAACCCGGCGGGCGATATATGCGAGCATGATCCTTCAGGCCCTCCCGATCTTGCGGGCTTTTTCGGGATTGAACCACCAGGTCGCTGGCGCGCCTTCACCGAACTTCGGCTGCACGCCCGGCCGTTCATACATGTCCCAGTAGGCGAGCCAGACCGTCGGCGCGTGCCACATGGGCACCCAATAGCGCCCGGCGCGGAACACCCTGTCCAGCGCCTTGCAGGCCACGACAACCTCCTTGTAGGAGCCTGCATTGGCGATCCGTTCGAGCAAGGCGTCGATGCCCGGGTTGGCGATGCCGGCATAGTTGCGCGAGCCGGGCGTTTGTGCCGCTTCCGTGCCCATCACCAGCCGCATCGTGTCGCCGGGAATCTGCGAGCCGCCGAGCGCCAGGCTGACCATGTCGAAATCAAACTCGTTGGAGCGCCGCTGGTATTGGGCCGGGTCCACCGTGCGCAGCCTGCCTTCGATGCCGAGCCGCTTGAGATTGGCAATGAAAGGCTGGGTGTGCGGATGCAGCGCCGGGTTGGAGTCGAGGAACTCGATCTCGAACGGCTTGCCGTCCGGCAGGCGCATCGTCGCGCCGTCGCGCTTGAAACCGGCGGCCAGCAAGAGTTCGTTGGCGCGGCGCAGAAGGGCACGGTCATTGCCCGAGCCATCGGAGACCGGTGGCACCCAGGGCGCGGCGAACACCTCCGGATCAAGCGTGGCCCGGAAGGGTTCGAGCAGCGCCAGCTCCTCCGCAGATGGCAAACCTTCGGCTTTCTTGTCTGATTTTTCGAAGAACGAAGCGGTGCGGGCCCTCAGACCAAACATGATGTTCTTGTTGGTCCACTCGAAATCGAAGCACAGCGCGATGGCCTCGCGCACGCGCTTGTCCTTGAACATCTCGCGTCTGGTGTTGAAGTACCAGCCTTGGGATGCGGTGGTCGCCGTCCGCGGCAGTTCCTCACGTTTGACGCGGCTGTCGCGCATGGCGGGGAAATCATAGCCTGTCGCCCATTGCCGGGCGGTGTATTCTTCCTGAAAGGTGATCGTGCCTGCCTTGAAGGCCTCGAAGGCCACGTTGCGGTCACGGAAATACTCGTAGCGGATGCGGTCGAAGTTGTTGAGACCGACATTCACAGGCAGATCCTTGCCCCAGTAATCGGCGACCCGCTCGTATTCCATGTGCCGGCCCTGCTCGAAGCGGCCCATCCGGTAGGCGCCGGAGCCGAGGATGGGCTCGAGGATGGCCGCCTCGAAATCGCGGCCTTCCCAGAATTTTTTCGAGAACACGCTGAGCGAACCGACAAGAAGATGCAGATCGCGGCTTTTCCTGGGTGTCAGCCTGACCGTGACGGTGCGGGGATCATCGACCGTCACGCTGTCAAGCTCGCGCAGCAGCAGGCGATAGGACGAATGGCCCTTCGTCTTGATGATGTTCATCGAGAAGGCGACATCGTCAGCCGTCAGCGGCGAGCCATCATGGAAGCGAGCCTCCTCGTGCAGCCTGAAACGATAGGCGAGCTTGTCCGGGGCGATCAGGATCGATTTTGCCAGCAAGCCATAGGCTGTCAGCGGCTCATCGGCATGGCTGGTGACGAGCGAATCGAAGATCAGTTCGGTGCCGCCCACCCCGTCGCCCTTGTCGACGAAGGAGTTGAGCGTGTTGAAGGTGTCGAAGCTCTGGTTGCCGCCGCCGGACTTGAGCTGGATGTTGACGAAGCCGCCTTTGGGGGCCGCCGGATTGACATAGGAGAAATGCGTGAAGTCCCGCGGCAAACCAAGCTCGCCAAACGTCGACAGACCGTGGGTTTCCGTCCAGCCGGTTTCCGCGAAAGCAGGATTGATCAGGGCGGGCTTGACGATGGCCTGGGCGGCCAGCAGGGCTGCGCTGCCTCTCAATGCGCTCCGGCGTGTCAATTTTGGGTTCATCATGTCGGGCGGTGCCATCATTGGCGGTGTCACCTTTGTCATGCCGCCTCCTGTGGGATTGACGTGATTCGCCTCCACCATATGTCGCTGTGTCGAGGATGTGCCAGCGCTCTTGATGCATCAAACAGAAAAGCCGGGCCACGTGCCCGGCTTGCCATCATCACGATCACGCAACCAGCGACCGCTGTCACGTTTTCATGTCACTTGAGAGAGGCAAGGTAGGCAATGATATCGGCGCGCTGGTCAGCCCTGGCAACGCCCGCGTAGCTCATCGACGTACCGGCGAGATAGGCGCTTGGCTTCTTAAGGAACGCATCAAGCTGTTCTGTGCCCCAGTTCTCACCCTTGGCCTTGCGCTCCTTGAGCGCTGCCGAATAGGCAAAGCCGTCGATATGGCCCTTCGGACCATCGACAACCTTCCACAGGTTGGGGCCAACCTTGTTCGCGCCGCCATTCTCGAAGGAATGGCAGGCCTTGCAGGCACCCACGGCGCGTTCTCCGCGACCTGCATCCGCGACCTGCATCCGCTCCGCGATTGGCTTGTCCGCTTCAGCGGCTGGGCCTGCGGCCGGTGCCGCTGCCACTTCCGCACCTGGAAGGTCATATCCCGGGATCTTCGGCTTCACGGGGCTGACAGCGATGCCCGCCATCATGTTGAGGCCCATCACCACCAGCGCACTGCCCAGAACAGCGCCTGCAATCTTGTTCAGCTCAAACGAGTCCATCGTCCGCCTCGTCCCTCAGGGCTGCACGCAATGGCAGCCTGAACATGCAACACAAGGCAGGCGGATGCCTGCCTGACCTGCTGCTGATTAGCCGCTTTGCGCTTGTGTTTGCAACTCCTATAAGCACCTGAAGGTTTGAGACCTTTTGACGCCGACCCAAGTCCTCCAGCAAAGTCTTCCCGCAAAGCCTTCCCGCACAACCTTCCCGCAAAGTCTTTCTGCAAAGTCTTTCTGCCCATGTCCGATCCCCTGATCCTGATCCCGGCGCGGCTTGCCGCCACGCGCCTGCCCAACAAACCGCTCGCGGACATCAACGGCGTTCCCATGATCGTCCATGTCTGGCGCCGGGCCATGGAAGCCGGTATCGGCCCGGTGGCGGTGGCGACTGATTCCGGTGCGATCATCGCCGCCGTGGAGGCCGCAGGCGGGCGGGCGGTGATGACGCGCCCCGACCATCCGTCAGGATCGGACCGGATCAAGGAAGCGGCGGACATGATCGACCCCGAAGGTCGCCACGACGTGATCGTCAACCTGCAAGGTGATTTTCCGACCATCGACCCGTCCGCCATCGCCATCTCGATCGAGCCGCTGGCTGATCCTGCCGTCCAGATTGCCACACTGGCGGCGGAAATCACCGATGAGGACGAAAAAACCGCGCCGAGCGTCGTCAAGGTGATCGGCACCATGCTGTCGCAAGGCCGCATGCGGGCGCTTTATTTCACCCGTGCCACGGCGCCGACCGGCGAAGGCCCGCTCCATCACCATGTCGGTGTCTATGCCTACCGCCGCCGCGCGCTGGAGCGTTTCGTGTCGTTGCCGCCCTCGCCGCTGGAGCTGCGCGAGAAACTGGAGCAACTCAGGGCGCTGGAGGACGGCATGCGCATCGATGCCCGCATCATCGGCCATGTGCCACGCGGCGTGGACACGCAAGAGGATCTGATCCGCGCCCGCCATGTTCTGGCCGGGCACTGACGAGCCGTCGCCAAGGAGATTGAAATGACTGTCGTCTGTTATCAGGGCGAGCCCGGAGCCTATTCGCAAGCTGCGGCACTGGACGTGTTCCCCAATTGCACGCCCTTGGCCTGCGCCACCTTCGTGGACGCCCTCGCGGCCGTCAGTGACGGCTCGGCTCGTTATGGCATGATCCCGATCGAGAACTCGACCGTGGGGCGCGTGGGCGACATCTACCAGCTCCTGCCGAAATCCGGCCTGCACATCATCGGCGAGTTCTTCCTGCCCATCCATTTTCACCTCATGGCCGTGAAGGGTGCGACGCTGGATACGATCAGGACGGCTGAAAGCCATGTCGTGGCGCTGGGCCAGAACATGAAGATCATCAGGAAGCACAAGCTGAGCCCGGTTGTCGCGAGCGACACGGCCGGCTCGGCCCGCGCCATCGCAGAGGCCAATGACCCGGCCCGTGCAGCGCTCGCGTCCAGGCTGGCAGCCGAGATCTATGGTCTGGACATTCTGGCACAGGATGTGGAGGACGAGAAACACAACACCACCCGCTTCGTGATCTTGTCGAAATATCCTGAATATGCCCGCGTCGGCAGCGGCCCGACCATCACCAGCTTCGTGTTTCTGGTGCGCAACATCCCGGCGGCTCTCTACAAGGCCATGGGCGGGTTCGCCACCAACGGGGTCAACATGACCAAGCTGGAAAGCTACATGCAGGACGGCCATTTCGCCGCCACGATGTTCTATGCCGACGTGGACGGGCACCCTGACGACCCGGGCGTGCAGCGTGCGCTGGAGGAACTTGCGTACTTTTCCCGCGAGGTGAAGATCCTTGGCGTCTACCCGGCACACCCGTTCCGCGAGAGCTTCAAGAACGGGTAATCGCCGCTCAGGGTCCGGCCTTGTAGCCGAGGGCCACCCAATAAGGCACACCGTCCCGGAATGTAATGTTGCGCAGTCCGGCTGCCCTCATCAGATGGGTGATTTCAGCGCGCGTGAAACGTCGTTCGAGCCGGGTTCCGAACCGGTCGAGGGCATCCGTGCGCATCGTGTAGAATGACTTGTCGCGATAGGCGCTGAGTGGCCAGTTGGCGACGCGAACACCAGCGCGCTCGACATGCAAGGCCAGTCTGGCAAGCGGGAAATAGACCAGGGCTGCGATGATTTCCGTCACACCACGCCGCAAGATGAAGGGCAACCGGCATATCATGCTGCGGAACACGTCGGACAATTGCCAGATCATGCGAAAATAGAGAGGCTTGTTGTCAAACCGGTAATAGAGATAGAGCAGCAGGGGAGCACCGGATTTCAGCTTTGCCACGCAGGATCTGATGGCGGCAGCCGTATCCGGAACATGGTGCAGCACACCAAGCGCGTAGCCGAAATCCTGGCTGCCATCCTGGATGTTCCAGTTGCCGACGCTGGCGTGATGGAAGCGGATATTCCGGACTGCGGCCAGCGTCGATCTGGCAACGTCGAGCGCTTCGGCGGACGCATCGACACAATTCAAGGTTCCAACCCTCGGAGCCACAGACAGGGCCCAGCGACCGCTCCCGCACCCCATGTCGAAACCTTCGGCTTCGGGCGGCAGCCTGTTCCAGGGAAAGATCGAAAAATAATCCTCGAAAAGATCATGTCTTTCCGTGTCTGACAGGCCTGACTGATCATAGGTGGCCCATTCCTTGCCAAAACCAGACACGGTGTGCCGGTCAAGATTTTCTTGGGCGGCAGCGAGCGGTGCTGGATGCTTTATGGTTGCCATGCTCTCTCGATACTGTCAGTCACTCGGCGTTATTTGGACGATTGGATTAAACATTAGAAATATAATCCACATTTAAACGTAATTTTTATCTGTTTTAGATGCAATTCTCAGATATTTACAAACTTTTTTTCACAAAGATTATTTGATAATACAATTCAACAAAAAATATGTTCATTTCAAGACATTCAATGCTCTGAAAATGACATAAAGAAATTAGGAAGATTTGCCTTTCGCCTGGTCCCGACATAGCCCATGATCGACCTCCCGTTGTCTGCATGACATGTCCTCGGCCTGCGACCGGACGCAGTCGGTGAACGTCCCATTCGAAATGGACCTGTCCTGGCTCAACTTGCGTTCACAAACCGCAAGTTAGTGGTTGACGCGGTCGGCCATTTGGGTTGACCAACGCGCCTTGCAATGCCTTGTGAAAATCATGGTATTTCCAGCTATTTCATCTGCATGATGTGGAGACAGACCGATGTTTGAGAGCGGCTCGACCGTCCATTTCGACAGGGCGAACGACACATTGCGCACATCCGGTGCGCGGGCCTGGGTCGGTGTGCAGCTGATGCGTCTGGCGGAGCAGGGCACAAGGCCGTTTCACCATACGGGCATTTCCCGGCTGCATGCCCTGATCGGCAAGCTTTTCCTGCCAGGATCGGTGACCGAGATCGGCCTGGCGAGCGGAGGGTCGTTTGCCTATCCGTCGGGTGACTATTACTGGAACCGCCTGCTGACCCGAAGCTGGGACTATGAGGAGGATATCCAGAATATCCTCAAAGCCCTGTCGGGAACGCAGTATACGTTTCTTGATATCGGGGCGAATTTCGGTTTCTTTTCGTGCCTTGCAGCGAGCCCGTCATTCGGTAGCCAGCGTGTCATCGCTGTCGAACCAGCACGCATGGCCTTCTCGTTTCTTGAGCGTAATCTGGCACGCTATGGTGACAAGGCGACCGTTCTCAAACTTGCGATCGATGAAAATTCAGGCAACGAGGTGCGCCTTTATGGTGACCGCCATGCCGGTTTTTCACTGTCGTCCGAATGGAGTGGTGCGGCCGGAAGCAACAGCGAGGTTGTCCTCACGACCTCGATCGACGAGTTGATCGAACAGATCGGCATCGAGGACATGTCCAACCCCGTGCTTGTCAAGCTGGAGGTGGAGGGAATCGAGATGCGTGCGCTGCGCGGCGCGCTGAAGACCATCGAGCAGGACTCCGCCTTCATCATCGAGGAGATCGAAGATACCGGTATCAGCGAGGCAACGCGCCATGTCGTCGAGACGCTTGGACTGACGGTGTTTTATGCAGATGATGACCGCTTCGTGCAGTTGACCAGCATCACGGACTTTGAAGCCTACCGGAAAACCCAGCAGACGATCCAGAAGCGTGGCACAAGTCTGCTGGCCTTCCGCAAGCCGGTCTGGAGGGAACGTCTCGCCGCGATCCTGTAGGCCCAGCGGGCACGACAGGTCAGGGCCAGGCAGGTCAAGACTCCGGAATCAGCCCTTTGAACCATTGGCGTCATCACGGCGCGTGGCACCCAGTCTGAGCCATGCAAAGATAGGCAAGGCAACAAGGACAATGTTGCCGGCGATTTCGGCCGTGGATGCGCCCATGATCCCGTTGCGAGGGGTCAGGGCCATGACCCCGGCTGCGGTCACGGCAAGCCCCGTGATGGCATAGAATGTCTGGCGGCGGCCGGTATCAAGCAGCGACACGATCTGCCAGATCCCGAAGCGAAACAGGTAGATTCCTGAATTGACAAGAACGAAGACGCCGATGGCGGGTGTCAGGACGGCGCGCAACTCTGCTCCAAGCCAGTTGAACAGCCCGTACTGGATGGCCACGAGCCAGATGACGACAAGCGCCATGGTGAATGCCAGGCTCAAGCCTGCAAATGCTGCTGTTGCGATCAAGACTGCTTTGCGCGGCGAGGTGGTGAAGGTGGACTTGAAAAGACCCACGATCGGAACGAACAACGACTGAAAGAAGATCGTGCCAGCCCTTGAAACGGTATAGATCAGTGAGAAGGCGGCCTGATGCTGGGGTGAGACCATCAATTCGAGGCCATATCTGGGTGCGTTTCCCTGTACGGAATTCAGGGAAATGGCGACACTGCGGAAGACATGGGACCGGATGAAGTGGAAAGGGCGCAGCGGAGCGTCTGCCTCACCGCGCCTCAGTCCATCCCTCAGCCAATAGAATGCGATGGAGGCCTGGATGATGGAGGCCGACATCAGTGCCAGGGAGATCTCGATATAAGGCGCTGCAAAATCAATGGCGAGCGACAGCCCTGCCAGCGCCATGAACACCAGAAACTGCAAGACCCCCAGAAGGGTGATCTGCCGAAACCAGCCCCGGCTGCGCATGATGTGCAATGTCAGCGAGCACATCAGGTCTGCTGCCCGCCCGACCGCGACGATGCCAAAAATCAGGAGATAGCTACGGTCCCATAGCGCCACCACCAGACCGACAAGTCCGGCCAGCACAGCGAAGGCCGTGATCTGGGCCAGGGCCACCTGTCTCAGATTGCGGTAGCGTTCATCGCCTGAAAACAGAAGTTCCATGAGCGACATGCCTGCGAACAGGGAGATCGGACCGCACAGAGACAGCGCAAAGGTGAAGAATGCGACATTTCTCAGTGAGTCGAGCGCAAAGATCAGCAGGACGGCGCCCAACAAGGTGAGCTGCATGAAAACGGCGGCGGTCAGGTCGAGTGCGCTCCGGGCCAGGTAGCGATAGCGTTCGCGCATCGGCTCAAGATGCCGTGCGCAGGCCTTGCGGCCCGCTTTTGCGCGGCAGCGAGGCACCAAGCGCGCTGAGAATGATATGGAATGTGATCCAGTAATGGGCATGCCTGAGCACTGTGTGAAAGCTGCCCATGATGATCATGGTCAGCAAGGCCAGGACGATCAGCGGCTCCCTGAGCCGCAAGGCCGTGACAGCGATGGTGATGATCATGAACAGATATAGGCAGAGCGCCAGAAGGCCGCCCGACAGGAACAGCTCGATGAAGATGTTGTGTGCCTCCTGCAGAACCGGTGTGTGCTCCGCCCGGACGTGCCCGCCGGGCCCGAAGCCGACCAGCGGAGACCAGACGCTTTCGCCCAACGCATCGATCCAGTAAGCCAACCTCGTCGCACCCTTGGCCGTGCCACCTGACCACAACTCGCCAATCCCGCCAAAGACCTTGTCGCCGACAATCACGAGTGTGCTGACAGCCATGAGCGCGAGGACCGTCAGGATGAAATTGTAGACAATGCGTTGCCAGGAGCCGCGATCCGTCACGGACCAGACATGGAGGCTTATGGCCACGAGGGCCGGCAGGGTTGCGCTGAGGATGAAAGTCGCGCTCAGGCTGAGGGTTCCTGCAACCAGGATCGAGCCGATCGCCGCCAGATCCCATCTCGTGAGCGTTCTTTGCAGCATCACCAGCGTGGCGCTGACCGCAAGGCCCGCCGAAGCCAGCCCCGCAAGCTGGTTCGGGTTGTCGGACAGCCCCATGAGGCGACCGAAATAGACATCGAAATACCAAAGGCGCGTCGAGAGCGGGTAGGCCGCAACCGCAAGGACAACCGTGATGAAGCAATAGATCGCCAGATAGTCACGCAGAAGCCTGACGCGATCCTGCAACGAGCCGTCTTTCAGATTGACCCAGCCCAGCACGATGATCGTGATGTAGACAGCCGCCACGAGTTCGCGCAGGCTCAGGTGTTCTTCAAAGAACATGGCAGACACCGTTGCACCCGCCAAAAAGGCACCGAGCATCAACAGCATGAACCTGGTGACATACACATCGGCAGGGCTCATCACCGCACGGTTGCTGGCGATCAGATGAATTGACGCCACCAACCCGGTGATCTCGAACAAGCCGAGGCTTTCTCCGAAAAGCCGCAGTTGCTTCAGCAGGACGCCGATGATCGACAGCACAAGAACATGACCTGCAAACGAGATGTGGCCTTGCAGCACCTTTTTGCCCATGACGGGCACCGCTGGCTGGTCCCCGTTCAGGACTGTCTCGTTGCGCGATGGCATGGCTTCACGAGCCTTTGATGATGATCAGGGGCATGGCGGCATCATGAGCACGCAGAATACCCTGCGGGTGCTCACGCCATGTCATCGGGTTTGCGCACCATGCGCATGGCATAGCGTCCGGAAATCCAGAAAATGGCAAACACCATCGCGAGCACAGCCCCTCTCAGGATGTTGACCAGAAGGTTTACGGCATCGCTGTAGCTGCCGCGGGACGGACTGCGGACCACATCGAGCATGTTGAAGACCGGCTGCGTCACCTGCAGGGCCTCGATGGCGGACAGCCGCTGGATGGATTGGAGAAATCCATCGAACATCTTGTCCTCACCCTCCGACATGCCCTCCCTTGTGCCACGGATGCGAACAACCGTGCCACTTTCCGTGCGGCTGGCCAGCAAGATGTCGCGCTTGATCTCGATGATTCTCGGGTCATCGTGGTCATCACTGCTGCGCTGCTGCATGACCTTGAGCTGTTCGCTCAAGGCTTCGACACCATAGAGGAACAGCGGGCCGCTGCGGCCATCCAGCCCCTGGATCCCGAGGGCACGCGTCGGATCGGTTGAAACGATGACGGGCGCTGCTGCGGGCGCGGGCTTGATGATCCCGGCTGCCCCGGCAATCCTGATCCCTTCCTGAAGTTGAAGGATCAAGGCATCCCGCTTGGCCCTGGCCTCCTGCTGGAGAGCTTCGAGTTCCTTTTGCAGAAGGCGCATGTTCAGTCTCTGGGGCGTCGTTGCCGACAAGACAAAGCGCAGCCGTGTCTGTTCGGTTTCAATTGCAGAAGCGCGTTCGCGCCGGGTTTCGGCAATGGCGTTTTCCTCGGCGAGGACAAACAGTTCGTTGAGAAGCCACATGCCGATCGCAGGGTGCGTGCCCTTGACGATCACCCGGACATTGCGACCGGTTGCAATCTCGCGTTCGTTGTCATCCGTACGCAAGGCGGAAAAGGAAATGCGGTCTGTGCTCATTGTCACCGCAGACAGGCTGGCGAGGAAGGGCACCGGCGGCTTTTTGCTTATGAAGCGTTCGATCGCCGTCAGGGCTGTTGTGCGGCGGTTCAGTTCGCGCACCAGCCTGTCGAGAGCCTGATCGTTGGTGATGCTGTAAACATCCGGAGCAAGGATCTTGTTGAATTCGCTCTGTTCCGCGGCCGTCACAACGGCTGTTGCAGGCGCACCATTGATCGTGCCGAGAAACATCATCGCGATGCCCAAAACGCCACCGATGATGGCTGACATCGCAATCAGGTTTTTCCGCAACACGAGTTCGGACAGAATGCGGGACATGCTCAACCGGTCCATCAGACCTATAAAGCCGGCTTGTCTGTTGTCAGCGGCAGATGTGGTTGGCGTTGTCATCAAATCAAACCTTGATCATCCATCAGGAGCGCTGGAACCAGCCGGATCGTCCGACCATTAGATCATCCCGCATTGAGATGGATCCCATCTGAATGCGGAAAGATGACCGATCATATCTTGGAGCATTGCTCTTGCACAAAACCGGCACCCACTTTTGTGCGCAATGCTCCTGGAGCCATAACCGACCAAAACTGTGACCGGCATACAGCGACGAGAAGGCAAGGTCCAGAGCGCGACGTGTCCGGAATGACATGGCAACAGTTCAGCAAGTATCTGTTTTGATACGTTTTGTATCGAAAAGCGAGGTCCCTTATCTGCGCGTCCTGCCGGTTTTCCGGATAGGCCGAACACAGTCCTTGATGCCTTTCAAAGCCGCCACAGATTGACACCTTCAGGCAGGCCATCTCGTGGCAGCACCGATTTGATGTCGATGACGAGACCACGTCCGTCCTTGAGTTTGCTTGTCATGCCAGCCCATGACGTTGTCAGGAAATGCTCATGCGATACCGCAAGGATCACCGCATCAGAGGGCCTGAGTTCAGCGACAGGAACCAGCGAAAGGCCATATTCATGCCTGCATTCGTCAGGATCGGCAAATGGGTCGGAGACCTGCACGTCAATGCCGAAGGCCTCCAGTTCGCGCACCACATCGATCACCTTGGAATTCCTGATGTCAGGCACGTTTTCCTTGAAGGTAATCCCGAGAACCGTGACAGTCCGGCCCAGATCGTTGCGAAGCAGGTGCTTGATGCACTCGCGTGCGACCCACGGACCCATGCTGTCATTCACCGCGCGGCCTGACAGGATGACCTGGGGATTGTAGCCGGCCCGCTGGGCCCTGTGCGTGAGGTAGTAGGGATCGACCCCGATGCAATGTCCGCCCACGAGGCCAGGTGTGAATTTCAGGAAGTTCCACTTGGTTCCTGCAGCCTGCAAGACATCGGCAGTGTCCACGTCAAGACGTTTGAAAATCTGCGAAAGTTCGTTCATCAACGCGATGTTGATGTCGCGCTGGATGTTCTCGATGACCTTTGCGGCCTCCGCGACCTTGATGTTTGGCGCCCTGTGGACACCTGCGGTCACGACCGACGCGTAGACCTCTGCAACCACGTCCAGGGTGGCCTCGTCCTGGCCGGAGACGACCTTTGTGATGGTCTCGAAACGGCGATGGGGATCTCCGGGATTGATGCGCTCCGGGCTGTAGCCCACATGGAAATCAACCCCGCAAACCAGACCGGATTCCTTCTCGAGCACGGGAACGCAGTCTTCCTCGGTTGCGCCGGGATAGACCGTCGACTCATAAACGACGATGTCACCCTTCTTCAAAGCCTGCCCGACTGTGCGCGAGGCCGCGATCACGATGGACATGTCGGGTGTGTTGCCTTCGTCGATCGGTGTCGGAACTGTCACGATGAAAAAGTCGGCCCTGCGAAGTTCCCGCATATCGGCTGAAAGCACCATATCGAGTGCCCGCAGATCCTCCTCCTTCACTTCTCGCGTCCGGTCATGGAAGCGCTTGAGTTCGGCGATGCGGCGCTGATCGATATCGAAACCGATTTCAAGAGTGCCTGCGCGGGCAAAAGCTACAGCCACCGGCAGTCCGACATAGCCAAGCCCGAGTACGGCAATCCGGCGTTTTTGTGAATTCAGGTTCAATATCTAGCCTCTATTGCTCATAAAACCTGCGTTACTATCGAGGTGACGTTGCGCTTGTCAATTGCCCGCCATTCAAAGCTCCAGCCTGGCGGACGCGTTATCCAGTGAACGAACAGGTCAGGAAACAAAAGCCTGCCGTTGGCACCATGTCAGGGCCAGCGGCACAAGCACGGGTCAGCATGCACCCTCGAAAGCCGAAATCCGTGGTGTGTTTCCCGGCAGACTGGTAGGGAAACATCATGACGGAATACATGTCACCGCCTGCATTCAGCCCACCCGGAACCCTGTCAAGGCCTGCGCCTGAACGGGTCGGAGCCATCGATCTGGCGCGCGGGCTGGCGCTGGTGGCGATGGCGGTGTTCCATCTGGCCTGGGATCTGTCGCATCTCAAGTTCATCGCCACTGACATTGCGCTGCATCCGGGCTGGCGTCTGTTCAGCCATGCCATTGCAGGCAGCTTTCTGTGCCTTGCCGGCGTCAGCCTTGCTCTCGCCCATGGGCATGGTATCCGCTGGCGCGGCTTCTGGCGAAGGCTTGCCATCATCACCCTCGCGGCCCTCGTCGTCACTGCCGCAACCCGCGTGGCGATGCCGGACAGTTTTGTCCTGTTCGGCATCCTGCATTGCATCGCGTTGGGTTCGCTGCTCTGCCTTGTGTTGGTCCGGGGGCCATGGTGGCTGCCCTTGCCGTTCGCGGTAGCCGTCGCAGCCCTGCCGCAGTTCCTTGCCCAGCCTGAATGGGCCGGCCTGCAGGACAGAATGGAAAGCGGCCCGCTGTTCATCCTGTGGCAGCATCTGGGGATGGGGCTGGTCCCACCCAACACGGTGGATTTTGTTCCGCTGTTCCCTTGGGCGGCGTGGATGCTGGCAGGTCTTTCCATCGGTCTTGTGCTGACGTACAGCAGACTTGCATCGCGTCTGGCCAGTATCCAGATGCCCGGTCTGGCCGGGCCGCTTGTCTGGGCCGGGCGGCACAGCCTGCCGGTGTATCTGATCCACCAGCCCGTCCTGATCGGCACCCTGATGGCGCTGGCCTGGCTTGCGCCGGGAATGACGGACACCCTCCGGAACAGCACGGTTGAAAACGTGCGCAACGCCTGTGTCATGGAGTGCGGGATGACGCGTTCAGCCGAGGTCTGCGCTGCGGGCTGTAACTGCATGCTGGAAGCGCTGCGACAGAACCCGTCCCAGTACCGCCGCATCGTGATTGAAGGGCGCAATGACGAGGACAGCGCGAACGCCATCGGCAATGCAGCCGGGATATGCTTCAAGCAGGCCCCATCCAATTGAGTCCCGGATATGCTTCATGATTGACCTCTTGGCACAATCGGACCAAACGGGGTCCATCAAGAGTTGGATGCGATGAAATTTCTCGATCAGGCAAAAGTCTACATCAAGGCCGGCGATGGCGGCGCGGGGTGCATCTCGTTCCGGCGCGAGAAGTTCATCGAGTATGGCGGGCCTGATGGCGGCGACGGCGGACGTGGCGGCGATGTCTGGGCTGAATGTGCCGACGGCCTGAACACATTGATCGATTTTCGCTATTCCCAGCATTTCAAGGCCAAGGTCGGCGGTCACGGCATGGGTGCGCTCAGGGCTGGCGGCAAGGGCAACGATGCCGTGCTGAAGGTGCCGCCGGGCACCCAGGTCTATGCGGAAGATGGCGAGACCTTGCTGTTCGACATCACCAGGCCTGGCGAGCGCGTGCTTCTCGCCAAGGGCGGAAATGGCGGCTTCGGCAATGCGTATTTCAAAACGTCCAGCAACCAGTCGCCCCGACGGGCCAATCCGGGCCTGGCCGGCGAGGAAGCCACGATCATCCTCAAGCTGAAGCTGATCGCCGATGCGGGGCTCGTCGGCCTGCCCAATGCCGGCACGTCGACATTCCTTGCCACGGTCACGGCGGCACGCCCGAAGATCGCGGCTTATCCGTTCACCACCCTGCATCCCGGCCTCGGTGTCGGCAGCGTCGACACGCGTGAATTCGTGCTGGCCGACATTCCTGGCCTGATCGAGGGTGCGCATGAAGGGGTGGGCCTTGGCGACAGGTTCCTGGGTCATGTCGAGCGCTGCCGCGTTCTGCTGCATCTGGTGGACGGAACAACCGAGCATGCCGGAAAAGCCTACAAGATCGTCCGCAAGGAGCTGGAAGCCTATGGCGGCGATCTGACCGACAAGCCTGAAATCGTGGCGCT
>JANMHN010000182.1:0-19786 GCA_031375185.1 Allobosea sp. | reverse complement strand
TCCGAGTCATGCACCTCCGGCCGCCAGTCGATGGCGGTGGATTTCTTGTTTTCCGAATACCAGTACATCGAGGTGAGAGGTGCGACGCCGAAGCGCTGGATGTCTTTGCGGATGAACAGCGCGGTCTCGATATCCATGGTCACGGATTTGCCCCGGCTCATCACGAAGCGGAACGCGCCCGACACACTCGGGCTGTCGAGCAGGGCGCACACCGTCACGGCTGTCGCATCGGCGGCGGGCGTCTCAAGGTACACATGCGTGAAATCGGGGAATTCCTCCGGCCCGGTCGGCAGGGCAGGGTCGATGGCGAGGCCGCGCGCCGAGAGGCCATACTGATACAGTTCGCCGATGGCGCGGAAGTAGGATGCGCCGAGGAAGGCGACCCAGTCATTGCCGCGCCAGTCCAGCGGCGTGCCCTTTGGCCCGATGTGTCCGGCGCGGCTTTCCTGGAAGCGGAAGCCGGCAAAGCCCGCGCCCTCGGGCAGTTCGTGCGCGGGGCTGTCCTTCGGCATGTCGAAATAGCGCTCTTCGTAGACGATCTCGCGGGCCTGACCCGCGCCAACGACATGCATGCGCACGGGCTTCTGGAAGAAGCGGCCAAGGTGGAAGAACGTCACGGGCCAGGGCGAAGGCCCGTTGGCCCAGAGCGCGAGATCGGTCTTGTAGCGGATCTTGCCATGGGCGTCATAGTCGATGCGCTCCAGCACGTCGGGGCGGGGGCGTGGGGGCGGATTGTAGGGGCTGCCCGCCATGTCGCGGGCGCGGGTCTTGAGCCCATCAAAGCTGAATGCCTGCGGATTGCCGAGCCTGAGGCCCGCCTGGGCCAGTGCTTCAGTAGAAAAACCCTGTGCAGCAGCCGCCCCAAGGGCAGCGCTTCCGGCAAGCAGGGTGCGGCGATCCATCATGTGCAGTCCGTTCCGGTGAAGCCTGAAGCTGGATATCGGGTGAATATGAGCGAAAGCAAGGCGTGCGAAGCACTGATGACTTAGTCCACCATCCTCATCCTGAGCCCGTCGAAGGATGAAATCCAGAGATGGGCTAGCTGGAACTCCTCCTTCGACGGGCTCAGGATGAGGACGGCGGGTGGATTGCTTCGCTGCGCTCGCAATGACAAGACGTCACGTCTTCAGCTTCTCGGTCTCGGGCTTGTCCTGCCCGAGCGAGACAATGCCGCGGCGGATGGCGCGGGTGCGAGTGAAGTGCTTGTGAAGGGTTTCGCCGTCGCCGAAGCGGATGGCGCGGGTCAGCAGTGCCAGATCCTCGCCGAAGCGGCCCAGCATTTCCAGCACCGCCTCCTTGTTGTGCAGGAAGACATCGCGCCACATGGTTGGGTCTGACGCGGCGATGCGGGTGAAATCGCGGAAGCCGCCAGCCGAGAACTTGATCACTTCGGACTGGGTCACGGCTTCCAGATCATTGGCGGTGCCGACGATGTTGTAGGCGATCAGGTGAGGCAGGTGGCTGGTGATGGCGAGCACGAGGTCATGGTGCTGCGGGGTCATTTCCTCGACGATCGCGCCCATGCCTTCCCAGAACTGGCGCAGTCTGGAAACCGCCATCTTGTCCGCGCCGTCAGGCGGCGTGAGGATGCACCAGCGGTTGAGGAAAAGGCTGGCAAAACCGGCATCGGGGCCGGAATGTTCGGTGCCGGCCACAGGGTGTGCCGGGATGAAATGCACGCCTTCAGGGACATGCGGCATGACCTGGTCGAGGATCGCGCCCTTGACCGAACCCACATCGGAGAGGATCGCGCCATGCTTCAGAGCTCCGCTGATTTCTCCGGCGACATGGCCACAAATGCCCACAGGCACGCACAGGATGATGAGGTCGGCGTCTTTCGCGGCCTCCGCTGCCGAGGTCGTGGTGATGTCGGCAAGGCCCAGCGCGCCCACGCGCGCCAGGACCGCTTCATCCCTGTCAGCCGCCGCGATGATCCCTGAGAGGTTCAGCTCGCGGGCCGCACGCGCCAGAGACGAGCCGATGAGGCCCATGCCGATGATCGCCAGCTTGCCGAACAGCGGCGCTGGCCGGATGGGAGCAAACGTTTCAGCCATGCCGGGCCTGCATGAAATCACCGAGGGCTGCGACAACCGCATGGTTGGCCGCCTCGTTGCCGATGGTCAGCCGCAAGGCGCCGGGCAGACCGTAGGCATCCATCCGCCGCAAGATCAGGCCACGCGCGGTCAGGAACGCATCCGCCTCGGGCGCGGTCCTGCCGCTGGTCTTCGGGAAATGCACCAAGAGGAAGTTGCCCACCGAAGGCGTGACCTCAAGCCCAAGCCTGGCAAGCTGGTCCGCCATCCATGGCAACCACTTCTGGTTGTGTTCAATCGCCTTTCCCACATGGGTGTCATCCGCGATGGCTGCCGCGCCCGCGTCCAGTGCCGCGCCATTGACGTTGAATGGCCCGCGGATGCGGTTCAGCGCGTCGATGACATGGGCGGGACCGTACATCCAGCCGAGCCGTAGGTTGGCCAGCCCGTAGATCTTCGAGAAGGTGCGCGTCATCACGACATTCTCGCAGGTCGCCACCAGTTCCAGCCCGGAGGCGTAGTCGTTGCGGCGGACATACTCGGCATAGGCGGCGTCGAGCACAAGCAACGCGCCGGGCGGAAGGCCGGCCTGCAGCCGCTTGACCTCGTCAAACGGCAGATAGGTGCCGGTCGGGTTGTTGGGGTTGGCCAGATAGACGATCTTCGTGCGCGGGGTCACGGCCGCCAGCATGGCATCGACATTTGCCGTCAGCGCGTCTTCCTTGACCGCAACCGGCGTGCCGCCTGCGGCCTTGATGGCGATGGGATAGACCAGGAAGCCATATTCGCTGTAGATGCCCTCGTCTCCGGCACCAATGTAGGCATTGGTGATCAGCGACAGCAGTTCGTCAGAGCCGGAGCCGCACATCAGCCGCGCCGGATCAAGGCCGAATTTCGTGCCGATGGCCTCGCGCAGCTTTGTGGCCGAGCCATCCGGATAAAGCTCCAGCTTGTCGGCGATGGACTTGAACGCCTCGATGGCTTTGGCGCTCGCCCCGAGCGGGGTTTCGTTTGACGAGAGCTTGATCAGCTTCACGCCTGCCGGAGCCGTGCTCTTGCCGGGCACATAGGCCTGGATGTCGAGCACGCCTGGCCTTGGTGTGGGACGGGTATCCTGAGCAGCATTCATCTTGGCGGTCCTTGGTGAAGCGGTTGTTCAGCGGCGTGGCGAGGGGGCGGAGAAGCGGGCGGCATGGCTGCCGATTTCAGTCAGATCAGCGCCACCTAGCGCTGCTTTCAGTTGCGCCGGATTGGTTTCGCCATCCGCCGCAACCAGCAACGACAGGCCGGAATTGTCAGCCGCGCTGGCGGTGACCTCGCCGAGGGCCGACGCCAGTTGCGCTGTCATGTCCGCTGTCCAGCGCTCGACGCGCGCCACATACAGCACGACCTCGCGCACGGCCGCATCAGCCAGCGGCTTGGCGATGACGTAAACAGGCGTGCCCGCAGGATGGTCTGGCCGCTCGATGAAGGGCAAACGCGCGATGATCTTGGGCGTGTCCGGGCCGACAAGCGCGCGCCACCAGGCACCTGCGCTGGCCCCCTGGTCGATCCGGAAAATCCCCAGATCACCTGCTGAACCGGCAACGGCATCGATCACCGCCTTGGCGTCATCATGGGGCAGGTAAGGGGCCGTGAAGCCGAAATGGAACCGCGCCGAGTCGCGCATCGGGCCATCCCCACCTGAAATGTCGGCATGCACGCGGTAGTTGGCCTGCACCCAGGTGAAGGTCGCGATGATGACACGCCAGATGCCCTCTGCCGTGTCGAGCGGCAGCAGTCCCTTGTGGCGACGTGCCAGCCTGCGCATCATCTCGGCTTCGCGGCCGGGCCGGAAGGCAGAGCCTGACACCTGCGTTTTCTTGACCTCGATCAGCCGTTCGATCACCTGCCCGCGCTCCATCAGGAGTTCGTGCATGGTCGTGTCGATGCGGTCGATCTCGGTGCGCAGGTCAGCAAGCGAGATGGGTGGTGCAGATGGCATGATATGGATCACAGCGGTTGCAGGCTGCGGTGTCTAGCGCCGATCAACCTGCTTGGCAAAGGGGCGTGGTGGCGCGGCGCTGGCCACATGCTTCCGTGCCATGTGCCCATTGACAGCAACCCTGCGGCGATCCATTCCTTCCGTCCGGTTAAAAGAACGACATGACTGCAAAAACAAACAGCACAGACACAAACGGCACAGCACCCGAGATGCTTGCGGATCCTTTGCGCGAGGCCAACGAACCTTCGAGCCAGGTGGCCCGGTTTGGGCCTGACAAGGCTCTTGCCATGGATTGCGGGGTCACGCTCGAGCGCTGGCAGATCGCTTACCAGACCTATGGAACCCTCAACGAGACACGCAGCAATGCCGTGCTCGTCTGCCATGCGCTGACCGGGGACCAGCATGTCGCGAACGAGAACCCGGTGACCGGCAAATCGGGCTGGTGGGAGGTGCTGATCGGGCCCGGCTGCCCGATCGACACCAAGAGGTTTTTCGTGATCTGTGCCAACGTCATCGGCGGCTGTCTGGGTTCAAGCGGGCCTGCGACCACCAATCCGGATACGGGCAGGCCCTATGGTCTTGATTTTCCGCTCGTGACGATTCGCGACATGGTGCGTGCGCAGGCCGTGCTGATGGATCATCTCGGCATTGCTAGCCTGTTCGCCGTGATCGGGGGGTCGATGGGCGGCATGCAGGTGCTGCAATGGGCCTCATCCTATCCGGAGCGCGTTTTTTCGGCCGTGCCCTTGGCGACGGGTGCGCGCCATTCCGCCCAGAACATCGCTTTCCATGAGGTTGGACGCCAGGCTGTGATGGCCGATCCGGACTGGCATGGCGGGCGCTATCTGGATCAGGGATCGCGGCCCTCCAAGGGGCTGTCGGTGGCCCGCATGGGCGCGCACATCACCTATCTGTCGGAAGCGGCGCTGCACAGGAAGTTCGGGCGCAACCTGCAGGATCGCGAGGCCAGGACGTTTTCGTTCGATGCCGATTTCCAGGTGGAAAGCTATCTGAGGCATCAGGGCGTCAGCTTTGTCGAGCGCTTCGATGCCAACTCCTATCTCTACCTGACCCGCGCCATGGATTATTTCGATCTAGCGGCTGACCATGGCGGGGTTCTGGCCCGCGCCTTCGCCAAGTCGCAGACAAGGTTCTGCGTGGCGTCGTTCTCGTCCGACTGGCTGTTTCCGACGAGCGATTCGCGCGCCATCGTGCATGCGCTCAATGCCTCGGGCGCATCTGTCTCCTTCGTCGAGCTGGAAAGCGACAAGGGGCATGACGCGTTCCTGCTGGACGAGCCGCAACTGTTCGCCACCTTGCGGGGCTTTATCGGCGCGGCGGCGCGGGCGCGTGGCCTGACATGAGACTGATGGCATGAGCGACGTCCGCATCGATCTTTCGCTGATCGCCGAGATGGTGGAGCCGGGCAGCCGCGTCCTTGATGTGGGCTGCGGTGACGGCGAACTGCTTTCGCTTCTGGCATCGCGCCGCAATGTCGATGCGCGCGGCATCGAGTTGTCACGCGAGGGCGTGGCGGGCTGCGTCGCGCGCGGGCTGTCCGTCATCCAGGGCGATGCCGACACCGACCTGCGCGACTATCCCGACGATGCGTTTGACTATGTCATTTTATCGCAGACCATCCAGGCCACGCGCGCGCCACGACTGGTTCTGGAGAACATGCTCAGGATCGGGCGGCGGGCCATCGTCTCGTTCCCGAATTTCGGTCACTGGAGCATCCGGGCCCAGATCGGGTTCAAGGGCCAGATGCCGGTGACCGGCAACCTGCCGGACACCTGGTACAACACACCGAACATCCATTTCTGCACGATCCGTGATTTTGTCAGGCTGTGCGACGAGATCGGGGCCGTGAAGGAACGTGCTGTCGCGCTCAATGCCGCAGGCGGCGATATCGGCGTCAAGGCCCCGTGGTGGTTCTGGAACCTGTTTGGCCAGCAGGCGGTGTTCCTGCTGCGCCGGAACATTCAGTACAAGGGCTGAAGTGGCGGCAAGGGCAGCCTGATCGGGCCAAGGCTCACCCGCCCGCCGCGCAGGTCGATGGCCGGCAGCGGTTTCAATCCGTCCGTGCTGGCAGGCGGTGCGCGGCCTGACAGGGCGCTGGCGAGATCCATCGCACCGCCGCGCAGGCGGATGCCGGCAAACTGGTCGATATTGGCAACGGACGGCTCGATGCGGCCACTGATCCGGCGCTGCTCGTCGAGGACGAGTTCGCCCCTGGCCTCGATCTGCTTGATGCCTTTTTTCAGGGCCAACCGGGTCAGGTCGAGCTTGCCGCCCGCCAGCCGCCAGGCTTCGAGCGTGGTCGCGGTGATGCCATGGTCCAGCAGATCAAGACGGCTGCCCAGGATCTGGACATCGACATCGGACGGGTTCGCATCTCCGAACAGCGCATCGAGATCGCCCGATGCAAGCTGCCTGACCCTCACGAACAGATCATGCGCCATCTCGGCTGCTGGCCGGGCCGCGTTGCGACGCACATGGCCTTCGAGTGCCGCCGATGACAAGGTGGTGGTGCCGCCCACGCCACCGATGGTCATCACGGGCTGCTTCACGTCGAGCGAGAGGCGCTCGAGCTGCCCGCCTTGCAGGCGCTGACTCGCTTCGGCCAGTTCCCAACGCGCTTCGACCTTGCGGCCATCGGCGAGCTCAGCACGCAGCGGCCCGTCCGCCTGGACGATCACATGGGACGGGGTGTGCGGCTGACCGATGGCCACGAGCGGGCCGGTGGACAGGCTGACAATGCCGGCGGTTGACGTCCGGGCCAGCGTGACATCCGAGCAGCGGACCTCGAGCCGGAACGGATAGCCGCTGATGCTGCGGTTGGCACAATTCCACGCATCTCCGCGCTGCCCGGCCTCCGCGATGGCCTTGTCGATGCCCTTGCCGACCATGCCTTTTGCGACCGACCAGAAGACGCTCCATCCGGCGACGACCAGCACGAGCATGCCGAGCGGCAGGTAAAGGCCCCACCGGCTGTTGCGTCGCTTGCCGCCCTTTTCAGCGACAGGAGGGTCTGGCTGGCCTGATCGAGGAGCTGTATCGTTCATCTGGCATCTTGCCTGCTTGCTGAAACGGAAGCGTCTTGATAGCGCCCCATGGCTGCGAGTGCGAGCCAAATTCAGGACGGATCACGTCGATGTCCCTTTCGTTACATTCATCTGTCCATCCGCCGCTGCAAGATCTTTGGGTCTTTGGCTATGGCTCGCTGATGTGGCGTCCGGGGTTTGCCTTCGAGGACAGGCATGTCGCGAGGGTCGCGGGTTTTCACCGTGCCTTGTGCGTCTATTCGCATGTCCATCGCGGCACGTCTGACAGGCCGGGGCTGGTTCTCGGGCTGGACCGGGGCGGCTCGTGCAAGGGACTTGCCTACAGGGTAAGCCCGGCACATGCGGTGCAGACCATCGCATACTTGCGCGAACGCGAACAGGTCACGTCGGTCTATGTCGAAAAGGTCATTCCCGTGACCCTGGCCAATGGCAGCCGCAAACTGGCATTGACCTACATCATCGACAAGGAACATTCGCAATATGCCGGTCGCCTTGACCGCAGCGAACTGCTCCGCTTGGTCAGCCAGGGGCGGGGCATTTCAGGCCCCAATCCGGATTATGTCCTCAACACCCACGCACAACTGCATGAACTGGGTGTGGATGACCCGACATTGACCTGGCTGGCACGGCAACTTGCGGGCCAGGCCTGATTCAGCCGTCAAGGTTCACCGTTAGTGAACAGGTGTCAGGTCGGCCACGGCCTTGCGGCGATCATCAGGGGTTGCGGCGATCAGGTGGACATGGATTTCACGCGCCCCTGCCGCCACGACCTCGTCGCGCCAGCGGGCGACAGCGGCCTCAAGCCCCCACGGCCCTGCATCGCGTACGCTGATGATGCCGCGGTCAGGGCCGACGGCAATCAGCACGCTGTCGGCGAAGGACAGTGCATCGCTATCCGACACCTTGAAAGACGATGCGACATAGCGCCGCCCGGACCGGCCACGCCAGGCGGTGAACCGGCTGGTGTGGCAAGTGGCCAAAGAGCGCAGGGGAAGCTCCTGCGGCTGATTCAAGGCTTCGAACTGAAACGCCACCTGTTCGGATTCGCGGAATGCAAGAGTTGCCATGTTCGTTCTCCGTTCTTGGAACATAAGAAGAACATTTACGGTTCCATGTCAAGAGGCAAGGCCTGTTTCGCGCCTGGGCGGCTCGCGGGCCATTTTCCGGATTTCCAATCACCCAAGCCTGATCTACTCACTCAAGCCTGATCTATTGCGAGATGACAGCTCCCCCGGTCGCCCGAAAGGTCTCAAGACATGTCAGCCGTCGATTTCGCGCGCTTCGTCAATGACCTTGCCAGCCGTTCGGGCGAGGCGATCCTGCCTTTTTTCCGCACGGCGATGATGACGCACAACAAGGCTGGTGATGGCGGCTTTGATCCGGTGACGGAGGGCGACCGTGCGGCCGAGATGGTCATGCGCCGCATGATCAAGGAGACATTTCCGGCCCATGGGATTGTCGGCGAGGAATTCGGCTCGGAGAATACCAAGGCCGAGTTTGTCTGGGTGCTTGATCCGATCGATGGCACCCGTGCCTTTGTCTCGGGCCTGCCAGTCTGGGGCACGCTGATCGGTCTGATGCGGGGCGGCACGCCCGCTTACGGCATGATGCACCAGCCTTTCACACGCGAGCGCTATGCCGGCGACGGCCAGTCGGCGCGTTATGTCGGGCCGGATGGCGAGCGCACCTTGCGCACACGGGCCTGTGCGGATCTTGCCGCCGCGACCGTCATGACCACATCGCCGCGCCTGTTTGTCCCTGCCGACCGCAAGCGCTTCGAGGCTGTCGAGAAAGCTGCGCGCCTGACGCGGTTCGGCTGTGACTGCTACGCCTATTGCATGCTGGCTGCGGGCCATGTCGACCTCGTGATCGAGGCGGGCCTGCAGCCTTATGACATCGTGGCCCTGATCCCGATCATTGAGGGCGCCGGCGGAATCGTTACCACCTGGGATGGCGGGCCTGCAGCCAAGGGCGGCAGGATCATCGCGTCAGGCGACCGGCGTATTCATGATGCCGCGCTCGCCATCCTCAACAGGTGAGTGCAGGGAGGCCGCGCCCGCCGTGCGCCCCGCTGCCGCCTCTCCTGGCCTGACTACCGCCTCTCCTGGCACAAACGCATCGAAGGCGGCCCAGAAGCTGGCCCGCACATCATCCGTCTCGTGCAGGATCTCGTGTCTCGAGGTCGGCAGCACAACCGCAAGTCCGGTCTTGAGGCGGGCCGCAAAGCGCTCGATCACAGGTGTCGAGACCACGGGGTCGCATCCGGCGGCGATCACCAGTGTCGGCACCCGGATGTCGAGCGGCACATCCGGCAGCGCCATGCGGTCCATGAACCGATAGGCCTCGCGCACCCAGCGGATCGTGGGGTCGCCGATGGCCAGTTCAGGGCGCAGGGCGGACAGCTGAGCGTTCCGGGCGTAGCGGACCGGATCGCCTGTGAGCCGGTTGCTGGCGAAAGGCCGTGTCGCCAGCGGCGTTTCGCCGCCCGCCGGGACGAAAGCCTTGCCGAGAAACAGGCTGTCCAGAAAAAGGGCGGTCGCTTTCACCATGGCCGGTCGCTTGACCATGGACAGTGACAGCATGGGGGCCAGCGCCACCAGCCTGCTGACGGGAAGGGTGTTGCGCAGCGCGGCCTCAAGGCAGATGGCCGATCCCATGGAATGCGCCAGCACGAACCATGGCTTTGGCAGCCTGGCCATGACCTCGGCAAACACGATGTCGAGGTCACGCTGATAGTCGCCAAAGCGGCGCACGTGCCCCTTGCGCGGGTTGGCCACGAGCCGGTCCGAACCGCCCTGGCCGCGCCAGTCAAAGGTGGCGACATGAAAGCCGCGACGTCTCAATTCCTGGATGGTCTCGCTGTAGCGCTCGATGAACTCGGCCCGCCCCTGCACGACCAGCACGCTGCCTTTTAGAACCCTGCGCGCTGTCGGTCTCCAGCGTGCGGTGCGGATCGCCACGCCATCACTGGCCGTGACAGCCATGACCTGTGCCTGTGATGGCACCGGATAGCCGTCAATGCCGAAAAGGTCGGTCATGGCCATGGTTGAAAGCGTGCCGATGTTGAAACTGATGACGCCTGATATAATGCCGAAAACTTTATGGCGCGTGATCAAGCCTCTTGAAAAGCCAAAAACGCACGCCCACCTGATGATCGTCGCGGGCCAATTCCGGGCGCGACAAGAACCGAAACCGGCTCGTGCCCAGATGGGGCGGGCTCCACCATGCAGCTTCACAGGAGTGCATCATGCGCAGTTTTGATCTGTCCCCCCTTTATCGTTCGACCATCGGCTTCGACCGGCTGTTCTCGATGCTCGATCAGGCTTCCGTGGCCGACAACACACCGAGCTATCCGCCCTACAACATCGAACGCAGCGATGAGAATACCTATCGCATCAGCATCGCGGTCGCGGGTTTCAGCGATGAGGATCTTGCCCTTGAGGTGAAGGAAAACCTCCTCACCGTGCGCGGCGAGAAACAGCATGTCGAAGGCCAGCCCCGCCCGAATGTCCTGCATCAGGGCATTGCTTCGCGCGGCTTCGAGCGTCGTTTCCAGCTCGCCGACCACGTCCAGGTGACAGGCGCGGCTCTGGAGCATGGCCTGCTTCATGTCGATCTGGTACGCGAAGTGCCGGAAGCCAAGAAGCCCCGCAGCATTCCGATCGGCAAGGGCGCATCCGCGACCCTGATCGAGGCGCGGGTCCAAGAGGCAGCTTCTCAGGACAAGGCTGTTCGCAAGGCAGCCTGACGCGGTATCGAAGCCTTGAGATGACGGGTGCGGCCAGTGATGGCCGCACTTTTTTCATGTCGGCTTGTGCCCGGAATGATCAGAACAGGGGTGTGACAGGAACATCGGGAGTGGGTGGAAGGCTTGGCCGACGCACCGCGTCGTCGAGAGGGGCGGGAGCCACCAGCGATGCGCCGGGAGCAGGCCTTGCAATGTCGCGGGGAACGGACGGTCCGGCACCACGCGCCAAGGGCGGCGCCCTGTCTGCTTCCATGGGAATACGGACCTGCGCCGGGTCGACCCTCCGGGGTTCGCGCACCAATGGCAGCGCCGGGGCAGTGCTGCGGGGCGCGGCGGCGGATGGCGCTTCGGGGCGGGCGAGCGGCGGACGCGCAGCGGTGCGCGGCTCTGGCCTTGGAGGCACCGGGGCGGTCGTTTCCGCCGGCCTGCGCGGGGGCACCACATTCGGTCGCGGCGTCTGCACCTCGCCTGGCAGACGCGCAAAGCGCTGGTTCTGCGGGCGAGGAGCGGCCTGCAGGACATCGGCATCGATGATCCTGCCGTTGAACGAGTCGACATAGACCCGGACGATGGCTCCCGTTCGGTCGATGCCGTCAACCGTGTAGATATGGCCGCCAAATCTCGGGTGTCCCACGCGCTTGAAGCGGTGATCTTCTGTCAGAATGCTGATGATGTCACCTGGCGGGAGCGGCGAACGGCGCATCGGAGAGAGGTAGGCGCGGGGATAGGCAGGCCGATAGTCGTAAGCATAGGCGGGACCCTGGTGGAAATAGACCTGGGCAGAAGCGGGCACCGGCAAAAGAACGGACCCCGCGCTCAGGGCGGCGATGCCGCACAGGATGCTCCAGCGAACCTGATTCATGACGTCTTGACCCTGATAGCCTGTTGATACGCATCCTTGATGGTTTGTTGATGATGATTGCGGCGCGGATGCGGCATTGGCCACGGGACAACGTCAGCCTTCGCCCGCCTGCAGCCTTGCTGCCAGGGCGATGAGTGCATCCACATCCTCCGGTCGTGTCGCAAACGAGCAAACAAGCCGATGGATGCTTTCATCCTTTTTCAGGGCGTTGTCCGGGGCAAGCGCTCCTGCGGACCAGTCATAGAACACGGCTCCCTCGCTCCTCAATCTGGCCGCGAGTCCTGCCGGCATGACCGAGAACACGGCATTCGCCTCGCAGGGCCAGCCCAGCCTGATGCCGGGGATGCTTGCCAAGCCCGCAGCCAGCCTCGCGGCCATGGTGTTGGCATGCCGTGCCAGTTCGAGCCAGTGTCCCCCGTCAAGCAAGGCCTCGAACTGTGCCGCGATGAACCTGGCCTTGGAAAGGGTGTGGCCCGCCCGTTTGCGCCGCCACGGCATGTCTGCGGCCTTTGCCGGGTCGAAAAACACCACGGCTTCAGCAGCCCAGGCACCGTTCTTGGTGGCCCCGAAACTGAGGATATCGACACCGGCCTTCCAGGTGATGTCGGCAGGCGTGCATCCGAGCGATACGACGGCATTGGCAAAACGCGCTCCATCCATGTGCAGCGCCAGCCCGCGGGGGCGGATGACGGCAGACAGCGCCGCAACCTCACTGGCTGAGTAGACGAGTCCGCTCTCGGTTGCCTGCGAAATCGACAGGCATTGCGGCTGCACCTGCTTCACGGCACCTTGCGGCATGCGCGCCAGACGTGCGGCCACGATATCCGGCGTCAGCTTGCTGCCATATCCAGCAAGGCCGACCAGCTTGGCACCGTCCGTGAAAAACTCCGGCGCCCCGCATTCATCGTCGGAAATGTGGCTTTCCTCATGGGTCAGAACAGCGCCCCATGGCCGGGTCACGCAGGCCAGCGCCAGCGCATTCGCTGCGGTGCCGGTGGGAACCAGCGAAACCACGACATCGCGCCCGAAAAGCGCCGACATGGCGTCATCCACGCGGCCCGTCCATGCGTCGTTGCCATAAGCGAGCGCAGCGCCGTAATTGGCTGCGGCGATGGCTGCCATCACCTTCGGGCTGGCACCCACGGCGTTGTCGCTGGCGAAATTGAGTGATGCGGGCATCAGGCTGCATAGCGTGGGACATGATCAGGCGGCAAGCGATGAAAAACGACCGCAAGAGTGCCCACTGTCTGATCCGGGTCATGTTCAGGCAGCGTCAATGGCTCGAAAGGTTCGTTTGTGTCCAATGTCATCCGGCCTGCGAATTAAAACATCAATCTGCGCCAAAAGTGCCACTTGCGCACGTCCTGATGATCTGGCATGTTCTGACCATGATAGGACAGCATTACTGTCGTAATATATGTCTGTCGATCTGACCGGAGCTGGATGATGACGCCTGCCGTCAACACCACATCGAAACCGACGACCAAACGCACTTACCGCGAAGCGGTCCGTGCGACCGGGCGCGTCACGACCTGAAGCCGGGTCGGGTCAGCGCCCGCGGGAGACGCGAGGCGCCACAATCCAGCACCAAGCCATCCTGCGAATTCACCGCACCAGAGCCCTGCAGAAAGGACTCAACGGACGGTGTGAACTGTGCAATTTGGCAGCACGTACACTGGAAATCGGTGTGCATGCGGTGGAGGGTTTGTGATGGCCAGGATCAGCACCACGAAGGGCAGCGGCAAGACCGGTCAAGCGACCGGCGATGACGCGCGTTACATGCTGACCAATCCTGACATGCCCGAAAAGCAGGGCATGTATGATCCGGCATTCGAGAAGGATGCCTGTGGGGTCGGCTTCATCGCCAACATGAAGAATGTGAAGTCGCATTCCATTGTGCAGCAAGGCCTGCAGATCCTGCACAATCTCGATCATCGCGGGGCGGTTGGTGCCGACCCGAAGCTGGGCGATGGCTGCGGCATCCTGGTGCAGATTCCGCACCGTTTCTTTTCCGAGGAGTGCGCCGCGCTGGGCATCACGCTGCCGGAGCCGGGCCATTATGCCATCGGTCATTTTTTCCTGCCCCGCGATCCCGCGATCAGGGCGCTGTGCGAGAGCATCATCACCCAGACCGTGACCGAGGAAGGACAGGTCTTTCTGGGCTGGCGCCCCGTTCCGGTCGACAATTCCGAACTGGGCGAAGCGGTGCTGGCGACAGAACCGGTCCAGATGCAACTCATCATCGGGCGCGGTGAAGGCGTCGAAGACGAGGCCGAGTTTGAGCGGCAGCTTTTCGTGCTGCGCAAGTCGGTGTCCAACAAGATCTACAAGAGGCAGGACCGCGCCACCGCGCAGTATTATCCTGTCTCGCTGTCGTGCCGCACCATCGTCTACAAGGGCATGGTGCTGGTGAACCAGCTTGGCACCTATTACCGAGACCTCACCGACCCGCGCTTCGAGAGCGCGCTGGCGCTCGTGCATCAGCGCTTCGCCACCAACACCTTCCCGAGCTGGCGGCTGGCGCATCCCTACAGGATGGTTGCGCATAACGGCGAGATCAACACCTTACGCGGCAACGTCAACTGGATGGCGGCGCGGCAGGCGACGGTGGATTCGCCCTTGTTCGGCAATGACATCTCGAAGCTCTGGCCGATTTCGTATGAAGGGCAATCCGACACCGCCTGCTTCGACAACGCGCTGGAATTCCTGGTGCGCGGCGGCTACAGCCTCGCCCATGCCATGATGATGCTTGTGCCGGAAGCCTGGGCGGGAAATCCGCTGATGAGCGAGGAGCGGCGCGCGTTCTACGAATACCATGCTGCGCTCATGGAGCCATGGGACGGCCCAGCCGCCATCGCCTTCACCGACGGCCTGCAGATTGGCGCGACGCTGGACCGCAATGGCCTTCGCCCCGCCCGCTTCCTCGAAACCGATGACGGGCTCGTGGTGCTGGCCTCCGAAATGGGCGTGCTGCCGATTCCTGAAGAAAAGATCATCCGGAAGTGGCGGCTCCAGCCCGGCAAGATGCTGCTGATCGACCTTGCTGAAGGCCGCATCATTTCGGACGACGAGATGAAGGCTTCTCTGGCCAGCGCCAATCCGTACAAGGAGTGGATCAAGCGCACCCAGATCGTCATTGAAGATCTGCCGCCGGTCGAGCCGCGGGCATCCCGCACGGACGTGGCCTTGCTCGACAAGCAGCAGGCCTTTGGCTACACGCAGGAAGACCTGAAGATCCTGATGGCACCCATGGCTGTCACCGGGCAGGAAGCTGTCGGTTCGATGGGCACCGACACGCCGATCTCGGCGCTGTCGAACAAGTCCAAGCTGCTTTACACCTATTTCAAGCAGAATTTCGCGCAGGTCACAAACCCGCCGATCGACCCGATCCGTGAGGAACTGGTGATGAGCCTGCTCTCGTTCATCGGCCCACGCCCCAACATCCTTGATCTGACGGGTGCCTCAAAGCGCAAGCGGCTTGAAGTGCGCCAGCCGATCCTGACCAACGAGGATCTCGAGAAGATCCGTTGCATCGGCCACTACGAAGACCGTTTCGATGCCAAGACGCTCGACACCACCTACCCTTCGCGTGAGGGCGCACCCGGTATGGAGGGCGCGCTCGAGCGGCTGTGCGAGCGGGCGGAAGCGGCCGTGCATGGCAGCTACAACATCATCGTGCTGTCGGACCGCATGGTCGGGCCGGACCGCATCCCGATCCCGGCGCTGCTGGCGACAGCCGCCGTCCATCACCACCTGATCAGGAAGGGCCTGCGCACGTCCGTCGGGCTTGTTGTCGAGTCCGGTGAGCCGCGCGAGATCCATCATTTCTGCTGCCTTGCCGGTTATGGCGCAGAGGCGATCAACCCCTATCTCGCTTTCGAGACTTTGCTCGATGCCCATGAGCGTGGGGAATTTCCGAAGGAAGTCGATGAAAACGAAGTGGTCAAGCGCTTTATCAAGTCGATTGGCAAGGGCGTGCTCAAGGTCATGTCCAAGATGGGCATCTCGACCTACCAGTCCTATTGCGGTGCGCAGATCTTCGACGCCGTCGGCCTCAACTCCGATGTGGTCAGGAGCTACTTCACCGGCACCTCGACGATGATCGAAGGCGTGGGCCTGCCCGAGATCGCGCAGGAAACCGCCAGCCGCCACGCCGATGCCTTTGGCAATTCGCCGGTGCTGCTCCACTCGCTCGATGTGGGCGGAGAATACGCCTACCGCCTGCGCGGAGAGGACCATGCCTGGACGCCTGACAATGTCGCGACACTGCAGCATGCGGTGCGCATGAATGCCGATGACAAGTACCGCGAGTTCGCCAGGCTGGTAAACGAGCAAGCCGAGCGGCTGACCACGATCCGTGGATTGTTCCATATCAGGACAGCGGCAGAGCGCGACGTCAGCCCGGTATCCTTGTCCGATGTCGAGCCGGCGAAGGAAATTGTCAAGCGCTTCGCCACGGGCGCGATGTCGTATGGCTCGATCTCCAAGGAAGCGCACGAGACGCTTGCCATCGCCATGAATTCCATCGGGGCGAAGTCGAACACGGGCGAGGGCGGCGAGGAGGCCGAGCGCTTCCGGGTGATGCCGAACGGCAAGTCCAAGCGCAGCGCGATCAAGCAGGTGGCGTCGGGCCGCTTCGGCGTGACCACGGAATATCTGGTCAATGCCGACGTGATGCAGATCAAGGTCGCACAAGGGGCCAAGCCGGGCGAAGGCGGGCAGTTGCCCGGCCACAAGGTCGATGCCAAGATCGCCAAGGTCAGGCATTCGACACCTGGTGTCGGCCTGATCTCGCCGCCGCCACACCACGACATCTATTCCATCGAGGATCTGGCGCAGCTCATCTTCGATTTGAAGAACGTCAACCCGAAGGCCGATGTCTCGGTCAAGCTGGTCTCTGAAGTCGGCGTCGGCACGGTCGCGGCAGGTGTCGCCAAGGCGCGGGCCGACCACATCACCATCTCGGGCTTCGAGGGCGGCACGGGGGCCTCTCCGTTGACCTCGCTGAAGCATGCCGGAAGCCCATGGGAAATGGGCCTTGCCGAAACGCATCAGACGCTGGTGATGAACAAGCTGCGCGGCCGCATCGCGCTGCAGGTCGATGGCGGCCTCAAGACGGGCCGCGACGTGGTTATCGGCGCGCTGCTGGGGGCGGACGAGTTCGGTTTCTCGACTGCGCCGCTGATTGCGGCTGGTTGCATCATGATGCGCAAGTGCCACCTCAACACCTGCCCGGTGGGGGTGGCGACGCAAGACCCGGTGCTGAGGAAGCGCTTCAAGGGCTTGCCTGAGCACATCGTCAACTACTTCTTCTTCGTGGCGGAGGAGGTGCGCGAGATGATGGCGGAGCTGGGCGTGACGCGCTTTGACGAACTCGTCGGACGCTCGGACTTTCTCGACAAGAACCGCGCCATCAACCACTGGAAGGCCAAGGGGCTGGATTTCAGCCGCATGTTTCACAAGCCTGACATGGGCGATGGCGTCGCCATCCGCCATGTGGACAGGCAGGTTCACCCGATTGACGACGTGCTTGACCGCAAGCTGCTGGCCGCTGCAGACCAGGCGATCAACAGCCAGGTTCCGGTGGTCATCGAAGCGCCGATCAACAACACGGACCGCACCACCGGCGCGATGCTGTCGGGGCGGATCGCGGAGCTTTACGGCCATGACGGGCTTGCCGATGACACGATCACCGTCAAGCTCAAGGGAACGGCAGGGCAGTCCTTCGGCTCATGGGTGGCGGCTGGGGTGACACTTGAACTGACTGGCCAGGCCAATGACTATGTCGGCAAGGGCCTGTCGGGCGGCAAGCTGATCATCAAGCCTGATCCGCGCTCGGGTGCCGTGCCTGAAAATTCGATCATCGTCGGCAACACGGTGCTCTATGGTGCGATCTCGGGTGAGTGCTACTTCCGCGGTGTGGCGGGCGAACGTTTTGCCGTGCGCAACTCAGGCGCCATCGCCGTGGTCGAAGGGGCGGGCGACCATGGCTGCGAGTACATGACCGGCGGCATCGTCGTGGTGCTCGGCCAGACCGGTCGCAACTTCGCGGCCGGCATGTCGGGCGGGGTGGCCTATGTGCTGGATGAGGCGGGTGATTTCCGCAAGCGCTGCAACCTCTCCATGGTCGACCTTGAGCCGGTGCCGGAAGAGGAAGAGCTGATGGACCGGCTCCACCACCACGGCGGCGACCTTGAGCACAAGGGCCGCGTCGATGTGCAGGGCGACATGTCCAAGCATGACGAGGAGCGGCTGATGCAGCTCATCGCCAATCACCGCGACTACACCGGCTCGGAACGCGCCCGCATGATCCTCGACAACTGGGCAGATTACCGCGCCAAGTTCGTCAAGATCATGCCGGTGGAATACAAGCGCGCGCTGCGCGAGATGGAAGCGGCACGGACGATGCAGGCGGCGGAGTGAGGAGGTGGCTCGCTCGATGCTCGAAGAGATGCGCCGCAACCCTAGCGGCGACTGGACAATGGACGACATCGTGCGCGAGTGTAGGTCGCGCGGGATCAATATTGCGCCGCCCCGTGGCGGTGGCTCACATTGGAAGGTGTGGGATGGCAAAGTTCAGAATAGTTTGACAATTCCAGCCCGGCGTCCGCTCAAGAAGGTCTATGTCCGCTTGTTCGTCGCCTTTGTCGATGCCATGGGAGCAGAGCCATGATCCGTCTCGATTACCCCGTCTTGATCGAACCGCTTTCGTTGGACGACGGTGGCGGCTTCCTCGCGACAGCTCCCGATCTACCGGGTTGCACTTCGGATGGTGAGACCCCCGAAGAAGCCTTGCATAACGTCGCTCAGGCCATCGACGAGTGGATCGATCATGCACGTTCGCTCGGGTGGACAATTCCCGCTCCATCGAAACACGCGGCATGATGGCATTGAGCGCCAACCGTATTTCCTCCAGACACAACCGAGACTGAAACGAACGCAGATGGGCAAGGTCACAGGTTTTCTCGAATTCGACCGGCAGGAGCAGAAGTATCAGCTCGCTGGCGACCGCGTGCGGCATTTCCGCGAGTTCACGCTGCCGCTTGAGGAGCATGATCTCAAGAAGCAGGCGGCGCGCTGCATGGATTGCGGAATTCCGTACTGCCACGGGCCGACCGGCTGCCCCGTGATGAACCAGATCCCGGACTGGAACGACCTGGTCTATTCCGGGCGCTGGGAGGAGGCGGCGCGCGACCTTCATTCCACCAACAATTTTCCCGAGTTCACGGGCCGCATCTGCCCCGCCCCGTGCGAGGAGGCCTGCACGCTCAATCTCGAAAACGCGCCCGTCACGATCAAGACCATCGAGCAGGCCATTGCCGACCAGGCCTGGGAGAATGGTTGGATCAAGCCGCAGGTGCCGTCAGCCAAGACCGGCAAGCGCGTCGCCATCATCGGCTCCGGACCGGCCGGCATGGCGGCGGCGCAACAACTGGCGCGCGTTGGCCATGATGTGCATGTGTTCGAGCGAGAGCCGAAGGCGGGCGGTCTGCTGCGCTACGGCATACCCGATTTCAAGATGGAAAAGCACCATATCGACCGGCGCACGACGCAAATGAGCGCCGAGGGCGTGACGTTCCATTATGGCGTCAACATCGGCGTGACAAAGCCGTTTGCAGAACTGACCCGCGATTTCGACGCGGTGCTGATGGCGGGCGGGGCAGAATGGCCGCGCGATCCGGAACTGCCGGGTTCGGACATGGCGGGTGTGCATTTTGCCATGCCGTTCCTGACCCAGTCCAACCGCCGCGTCGGGCAGGAGGACATCTCGGGCGAGGTTCCGGTCACGGCAGCCAGCAAGCATGTCGTTGTGATCGGCGGCGGGGACACGGCGTCCGACTGCGTCGGCACCTCGTTCCGTCAGGGCGCGCTGCAGGTCACGCAGCTCGATATCAGGCCAAAGCCCCCGCAGATCGAGGACAAGCTGACGGTCTGGCCCTACTGGCCGACCAAGATGCGTACGTCGTCCTCACAAGCCGAAGGGGCGGAGCGCGAGTTCCAGGCTGCGACTCTGCGCATCGAGGGCAAGAACGGCAAGGCGACCGGTGTGGTTTGTGCCCGTGTCGATGACCAGCGACAGCCCATTCCGGGCAC
>JANMHN010000162.1:0-3050 GCA_031375185.1 Allobosea sp. | reverse complement strand
GGGAGCGTCATCGCTGGTGTTGCCCGGGCCGTCGGTCAGCACCGCGACCGTATTGCCCGCGACATGGGCGAACCGCATCCCGGCCCGCTCACCGATGTTGACGGGGAAGCTGGCGAGGCGTTGCTCGAGCGTCAGAGGCCGTTCGACAAGCGTGAACAGGACCTGCCTGATCGCGGCAGGGTCGCGGAACGGCGCGCCGGGCAGCACATTGAAGGCGACGGTGACGGTGTTGTCGCGACCATCCAGCTGCAGGATGTGGCCTTCCAGGTTCTGTGCGGGTCTCGTCAGCTTGTAGAACACGCCCGACAGCCCGCCGACGCTCACGGCTTCGACACTTTCGACCCTCACTTCCTCGGGCGTACCAGCGTTCCGCACCGGTCCATCGGCGCGAATCTCCGCAGCCGTGGTCGTCGTGCGCCTGTCCTCGATGAGCTGGATGTTGCCGCCCTGCGGATTCCGGAAAGCCGGGCGCGGCGCAGTGGTGAACACGAACCCCGGCGGAGGGGCCAGCCACCAGCCCGAGCCGGGGAACTGGACGAGGCCCGATTGTGTCGGACTCTGCCCGGATGATGCCGCTCGATCTTGCACCTGTTGTGCCTGGGCGGCGGGCAGGGCACCGAGGGCGGCTGCCCATCCGAGAGCCATCATCACACTGCGTCGCATCTGGGTGCCTCCGATGTCATGGCCGATCCGGCTGACCCTCGTCGTTCATCCGCCTCGCTCCCCCGTCTCGAGGAAGCGGAAGCCATCGGGCGTCCGGGTGAAGAGGAACATCGACTCGCCGCAGAAGAGCGTGACGTTGGGCTCGCCTTGCGGATTGTCGGCGTAATATCCCTTGCCGCGCGCGAGACATTGACGGATCCCCGGCGTGAAAATCTTGCTGTACAGGTTCTTCCGGAAATAGGCCGCGTCGCGCATCTCGTTCCAGTGGAACGGAAACGTGGTCAGCGCGGTGACGGCGTCGCCGTCATTCGCCTTGAGGGCCGCCCGGAATGTCGCGATGAACAGGTCGTATTCCATCTGGACCAGCGGCGGTGCCTTGTCCTGGGCGTGAGTCAGCGAGGCCGACATGCCTGCGACGGTGGCACCAAGAAGGAGGATCACAAGCCGCATGCGCTTCATGGAAAGGCCTTCCCCAACGGTCGTAACCCATACCGATAGAGAGCCTTCCGGGGTTGCAAGTCAAGATGGCATGTCGCTACGTAAGCTACAAAGCATACCCTGTCGTTGAGATTGCGCTTGATGCCGGGGTTTGATCGTCAGCCCTGAAATTGACGCACATGAGTTGTCCATCAAGCTGGTGACGGGGTGACTCTTCCGGCCGCCTACCCTAAGGTCATCAACTAGCTCCTCAGTCGGCACGGTCCCATGCGCGATCCGCTTCGGAAGGTTGGCTACTGTCTCGCGCTCGGGCTCGCCGCGGCAGCCATACTCTTCCATGTCGATTATGAAGCTGCGCGTCGTGGAGAGGCTACGAGCACCATCGTCATGGTCGTCAGCTTCAACGTCGCAGTGTTTTCGTCGTTCTTTCTGCTGTGGTTTGCACTCACTGCGGTGGGTCGTGTGCGCCTGCTCGGCGGCAAGACTGCGATCGCGCGCTGGCATGTGAGCGCAGCGGATTGGGAGCGCTTCCGGGCTTTCGATGCCACCCGCTCGGCGCAAGATGAAACGTTGCTCAATGAGCTCCCGATCCGGGAGATCACGCCTGCCGAAGGTGTCGATGTCATCGTTGGGCGGAGGCAAATCATCGTCGACGGTTCGTATCATGCCTTGAGCGGCCTTCCCTCCGTCAGCGCTGTTGACTGGTTGCCTGCGCCCGCCGATCCCGAATGTCTCGAATTCGCGCTCCTTTATCCGCGTGGACGATACGGCGGCACAAGGCGCATGAGTTTGCGCGTGCCGGTGCCCGCCGCGTCGCGCGAGGACGGCATCCGCGTCTACTGGCATTATCACGTGCCGGTGGTGAAGCCGGGGCAGGGCCTTGTCTTCCGGCGTCCAAGGCTGGTTTTCGGCTGGTGCATTGCCTTTGCATTCATTGCCGCTTCGATTGGCGGTGGCGCTTCATTCCTGATTGCGAGGGGCCATCAGTCCGATATTGTGATGTTCCTGATGATTCTGGGCTTTGCATCAGCCATGGGCGCGGTGCTTGTCTTCCTTGTCACCCTTGTCGTGTGGCTGACGAGATCGCGGACATCGACTGATGCATGAGACAGGCTTCGACATATGTTGGCGGGCAGGACCGTGTCTGAACCTACGGGCATCACCTATCAGGCAACGCTTCGACGCACGGCGATGGTGGTGCCAGTGCTTGTTGGCCTTCTGGCGGCGCTGTTGGTTTGCATCTGGCTCTCGACGGCATTTCGTACCACAGGGCCTGGCTGCCGAACCTGGTCATTCCATGGCAGGATGTTCACGGCGTGGGTCCGCTTGATATCTCTGACATGCGGGGTCCGGGTGCCGGCAATCCCCACGTGACCGTCGTGGTTGTCGGCAAAGCCTTCTACGAGCGGCACATCGCGCCGAAGCAGCGATCTTTTTTCGCGCCGCCCGGCA
The DNA here is from genome assembly GCA_031375185.1 of Allobosea sp. Classification (GTDB taxonomy): domain Bacteria; phylum Pseudomonadota; class Alphaproteobacteria; order Rhizobiales; family Beijerinckiaceae; genus Allobosea. The sequence continues at coordinate 497 of JANMHN010000162.1, read as the reverse complement.
GCGAATACATGTTCAGGCCGAAAGGCGACAAGCATATGCAGATGGCAATCAGCAGCACCGAGGTCGCCGTCGTTCCGGAGGATTATCGCGTGCCAATCGAGGCGCGATGGAAAGCCTTTCGCGATCGGCCAAAGGCGTCTGTTCCTCCAAGCGGCAAAGAACGGCCTCGCCCGAGCATCGTCCATGGGCGCTGGTCGATTGATGGAACGTGGTGGCAGGCGGTCAAGTTCCTGATGCCACTCGTCGCCATGGTCGCCGTCGTGCTGCACGCGACCGTTTTCAGGTAGCCCTGGCCACATAGGGTCGTACGAAAGAGCCGTGACTGAGGGATGGGGGTTGAGCCGCCAGTTTGAATGTGGTGCCCGCACCGAGAAAAAGCCGAACCCGAATCCCGGTCTCTCGGAGCCAGCGTCGCGCCTTCAGACGCTCAACGCTGTCGGTGCCCTCGTTCTGCGTTGTCATCCAGCGATTCTCCTGATGAGGGGTCCGGCTTACCG
>JANMHN010000143.1:0-27564 GCA_031375185.1 Allobosea sp. | reverse complement strand
TTGAACGAGATCTGTTCCATCGGCAGAACACCGGAACCGTTCGAGCCACCTGTCTGGAACGAGGAAATCACGATGTCATTGAAGGTGACGATCAGATAGGGCATCTGGCCGCCATCGCCTGTCGACTTGCGGCAGGTGAGCTTGGCTTCGTCGATATGCTTGCCGCTGGCGCAGGCCAGGAACAGGTTTGGCGAGGCCTTGCCGTTCTGCACGACAAAGTGGAAATCCTGCAGGCTGACCTTGCCTGTGCCGGCACCGCCGCCGATGCCGCTCGAACCGCTGTTCGACGCACCGAACGACCACGATTCAATCTGAAGTTCCTTCGGGTTGGATTTGTCGTCCGACTCGCCGTCGATGCCGGCGATCTTGAGGAAATAGTCGGCCTGCGCCATGGTTCGCTCCTGTTGTGGGGACCGGCTCTTAAGCCTGGTCCTGTTGATCTGGAAACCTACTCAATCAAAGCCGCGCGCCTCATGACAGGCTTCAGCAATTGCGACATTATACAAGTTTCTTCCCTTACGGAAGAGGTAGTTTTTACTTTTCGTCAACCCTTGGTCGTTGGCAGTCGTGACACAAGACTCATCCCGATATCCATGCCCTCAAGCTGATAATGTGGGCGGAGAAAGAAACGGGCACTGTAATAACCAGGGTTTTCTTCATTAGGCGTGACTTCAACACGTCCTGCAGCCAGCGGGCGCAAGGCCTTTGTCTTCTCGGAAGAGTTGACCGGGTCGCCATCAACATAGAGATTGAGCCAGTTCGTGAGCCAGCGCTCAAGCTGTTCCTTCTCCATGTTCGAGCCCACCTTGTCGCGGACCATGCACTTGAGATAGTGGGCAAAGCGCGAGACCGCGAAGATGTAGGGCAGCCGGGCCGAAAGGTTGTCGGCGGCGGTGGCCTCCTCGGTGCGGCCTGTGGCCTTGTCCATTTTCTTTTTTGGCGCATAGACAGACTGCGCGCCGATGAAAGCCGCCTTGTCTGTGTTCTTGCGGTGGATCAGAGGAATCAGGCCTGACTTCGACAGTTCGGCTTCACGACGGTCGGTGATGGCGATCTCGGTCGGACACTTGAGATCAACGCCGCCATCATCTGTCGGGAAGGTATGCACCGGCAGGTTGACGACCTCCCCACCCGACTGGACACCGCGGATGCGCGTACACCAGCCGAACTCCTTGAAGGCCCGCGTGACATTGACGCCCATCGCGTAGGCGGCATTCATCCAGCCGTAATTCTTGCCGTCATGGCCGTCGGTATCTTCCTCGAAGGCGAACTCGTCGACAGGATCGGATTTGGCACCGTAAGGAAGACGTGAGAGCACGCGCGGCATGCAAAGGCCGAGATAGCGGGCATCCTCCGCATCACGCAACGACTTCCATGCCGCATAATCGGGCGTGTCGAAGAGCTTGCTCAGGTCACGCGGGTTCATCAGCTCGGTCCAGGAATCCATCCCGAGCAGGTTGGGATGGGCACCTGTCAGAAGCGGAGCATGGGCGGAGGCCGCAACCTTCGTCAGGGCGCGCATCAGGGTCACGTCGAGCGGGGCCTGGCTGAAGTAAAAGTCTGCCACGATCGCACCGAACGGCTCGCCGCCGAGCTGGCCGAACTCCTGCTCATAGACCTTCTTGAACAACGGGCTTTGGTCCCAGCGCGCACCGGGATACATGCGCAGATTGTCGAGAAGCTCCTTCTTCCCGGCATTCATGACCTTGATCTTCAAGGTCGCGTCGGTTTCGGAGTTGGTCACGAGATAATGCAGCCCGCGCCAGGCGCTCTCGATCTGCTGGAATTCCGCTGCGTGCAGAATTTCGTTCATCTGCTCGGTGAGCTTGCGGTCGATCTGCGCGATCATCTCATCCAGCGTATCAAGGACATCTCCCTTGATCAGGGTGGAGTCCGCCAGAGCCTGTGTGACAAGCGTCGAAATGGCGCTGTCGACAGCCTTGGCGGCGTCCTCGTTGCGCGGCCTGAAGCTCTGCTTCAGGACCTGGCTGAAATCATCAACATTGCGTGTCTCGACCTGGAGACCACCGGCTTCTTTCTGGACTTCCGTCGACATGCGACCTTACCTCAGCTTTCCGGCTCGTTCTTGTTCATGCGTTCACGGAGGGCTTCCATGAGCGCCGGATCCTTCAGCAGTTCCCTCAGCTTGGCTTCGGCATCAGTCTTGCCGTCCATGTAGAGCTGCAGGTTCTTGAGCTGCTCGCGTGCCTCGAGAAGTTTGGCGAGGGCCGGAACCTGTCTTGCCACTTCGGCGGGCTTGAAATCGTCCATCTTGTTGAACTTGAGATCGACGGACAGCTTTTCGGTCCCGTTGCCCGAGAGCGTGTTGGTGACATTGAATTTCATGCCCGGCTGGATGCCACCAACCCGGTTGCCATCCTTGTCAACCGTCCCGCCCATGCGGTTGTCGAAATTGTCCATGTCGAAATCGACAAAGTCCCGTTCCGCCATCTCGGACTTCTCCGACCCGGCATTGTTGCCGGAGAGATCGGCCAGCACGCCCATGACGAAGGGCAATTCGACCAACTTGTCGGCATCATACGGGTCTTCATAGGTGATGTGGACACGCGGAGCGCGATTGCGCTTGATGAACTTCTGGCCACTGTCAGACACGTCAACCTCCCGTAGATGGAAACAGGTGAAAGCGGAGCGGCGGTGCGCGCCTTTTCCCAACGTCAGCGACAGGATGCCCCACTTGTTCAGTCGTCGTCAACTCTCAACACCTGCGCGGGCAACAATTCTCGAAGCAGTGTCACGAAGTCACGACCGGCCATGACTTTGGCGTGCTCCAGAATGAAGGGTATCGGGCTCGACGGCTCGGTCTGGCGCAGGAAGGCGGCGGCACCATCCAGCAAGTCGAGCGCCTGCTGCCTGGTCCGCGCCACGGGCATCACGGGCGGCCCACCAGCCTTCACGGCAGCAGGAGCACCGGAGGCTGCGGCCTGGCCTGTGTCCTGGCGCGCATCCTGATCAGGCGATGTGTCGGCGGAACCAGCATCGGTTTCGCCGGGGGACAGTCCGGCCGCTGCATCGTCCATGTCCATGCCGGGCCCATCATCGGGACTGCCCGGTGCATCATCAGGTGTCTCCGACGCGTCCTGGACTTCTTGCTGGTCCTGCGACTCCTGCCATGTCAGGCTTTCATCCGCAGACGGGTCGGGCTCGTCGTCGGCTTCTTCAACGATCTCGGGCAGGAGCGCAGCAAGACGCTCCAGCGGCAGCGACAGCGACAGTTCGCGTGCGGGCCGGATCATCGCCTGCATGACCAGTTCAGGCGCGAGTGCGTTCAGGGCATCATAGAAGCTCTTGCCGATCAGGGCTTCGGACTGGGCCAGCAGCATGCGTACGGGGCTTGAAGGCTCGTGCCGGGCAAAATAAAGCGCCGCTGCCTGCAGAGCCATGACGAGGCCTTTTGGCGACGTGATGTTGCCGGTGTGGCCGGGCACATGCACGTATGCCGCGTCAGTGTCGCCCTGGCCTTCTTCTGACGGAGGCGTGCTCACGACAAGACTGGGATCCTTGATGGCCGCCGTCTTGTCCAGCACGGCGACAAGCTGGGCGACTGTCGCCTTCAGCAGCGGGAGCCGCACAGCGCCATACTGGCCGCTCCGCTCGTCACAGAGCGTCTCGATGGCATCCAGCGCCGCAGCCAGCCGATGGGCATTGTCGCGCGCCTGCATCACCTCGGCCGTGTCGGCGTCCTTGATCGCACTTGCGAGATCGCCTGCGGTCGGCACGCGCTCGGCTTCGTCGCCATCATCCTCGAAGCCGGCACGCGGCTTGACGGTTCCGTCCGCAAGAAGGAACGAGCGCAGCGTCATGGCGCCGAGACGGCGCGACTTGAACAGCGGCGCAACCTGCAACGGCATCACCGTATGCGGATTGTCGTCCAGTGAGCGCAAGGCAATCGTGCGCATCACAGGATCGCCGTCGAGAAGGGCGGGATGAAGGTTGTCCCAGCGTTCGCCGATCCAGGCCGCAAGCGCCTCGATGCAGGTGCTGAACGAGCCGAGATCGCGGTCAAGGATGAAGATCTTTGCGACATCGCACAGGACCCTGATGTCTGCGCTGCGCTTCAGCAAGGCACCCGCCGCAGCCACGTGTCCGGCGAGCCCCGCATCCTTCCGGTCGAAACTGAGGAAACTGGCCGGCAGGACGCCTTCGATCTGCGCCTGGAAGCGCATGAACTCGGGATCGCCCTCCAACTCCAGATCAGGGCCGCACGGAAGTTCCTCCGAGATCGGAACCAGGAGGACGTCGAAAGGAAATGATGCCATCAACCGCCGCCCGACAACCTCTGCCCGAAATGTCACGCCATATCAGATGGGCAGGACACGTTTGCACTCGACGATCACTATTTTTTTGAGTACCGTCAAGCTAACTTTCGCAACCCTCCGGAGCGTCAGACAGATATGAGCACCAAAGCCACCCAACGGCAGCGCCTCGCAGAGCTGACAACTCCACTTGGTGTCGACAAATTTTTACTTACGTCATTTACCGTTCATGAGGAAATCAGCCAACTGTTCGAAATTGATATTGAATGCATCAGTGATGATGCAAATATCGACCTCGGCCAGATTCTCGGCAAGGCCTGCACCATACGTCTGACAACGGTCGGTGAGAAGAAGCGATATTTTTCGGGTGTGCTGGTCGAAGCCTCCTGGTTCGGCGAGCGTGAGGGAAAATCAGCCTATCGCATGACATTGAGGCCATGGTTCTGGCTGCTCACACGAACAAACGACTGCAAGATATTCCAGAACCTCAGCGTTGTTGACATCATCAAGGACGTTTTCGGCAAGTTTGGCTTCATCAAGAAAGAGTTCCTGATCAACGAGTCATATCCGCCGATTGAATACTGCGTCCAGTATCGCGAATCGTCGTTCAATTTTGTCTCTCGCTTGATGGAGCAGTTTGGTCTTTATTATTACTTCAAGCATGATGCGGGAGATCATACCATCGTGATTGGCGATGGCAGGGGTTCTCACAAAGCCGTGCCTGATCTGCCTGACTGCCGTTTCATCGGCCTTGGCGACCGCACGCGCGACAACGAGGAATATGTCACGACCTGGCTGATCGGAAGAAGTTTCCAGACCGGCAAGGTCAGCCTCAACGCCTTTGATTTCAAGGATCCAAAGGCCAACATGAAGCACGAGCAGATCTCGGCTGGCCAATATGCCCATGACGACCTCGAAGTTTACGACTATCCCGAGAAGTACAAACTCCCTGACAAGGATGACCTTGGCAAGAAATTCGCTCAGGCACGATTGTTTGCGAGTCAGTCTCTCGATCGCAGGCGCCATGCGTCCGGCAATGCGCCAAGCCTGTTTCCGGGCGGGCTGACGACAATCACCAAACATCCGACCAGTGACGAAAACACGGAGTTTCTTGTCGTGTCCGCCATGCACACATTTGTCGGCGAGCAGTTCAGCTCCGGCTCCGATGCCAAGGGCTCGGAGGCCTACAGCGGCAGCTACGTGCTGCAATTGACGGACCGGCCCTTCAAGGCGCGCGCCGTCACACCTCACCCCATCATTTCGGGGCCGCAGACGGCGATGGTCGTGGGGCCCAGGTCAAACAAGTCGGAAGAAATCTTCACTGACAAATTCGGGCGCATCAAGGTGCAGTTCCACTGGGACAGGGATACGGCACGGACACCCGACGCATCCCGCTGGGTTCGCGTGGCACAGATGTGGTCGGGCAAGGCCTGGGGGGGCATCGTCATCCCGCGCGTCGGAATGGAGGTCGTGGTCGAGTTCATCGAAGGTGATCCGGACAGGCCGATTGTCGTCGGCACCGTCTACAATGGTGAAAACGGGGTGCCGTTCGATCTTCCGGCCAACAAGACGCAGAGCGGCATGAAATCGCGTTCTTCGATGAAAGGTACGGACAGCCACTACAATGAGCTGGTGTTCGAAGACAAGAAAGACGCCGAATTCGTGCGGTTTCACGCCGAGAAAGATCTCAATTCCACGATCGAGGATGCTGAGAAGCGTGTCATCAAGGGCAAGAACAAGGCTGAGGAAGGCGAAACCACGCGCGAGACCATCATTGAGCGCGGTGACGATGTGCTGTATGTCAAAGGTGACCACAAGACGACCATCGATGGCGACCAGGAACTCACCATCAAGAAGAGCCAGACCGTCGATGTCGGTTCGGTGATCTCCGTTACGGCAGGCGAGAAGATCATCTTCAAGGTCGGGCAGAGCACCATCACGATGACGAAAACAGCCGTCGAGATCAACACGCCCAATCTCAAGACGAAGTCGATGTTCACGTCCATCAACGCTGATGTCGAGATTGCCGAAAAAGCTGCCATCATCAAATTGAATTGAGCGCATTCATGTCCGGGCTTCGCTTCCAATCCGCCTCACAGGTCTTCGACGCCTTTCCCGAGATGCACGAGGACATGGTGGCACAGCCCGCCGATGTGGCTCCGCTGGTGTACGTGCAGCAACTCGAGAACAGCGCTTCTCCGGAAGATGCCATCACCTTCTGCGCCCATGTGCTGGATCGCCGCAAGGCGGTCTGGTGGGCACTGGGCTGCGTCAGGCACCTTGCGCCCGCACAGACGCGTGAAGACGAGATCGCCATCAAGACAGCCGAGGTCTGGGTCCGCGAACCCGAAGAGCACCGCCGGATCGCGGCGCTGGGCATCGGGATGAAAGGCCGCCGGGACATTGCCGGCACGTGGGTCGCGCTTGCTGCCGGAGGATCAGGCGGCACCATGAACAATGGCAACATGCCAGGCCCTCCCGTTCCACCCAACCTGTGCGCACGCGCGGTCCGCACGGCCATCCTGGTTGCGCTCTCGACCAAGCCGGCACGCGAGCGAAAAGCTCTCTTGACGAACTGCGTGCAGATGTTCAGGGATCTGGCGAAAGGCGATCAAGGCTAGATTGTTATGTTTTCAGATGAAACCATGTGAAAACAGATCAGATGATCGAGGCGTCTGATGTTGGCCCCGGTCCTATTTCCAGTCAGCCATCGAGAATTTCGGCGGGAACCGCGTAGATATGCCTCTGCACCTGATGATCGAGAATGAAGCTGCGTTGCCTGATGGAGGACCGATCTCCGTCACCGTTACCAACAGGCGTGGCATCGATATCGGGCGGGACCAGTATCTCGACTGGGTACTGCCTGACCCGACACGGTTCATATCGGGCAAGCACTGCGAGGTGCGCTACCGTGACGGGCGCTATTGGCTCACCGATGTCTCCACGAACGGCACCTTCGTGAACGGCAGCGAGTTCCGCATTGATGGGGCACACGCGCTCAAGACGGGCGACCGTGTCGAAATTGGCAGGTTCATCATCGCGGTGACGGTCCAGCCCGATGTGGACGAACAGACCCTGCCGACGCCGGATTCAGGACATTCGGGTGGCGCGGAAGCCATCTGGGATGTCGGCCAGTCATCCGTGCCATCCATCAACCCGCAATCCTTGCGCCAGCCCAGCATCTCGACAGGATTGAACGCACTTGATCCGCTCGACTGGGTCACGGACATTCCCGCTGTCGAAAGCCCTTCGCCGTATCAGCAACAGGGCCGTCAGGCCGCCATCGACTGGCAATGGGCTCCTCCGGCACCGGCACAGCCGTCCCCGCCTGCTCCTGCAGACGTTGGTCCAGACGTTCCTGCCAGCCTTGCTCCAAGCCCTCCCGGCAGATCTCCTGACGCGTTTCCGGTCTTTGGCAGCCAGCAAGGTGCAATCCAGGCCATGCCTCCCATGAGGCCGGATGACACTGAGGATGAGGAAGACACCGGAACATTGCAGCCCTTCACTGGGCAAGCGACACTTCCCGCGGCTGCGGTATTGCCAACACCGCCCCTGCCAGCTCCGGTACCTGCCGCAACCGCAGATGTCTTTGATGCGGTTTCTGAGCCCTTGCAGGTTTTGCAGGGTGCCACAGGCCCTGTCAGGGCACCACAGGCCATGACGCCGCTGCAGCCTGCCGCCATGCCGCCTCAACGGGCTGCGGTTCCAGGCGGTTTCCGCACAGCTTTTGCGAGAGGGGCTGGTGTCGACGAGAGCATCATCGCCCAGCAGGACGAACAGGTTCTCGCCGAAATGCTCGGGGTTTTCGTGCGGCTGACGGCGGACAACCTGCGACAGCTCCATGCCGCGAGGGCGCAATCGAAAGGAGCGATGCGCAGCTCCAACATGACGATGATCCAGGCTGTCGACAACAACCCGCTGCGCTTTTCCCCGACCAGCGACGAGGCGTTGCGCATCCTGTTCGGCCCCCCGACCAGCAGCTACCTGACGCCGCAGAAGGCTCTCGAAAGCAGCTTCCATGACCTGAAAAAACACCAGGTCGCGGTTTTTTCGGCCATGCAGTCGGCCCTGAGCCAACTGATCGAGGATCTTGATCCGAAGAAAATCGATGCCGCACTTGAGCAGGACAAGGGCGTCGGTTCGCTGCTGAGATCGCGACAGGCGCGTCTGTGGGAGCGTTATGAAACGGTCTGGAAAGCACGGGCAGGCAAGTCCGACCACGGCATGCTGGATGTGTTCATGCGTCTGTTTTCCGAAGCGTATGACCGGACTTGATAAGGTCGCGGGAAGGTGCTGATTGACTTTCCGTCAGGTCCGACATGACTATGTGAGCGAACAGCATCGCGGGACCAGATCGCGCGTGAAGCCGAACGGTTTTATCAAGGCCGGATGTCGATGTCAGTGAGACAGCGCAACAGGAAGGTGCAGGCGGAACCAGAAACGGCCCTCCCCGTGCCGAAGGGAAGGCGCGCGCGCTTCGATGTGCAGAAGCCTGTGACGCCGGTCACCAAGTCCAGGACGCTGCTTGTCGGCCTCGGCTCGATTGTCAGTGTGATGATCCTGCTCGGCCTGCTCGGGGCCTGGGGCGCAGGCATGACGTTCATCCTGCTGTTCGGCGACCGCATGTCGGAAAAGCTGATCGTGCAGAACAGCGAGATGCAGGACACCTATGAGCAGCGCCTGCAGGCCTACCGGGCGGAGATCGCGCGGCTGACGCTCGAAATCGAGCAGTCGCGCTTCGACCAGACCTCCGTCGAGGGCCGCGTGGTCGAGATGGGACGCAGACAACGCCAGATCGAGGCGCGTCTGCAGACGCTCAAGCGGCTGTCTGACCTGGTTGGCTCCGCGCAGACCGCGCCCACCCTCACCCCGGCCCCGGGCACTGCGCAACCTGGCCGCATTTCCGATGATGGCACTCTCGAAGGTCTGATCTGGCGCGATGCGGGACCATGGGACCAGGGTTCGGGTCCGCATCTTCAGAGGGCGCAGATGGGCGCGCCGCCTGTGGTCGAGCTTGCCCCGGCAGACCAGGCATCCGCCGAAATCGATGCTTTCCTCATACGCATGGACCGGGCTCTGATCAGCGCCGACCAGACCCAGATGCAGGTTCTCAACGCGCTCGGCCGCTCGTTCGATGCCCGCATCGAGCGGACGCGGGGGGCCATGAGCATGATCGGCCTCACGCCAGAGGCCGTGGTGCAGTGGCGCGGACGGCAGGATGCAACCTTGCCCAACATCGTGCTGCCCCTGTCCGAAGAAAGAACGCCATTTGGCCTTCAGGTCGGGCGCGTGCGCCAAAACTTCGCGGTCCTGTATGGTTTCAAGCCGCTGGTTGAAACGCTGCCGGTAACCCGCCCCACGTCGTCGGACGTGCGATATTCAAGCGGTTTCGGCTACCGCATCCATCCGCTGCTTGGCACGCGGAAGCTGCATGGCGGCATAGACATGGCAGCTCCGATCGGCAGCCTGATCAGGGCGGCCGGTTCAGGCACCGTCGTCAGCGCAGGCTGGGGCGGCGGTTATGGCAACCTCGTCCAGATCGACCACGGCAACGGCCTTGTCACACGCTATGCGCACCTGTCGCACATCGATGTGACACCCAGGCAGCCCGTTGGTCGCGGCGAAATCATCGGGCGCATGGGCTCGACCGGCGCGTCCACCGGCTCGCATCTTCATTTCGAGACCCGCATCAATGGCACCCCGGTCAATCCGGCCTGCTTCATCCTGGCGGGCGACCGAATCATGGGCTCCCAGAGTATCCCCTACAATTGCGAACAGCCTCCGGTCTGGACGCTGCGTGGCCGCGAAGAAGAAGAAGACGATGACAGCTGAAACCACCCGTTCCAGCGACACAACCCCGCCCCCCGAGACTCTCAAGCTGACACTTGACGAGGCGCTGACGCTGGCGCTCGAGATGCTCAGCCAGGGCAATGCGACAGCAGCCCTGACCATCTATGCCGAAGCCATGACGATGGTGCCGGACCGGCCTGATGTCCTGCACTTTCATGGGGTTGCGTTGCATCAGGCTGGCAATTCGGAAGCCGGGCTGAACATGATTAGCCGGTCCCTCGAGATCAGGCCCGATGAGGCGGGCTGGTGGAACAACAAGGGCAATGTGCTGCGCGGCATGGGCCGACTGGACGATGCCATTGATTGTTACCGGCAAGCGACCATCCTGGCACCTGATTTTGCCGATCCGTTCAACAATCTGGGCGTGGTCCAGCGCACCAAGCAGAACCCCGACATCGCAGAAGCCTGTTTTGCCAGGGCCATCGAGCTGAGACCGGATTTCGGCGATGCCTATTCCAATCTCGGAAATCTTCTCGTGTCGCGCAACCGCACGGCCGAGGGCATCAATCTGCTTCTCAAGGCGGTGACGCTTTCGCCGCATGACCGCATGTCGAAGCGCGCGCTTGCCTATGCCTACGGCCATCTCGGCGAGTTTGCCAAGGCACGCGACATCTACACCGAATGGCTGGCTGACGAACCGGGCAATCCCATCGCCCTGCACCATATGGCGGCGGTGAGCGGGGACATGGTTGAACGCGCCAGTGATGGCTATGTCAAAGAGGTGTTCGACGCTTTTGCAGGAACATTCGACACCAAGCTCGCCACGCTGGACTATCGTGCGCCTGCCCTTGTGAACGGCGCGCTTCTGGCATGGGCCGACAAGACGCCAAGACTGCTCGAGATCGCCGATGCAGGGTGTGGTACGGGCCTGTGCGGGCCGGGCTTGAGAGCGTGTGCGTCGCGGCTTGTGGGAGTTGACCTGTCGGGTGCGATGCTGGGCAAGGCCGATGCCCGCGCGTGCTATGACGAGTTGGTCGAGGACGAACTGACGGCCTTCCTCAGGAAACGGCCCGGTGCTTTCGATGCCATCGTGTCCGCCGACACGCTGTGCTATTTCGGCGTTCTGTCGGAGGCGTTCAAGGTGGCCCGTGACAGCCTGAGGCCGGGCGGAGCCTTTGTGTTCACTGTTGAAGCGTTGCCGGATGGCAAGGATGGTTTCGTGCTCAACCACAACGGGCGCTATGTCCACTCACGCCATTATGTCGAGACCGAGCTGAAGGTTGCCGGGCTGATGCTGACGAGCCTGGTGCGCGAGGTGCTCCGCAACGAATCCGGCATTGAGGTCGAAGGGTTTGTCGTGTTCACCGAACGGGACGGCATGCTGCCGGGCTGATCTTACTCGAAGTTGACCAGTTGTGGCACGACCACCACGTCCAGCGACCGCTGGCGGATGTCCTGCGCCAACCTCTCGAAGAGGCTGCCCTGCCCTTGCTGAGCTCCAGCTTGAAGCGCGGCCAGAGGCTGTGGAGAGACAAGCGCCAGCAGCAGCTTCAAGGCCGGGCGGCCCCGCGCCCCTTCATCAAGCCGCGCATCAAACGTTGCCGTGCCGCCCTCGCGGCGCAGTTGCTGGCTCAGATCGCGGACAGACCCGTCTTCATCGACAACCAGAAGCGCGACGGATCTGCCTGCCGCTCCTGAAATGGTCAGGTTGGCCCGCTCGCCGGCCTTGATTGTGCTCCTGGCCAGCGCAACCGCGACCGAAGGATCATGCCGCGGGTCGATCTGGTGGACGAAGGACACAGCCTCGCAATGCTGGGGCATCATGCGGGAGGCCGTAATGACGGCATCAAAGCCGTTCACGACGGTGAAATCCGACTGGAAGGTACGGACAGCTTCCGGCGAACTCGCCATGGCCATGATCAGGGCCGAGCGGTCCGTCACCTCGACCGGGCGCAGATACAGGCATGGATCACTGTCGTAGTAACGCACATAGTTGATGATCCGGTCGGCATGACTGGAGGCGGATACCGTGCGCGTCGGCTGGGGCTGGGGGGCGGGTGTGACAACGGCAGCTTGCGGTGGCACCACAGGGGCTGGCGCAGGCGGTGGCGGCACCAGGACGGCTGGCTGTTCAGGCCGCAGCGGCGGAGCTTCGGGCCTCATGGCCATGAAAGCACCGATCCCGCCCGCAAGCAGGACAACGACGCCGGCAGCGATGGCCGCAACCGGTGTCTTGCCGCCGGCAGACGGGGCCGCGACGGGCTTGGGGGCAACTTTCGCAGGAGACGGTGGCGGGGACCAGACCCAGTTGACAACCTCTGTCATCGAGGCCGGGCGGTCTTTCGGATCTGGCGCGAGCATGCGCTCGACCAGAGGCCTGAGCTGATCATCAAGGCCGGACAGGTCAGGAACCGTGCGACGTTTCTCGATGACGTCGGCCATGCTGCCGCCCATGTCGATCGGCTTGCCAAGAAGGCATGTCGCGAGCAGCAGCCCCAGGCTGTAGATGTCCGATCGCGCTGTCACGTCGCCGCCGAACATGCCGGCCTGCTCTGGCGAGACATAGTTGTACTTGCCCGCAAAACCGTCACCAATCACGGTGGCCTGGCCCGGTTTCGTCGAGCGGGCGATGCCGAAATCGATAATCTTGGCCTTGCGGACGTTCTCGTCCGGCAAAATGATGTTGTCAGGCGAGATGTCACGGTGGATGATGCCGTTGTCGTGCGCCACCTGCAGACCGCCAGCGATGCGCCGCCTCAGTTCGGTGGTTTCCTGTACGCTGAGGGGCCGTCTTGCCACGATGTCGGAGAGTGCGCTGCCCTCAACGAATTCCATGGCCAGGTAGGTCCGGTTGATGACCCTGTCTGTCCCGAAGATGTAGTAGCGGACAATGCTCTCGTGCTGGAGGCGGTTGAGTGCGGATGCTTCGCGGTGGAACAGCGCCATGACAGATTCGTCGCCCGCGAACTCGGGCTTGATCATCTTGAGCGCGACAGGGTCTCCGGTGGCGATCTGGTGGCCACGGTAGATCTCGCCCATGCCGCCCTGAGCGATCTGCTCGCCAACTTCATACAGGTCGTTGAGCCGCGTTCCGGGCGGAACACCGGCGCGGGCCTGACCTCGGAGCTGAACGACAGTCTTGTTCACCGGCTCACGTCTGTGTCTGTGCGCTTGTCATGGCACCTGGGAAGAAATTGGTCGTTTCAGCACGGTGACAGCGAATGACGATGATGGAGACATTGTCGCTGGCCCCGCGCTCGAGGGTCTGCTCGATCAGCATATCACAGGCTTCCTGCGAACGTCGGCCCTCGATGCAGGCCAGAATGTCATTGTCACTGAGATGACCTGTCAGCCCGTCGCTGCAGATCATGAACACGTCGCCGGCCTCGATCTCGCCATGCTCCGCCTCAAGGCCTGGATCGTCGAAAATCCCGACGGCACGGGTGATGACATTGCGGCGCGGATAGCTCTGGGCCTGCTCGGCGTTGAGCACGCCTTGGTCAATCAGTTCCTGCACCTCGCTGTGATCGCGCGACACTTGCACCATCTCGCCCCCACGCACCAGATAAACCCGGCTGTCCCCGGCCCACAGGCACGCATACGAGCGCTGGTAGATCAGGACCGCAGCCACGGTCGAGCCCATCGGAGCACCATCCCGCTCATGGGAAAGCTGGTGGATCTTCTCATTGGCGGCAAACACACGGGCTTCGAAACGCGCCATCTGGTCACGCCGGGACACCGCAGGTCCGATCGATTCGAGCATCGTGGTCACCGTGTTGCTGGCAAGCTGGCCCGCTTCATAACCGCCAACCCCGTCCGCCACGGCCCACAGGCCCATATCCGGCAAGGCGATGATGCTGTCTTCATTGGCCTGGCGGACCTTGCCGACATGGGTTGCGGCACCGGTTTCGAATTTCAACGTGAATGCGCGCGCTGCGGTTTGCATCATGGCCCTCAATTCGTCTTCTGGTTGGCCTTGCCTGTGAGCATCAACGACATCAATTGCGGATCCGGCAACCCTTCCGCGATCATGGCCATCGCCGGATGCTCATGGCCGCCGACCGTCCACCAGAAACTGCGTGCCCTGGCGGCCCGTTGCTGCAACTCGGCCTCCAGCTCCGAAAAGCCGAAATCGGCTTGCCAGGCCGAAGGCCCACCCATCCGGGTTGCGGGATCGTTATCAGCCTTTGCAAGCGCGGCATCAAGGCTTTCGGTCAAACCGGCACTTGCGGGCTGCAGCGCTGCGCATTCCGGCAAGCCAGCTGCGTCCTGCTGCAGACCGTCAACCGGGGATGTTTCATGCGCAGGTCGTCCGCCACCCTCCTCCGAGGGCTGCGATATGGCGGGCGGCGGCGAGGCATGTTCCGCCTCTGCACCCGCCGGTGCATCCGCCGCACCGTTCTGGGTGGCGTGATCATCTGGCAAGGGAACGCGAAGACCCGGATCGCCTGCCGTATCGTCCGCCAACGCCTCCGGCGATGCGGAAGGCTTGTCTTCAGCAAGATGTGTTGCGGCAAGATGTGTCTTCGCAATATCTGTCCCCGCGCGAGGGCTTGCCTCGGCGGTTGGCGGCACCAGCGCCGCATCAGCACCATCACCGGCCTCGCAAGGTGGCTCGGGGCCGAATGCGATCAAGGCACCATGACGTGCCAGAAGCGGCTTGCCCGGTGTGCCGTGCGCGCAAGCAGGGCCTTCCCGCAAACCGGCCAATCCCGCAAGGACAAGGTCATAATCCTCGCCTGCATCCAGCGTTGACAACAGAAAGTCCTCAGCTTCCTCGTACCAGGAGGGGTCCGCGCCATCAGCGGGCACGGCAAAACCCTGGCCCGGCCCGGCAAAGGTGAAAACCGTGAGCGGAAAATGCCGCCCCACCCCGTCCATCGATGACATGAAGACACCCATCACCTGCACGCCGCAGATGCCCTCGCCCAGCCAGAAGCGCCAGAGCGGTGCCTCAAGGTAGGCTTTGAGCCATGCCTGCCCCAGGTCGTGCTTGCTGGCGGCGATGCTGGACTGCATCCAGGCTTCCCATCCGAGCAGAACCTCGCGCGGGATGTTGACCGCGATGAAATCCCGTTTCGCGATCAGCTTGCCGAACAACCCGCAGGCCATGCCAACGCCTCTCAGCGCGCTGCAGGGCAGCTGAAGCTGCGCAGCGCCGGCAAGGTGAAAGGATTGGGCAAGGTGACGGCATTGATCCGGTATTGGACCTCCCGCCCGCCCACGCTCATGCGCGCGGTCATTTCAGCACCCTGCGTGGTGACGTTGACCGCATCGAGCAGGCGGAAGACGCCCCATGGGCCTGGCCGCTGCAGCGAATTGGCCCGCCCGCCGACATCGGGCAGGACCGTCAGGGACGCGCCTCCCAGATTGATCGGACCTGGCCACTGGAAGGTGACGGTGGCGGCAGGACCCGCCGGAGGCGGGGGCCCCGCCGGCGCGGTGCCGAAGATGGAAAAGGCAGTCGGGGGTGCTTTCGGGCGCTCGCTGACCAGTTGCCCGCTGTTGATCTCGAGCCGGGCCATGTCGACCGTGTCGGCAAGGGCCAGATTCTGCACAGCGAAGGCGAAGCCGGGTGCTCCGCCCGGAAAGAACGCCTGCTTGATGTCGGCAGCCTGCTGGAAACTCTGCAGCATAGCGGGAGACAATTGCCGCGCCACGGGACTTGCCTGGTTCCAGCTCCAGGCCCGGCCAGACGTCGTGGCATACTGGGCCAGATTGGCCTGGAAGAAGCGATCGAGAATACCGTTCGGGCCGAACAGGCGCTGGAAATCAGGGATGGAAATCTCCCGCGTGCTGGTGCGCACGAACGGATACATCCCGGCGACGATCTGCTGACAGGTGCTGGTGATCTGCTCGCTGACGGCCTGGTTGATCCGCGCAATGGTGGTGCCTGCGGCATCACTGTCGAAGGATGCGGCCGCCATCTGAAGCATACTCTTGAAAGGATCCGGGAACCGTGTGGAGGTGACTTCCAGCGTACGCAGGCTATCGGCGAACTGCTGGCGGCCCTGCGCCAGCCGCACAGGATCATTGAGCATGGTCAGAGCGGTGTAGACATCGTTGAGAACGCGGTTGAGTTCATCGACGGGGCGGCGACTGCGGTCGCCTTCGACCAGCAAGGCATAACTGCGGAAGGCCGCCTCGGCAGATGCACCCGGAGCTTCGCCGCCTGGCAGGATGATGCGTGCCGGTGCTTGAGGAGCGGCAGCGGGCTGGGCGGCGGGCTGGCCAGCTTGCGCGGGACGTTCGCGCGTCAGGGCTGTTTCCTCACGGATCGACTCGATCAGTTGCGTGATCGGCGAAGTGGGTGAAGCTGCAGCCTGCAAGGCCAGATAGCGCGGCTTGTCAGCGGTCAGCAGTTTGATCCGCATCTTGCGCAACTCGGTCTGCCATGCCGCGATGAAATCACGGCTGTAGCGTTCCAGCAGCGCCTGGGGAAGACGCTCGTATTGCGCCACCAGCGCGGCCTGATTGCCGACATCGCCAAGTACCCGGCGCTCCTGCCGGACCTGGTCGGCCACAGTGCCGATCTTTGACAGGAAGGCCTCGTGGAAGCCGGCATAGGTGTAGAAAAACGGCACCCTTACGGTATCGAGGCTGGCATTGTTGGCCGCCTCGAAAACCAGCGCCACATCCTGTCCGCCCTTGCGCAGGGCAACCCAGTCACGCTCGGCGTTGGCGCGTGCGCCGGCGCGCAGGATCTCGAAGGCGCGGTCGGCAACCGTCATGCGCCCGATGGCGCTTTGGGCCTCCTGGACGACGGCATGGTCGATGTCGATCGCGGCGGGGCCTTGCGGTGTGTCGAGCTCGGCAAGCCGCGCGAGATGCTCCATCAGCGCTTGCCGCCCCACAACATTGCCGGCACCGGGAAACAGGACTTCAAAATCCTGACGCATCCAGTCGAGCAGCAGGCGGCGGTCCATCGGCTCGCGTCCTGCCACCATCAGGTAGATCTTGAGCGGTTCGCTCAGGTAGCCGGCATTGGTGATGTTGGCGCGCAGCAATCCTTCGAGGCGGAACATCAGGCGCGGGCGCAACAGCCTTTGCAGGCCCTCATCATAGGCGGCCTCCGTCGCGCTGTTGAGACGCGGGCGCTGGTCAAGGCCGACGCGGCCTGTCAACGGCGTTGTCTCGGCGCGCTGGGCATGGCCTGTCGGCATGTTGCGCAGGTGGTGCAGGGCCGGCAGGATGCGCGCGAAATCATGATCGGAGATCATGGTCTCGTCACGCAATGGGCCGGAGATGGTCTTGTATTGCGTCACGCCTGTGTAAGAGCGGTTCACAAGATCGGAATTTTGCTTGTAACTCAGCCACATCAGGACGCCCGCAGCGCAGGACACAAGACCAAGAGCACTGTATCCGGCCACTTTCAGGATCATCGAACGGCGAACGGCGCGCACATTGGTCGAAACCCAACCGGCTTCCGCGAACACGACCTTCTGGAGCAGGTTCGTCAGGAAGTAGCTCTTGCCGAGCCCGGAATACTGCACCGAGCCAACATTCTGCGCGCCGAAACTGCGCGACAGGGCACCGACAAGCTGGTCGATCGGGGTTCCTTCCTGCGTGCCGGACGTGAAGTAAAAGCCCCTCAAGGTGGCACTGGAATGATAGCGTGTCGGCTCGAAGATGCGGTTGAGAAAATCGAAGACCGGCTTCTTCAGGGCTGACATCTGGCTTGGAAACCCGAAGATCTGGACCTTGCCCTGCGGTGTCGGCTCTTCCTGAACGCGGTCCACGACCTCATGGTTGAGCCGTTCGATCAGCAGGTCGAACTCGTCCGGAACCTGCGCCACGAGGTTGGCCGTCTTGTCATTGGTCTGGAAGGTGACGCCCCAGACCGCGCGGCGCTCCTCTTCGGTCAGGGTGCCGAAGAACTCGGTGAATCCGGAGATCAGATCGGCCTTGGTGAACAGGGCATAGACCGGGAAATCGACCTTGAGCTGGTCATGCAGCTCGACAAGGCGGCTGCGGATGGCATCGGAATGGGCGCGAAGCTGGGCCTCGGGCAGCTTCAGCAGATCTTCGATGCTGATGCAGACAAAGACACCGTTGATCGGCTGCTTCGGCCGGTTCTTGCGCAACAGGTCAAGGAAGGCAAACCAGCTGCCCCTGTCTGCCTGGCTGTCCGAATCCTGGGTGGTGTAACGGCCCGCCGTATCGACAAGGACGGCATCCTCGGTGAACCACCAGTCGCAATAGCGTGTGCCGCCTTCCCCGGCGATGGCCGCTGGTGTCGCTCCGGAGCGCGTCAACGGAAATTTCAGGCCTGAATTGACCAATGCCGTTGTCTTGCCGGAACCTGGCGGACCGATAATCACGTACCAGGGCAGATCATACAGGAAGTCGCCTTTGGCTCCGGAGGTCTTCTTCAGGGTCAGCAGCGCATCCGACATGCGCATCTTCAGCGTGTCGCTGTCGTCCTGGACCTTCTGCTCCTCGGCGCTGCTCCCGCCGGAACCGCCGCCGGAACTGCCGCCGGACCCGCCCATCCCGCCCGGAAGCTGCGCCAGCCCCCGCGCCATGGCAGCGGTCGACTTGGTGCGGGAAACGAAATCAGTGGCGAGATAGACCATGGCCGCGACAGAGCCGAGGCCCACGAACAGCACGCGGATGAGCGTACTGTCCATCGGGCGCACATCGCCGACCGCAACCAGCGGCCCCGCAAACCAGATCAGCGTGCCGATCGCGATCACGCCGATGACGACGCTGACGATCTTCAACCAACCCATCTTGCCCATCACGCCTGTCCCCGGTTGATGATCATCTTGAGGCCGTCTTCAAGGTTTCCTCACGAGGAAGCGTGATGTCCACCCGCCGGTTGCGCCCGCGACCTTCGGCTGTCTGGTTGGAGGCCAGCGGCACGGCATCGCCCTTGCCCTCGGTCTTCAGGCGTTCAGGCTGGGAAATCTTGCCTTTCAGCAGATTGGCAACCGCGGTCGCCCGCTCGACAGAAAGCTCGTAATTGGACGGAAACCGCGCCGTGACGATGCGGACATTGTCTGTGTGGCCCGTGATCCGGATTTCCCCGGGTTCAGCCTGCAAGGCTTCCGCGATCTTCTGGGCGATCGGCTCGAAATCCGGACGCACCGTCGCCTGCCCTGACTCGAACAACGTGAATGCCCCGACCCGGATAATGATCGACTGGCCGCTTTCGACGGGGTCAACCTTGTTCTGGTCGATCTCTGTCTTGAGCCGCGCCCTGATGCGCTCGAGCTGACTGGAGGCCTTCACCGGGACAGGAGGAGCGGGTACTGCCACGGCCGCCCGTTCAAGCCCAAGCTGCGTGTCGGGAAACATGCGGCCCATTTCGGCGGTCACGACTTCCGTGTTGCCGGACAGCATGATCCGCAAGGTGACGAACACACCGAAAAGGGCGACAGCCGCAACCGCAGCGAGAGCCCAGAGCGGAATGCGGAATGTGGAGCCCGAGCGTGGCAGTTCCTGGCCACGCCAGTGCGGCGACAGGTCCTCACGCGAGCGAGGGCGGGCGCGCCTCAGCAACTCATATGTGTTGCGGTGAATGGCCTGCAATGTCGCGGCAGCGCCCGTGGTGCGGTGGATGCCCTGGAAGCCGATGGCGAGACAGGCATAGATCAGCTCCAGCAGATCATAGTTCGTGACCGGATCCTGCTTGGCCTTGTCGAGCTTCTCGAAAAACCGGACGCCGCCTGTCCTTTCGCCAAAGAAGCGGCTGAGCATGCTGTACTGTGCCCAAACATGGCGCTGCTCGCTGGGAATGTTCTGCACGATGTCGTCGCAGGTGGCGCAGAGCACGTATTTCGCATCATCAGCAGTGGCCGACGCAACGCTTTCCAGGCGCATCGTCTTGTCGAACTCCTCGACGGCATCAGCAACCTGTTCCATCAGGTTCGCGAAATTCGCGCTCATCAACGATGTGCGCAGCCGCCCAAGCAGCAGCAGGAGCGGCCCGGCAGCTTCCAGAAGAAGGTTGGCATTGGCCGCGATCGGAACATCCCGCTTGAGGATCAGCGCACCGCCGGGGGCTGTGGATGGCGGGGGTGGCGGCGGAGGTGCCGTGAACCAGGCATCCTGCTGTCCGGGCGGGATGGACGGCGGTGGCGGGGGTGCCTGATATCCCCCGCCGCTATACTGGCCCGTGACGGGCGGTGGCGGCGGAGGCGGCGCACTCGGCCAAGCCGGAGGCGGCGGATAGGCCGGCGCAGCCGGTGGCTGGGGCGCGGCAACAGGACGCCGCCCACCGGGATTGATCCTGAGCACCGTCTTGTTGTTGCGCTCGAACGGGTCACCCTGATCACTCATCGGCGGTCTCCAAGCACGGCCCAGAGTTCAAGACTGAGGTCAGGCCAGTCATCCGAGAAGTGCATTCCGATGGCTGCGGCCGAACTGAACTCTGGCCAAAGTGGGGAATTCCGGTCCAGAAGGAAATAGACATGGTCCGCGATGGCCCTGATCTGGGGTGGCGGCGTCGGCAGATGCACAAGGCCGACACCTGGCAGATGCGCATGCACGATGTCGCTCATCTTGGTGTTGGGGCCGATCTTGAACAGGTTTGGGAACTGAGTCTGGATTTCGGTGAGCGGACGACGCGCCGCAACCTCGAGCACAAGGTTTGCGGTGCGGAACAAGGAGCGGTCCTTGATGGTCGAGACATAGGCATTGGGCGCGCGCTGGATCAGCTCGAGCCTGAGGGCCCTGCGTCCGAAGCTGACCGAGAGCAGCATCTGGATGTCGCGCAGCACAGGCGCGAAGGTTTCTTCGAGATTGTCGTGATCATAAGCCGCATAATCATTGGCCTTGCGCTCGGGGGAGGCGAATGTCGCCAACTCTCCCACGAACTTCAGCAATTCGACATAAAGACGCTCGGGATGCAGATAGCGCGAGCGGCGAAAATGCTTGAGCGGCGGCGTATAGCGGTTCAGGAGCTGCAGGACGAAGTAATCGGCGCTCTGCAAGCCGCCGCCGGCTGATGGATCAGCCGCATAGCGTGCCAGTTCGCCGACCTTGTTGTCGATCCAGCCAATGACACGGTCCATCCAGCCGTCCACAACCGGATGTGCCGAGCAGAGCAGCACAGGCGGGGCATAGATGTCGTCAAAGACAAGCGACTTGTCTCTCAGTTCGAGGATGCGCGCCACGCCGATGCAGACAAAGCCGGGCTTTGGTGTCTTGCGCAATTCCAGACTCATGCGCGGATAGGCAATCTCGATCTCTTCCTCGATCCTCAGCGAAGCGGTCGAGTCGATGAAGGTCTCGACTGTTCCCAGATAGCGGCTCGCCCCCTCCTCGCCGACTTCGGACACCTCGCGTGAGTTGGGAGTTGCCATCGGCATGCAGAGCCAGACCAGCAGCTTGGCGGCATTGTCGGGAACATCGATCGGGGCCGGCAGGGCTGAATCCGTCGGCAGGTCGAACGGCGTGCCGTCCGGCAGCAGTCCACTCGCCCGTCTCAGGCCGAACTTGCCCTGCGCAGCAAGATCACGATCAATTTCGAGTGCCGAGAAGCCCCAGGGATATGGTGTGACGGCTCTGGTGCGCGCTTCCAGCAAGTGCTCATGATAACGATCATTCTGCTGCAGATGGTGCGGCCTGAGGAACAGTCCCTCTTTCCATTGTACTTTGTTATGCCATGGCATTTGATATGATGCGGCCCGTTGACGTTACGGCTCCATCATGCCGCAAACACCGTCAACAGCAAGCGCAAAGGTGCTCCATGGGCACGCCATCACGCAGGCTTTTGCGCGGGTCCGGCATTTGACGGCGGTGCCGCCGGTTTCCGCTCCTCGTCAAAACGAGGCATCGTCACATTCGCGGCTGCGTTAACGCCATCCCTGCGAATGATCCGCATGGCGGTCAGCATCATGATCTTCAGATCGAGCCAGAAATTCATGTTGTCGACATACCAGACATCCAGCCGGAACTTGTCCTCCCAACTGATCGCATTGCGCCCGTTGACCTGGGCCCAGCCTGTGATGCCGGGCCTGACATCATGGCGACGTGCCTGCTCCGGGCTGTAATGCGGCAGATATTCCATCAGCAGTGGCCTTGGCCCGACAAGGCTCATGTCACCCTTGAGCACGTTGAAAAGCTGCGGAAGCTCGTCAAGGCTCGTTGCACGCAGCGCCTTGCCGAATGTGGTGAGCCTCTCGTGATCACCGAGCAGCTTGCCGCCCGAATCGCGGACGTCACGCATGGTGCGGAACTTGACCAACTCGAATGACCTGCCGCCCAGACCGGGCCGGACCTGCCGGAACAGGACCGGCGAGCCCAGCCTCCAGCGCACCAGAATGGCTGTGACCAGCATCACTGGCGAGGCCACGATCAGGGCCGCGGCAGCGATGAGAATGTCAAGGAACCGCTTCATGTCTTGACCTTCTGCACCTGCTGCCTTCTGCCATTTTCGCGTTGTGCCATCTTTGCGCCTTGCAATATCTTGCGGTTTTGCAATCTCTTGCACTCCATGGCAAGCCATTCCTGGAACCGCGTCAGGGTTCATCTGTCCGAATACACGCTGTTTGCATGACGCGGCAAATCCGATCAAGCTCGTTTGACACATGGAGTGACAATGCCCTCGTCAGATCCCGCTCTTGAGCCCCTTTATGCAGTTTATGGCGGCGGTGGCTGTGGACGAGGCATCATGCCCTTCGCGCGGGAAACGTTTGCCTCTCTTGGCAAGTCCAACTGCATGCCAGACGGCCAGAGGCCAGGCCGTCTGGTTTTCATCGATGACGGCGTGACCGCATCCGTCCTGAACGGGCACAGGGTGATGAGCTATGCAGCCTTTCTCAAGGTGCCCGCCAGCGAGCGCCATGTGGCCATCGGCATCGCAAACGGCCTGTCGCGGGAGAAGGTGGCCACCCGTCTGGCCCTTGACGGTGTAAAGGCATGGTCGGCAACGGCCCGCAACGCCATCATCATGGATGATGTGGAGATCGGGGAAGGGGCGCTTCTCAGTCCGTTCGTGACCATCACGTCGAATGTCCGCATCGGTCGCCAGTTTCACGCCAATCTCTACAGTTACATCGAGCACGACTGTGTCGTCGGTGATTACGTGACACTTGCTCCGGGTGCCAAGGTCAATGGCAACATCGTGCTGGAAGATCATGTCTATGTCGGGGCCGGTGCGGTGATCCGGCAAGGCAGGCCGGGTGCGCCCATGGTCATCGGACGCGGTGCCGTCATCGGGATGGGAGCCATCGTGACCAGAAGCGTCGCACCGGGCACAACGGTTGCAGGCAACCCGGCACGCAGACTGGAGCACCGAACCTGACCTGACATGGCTTGCAGGCGTCGCAACAGGTCAACGGGCACATGTCAGCAGACGGAACCTGCAAGCCGCGTTAACCAAAAACAAGATTCATGTCATTTGTCATTCACGCACGCACGCACGAATACCAGACGTGAAAAAGCATAAAATGGATTTTTCTGTTCTTCGATTCATGTTTTTTGCAAGAAAATCTCTCATTTGAATTTACGTGATTATATTTTATAATATCGCAAATATAAATTTTATTCAATAGTCAAATATCTTGCATTTCAGTTTCGATTAAACCTTAATCGTTTGCTGTATAAAACTACAAAGCCCATCTGAGACTTCGTCCAGCAGAGACAAACGAACCGACCAGATTCAGAATCGCTTAACCATCTTGCCCGTGCCATGATGCTGCGTTACGGAACCATCATTGCGATGGCAGGGGGCGTACGTGTCAGACCCGACAGACACCGTGCATGAGACAAAATATTTTGAGAGTTCTGATGAAGACAATCATCGCGCGCATGGGTCCTTCAGCCGCAGTCTGATACCTGTGCTGCTTATCTGTGTTGATATTGCCTCCATCATGCTGGCCCTGAAGCTGGCTGCTGCCGCTTATCTGTCAGGCACATATGCGTCCTTGTCCATCAGCGACCTCACCTTCAGCTCGGCCGAAGTCACAGCCTTGCTGTTCATCATCATCGCCACATCGCGCGGGCTTTATGGCAAATCAGGCCGGCTCGAATGGGATGACATCGGTCGCCAGATTTCAAAGGTCACATCGACCTGGGTCATGGTCATGGCCACGATGGCCGCCATTCTCTTCACGTTGAAACTCGGTGCCGACTTCTCGCGCGGTGTGACATTGCTGTTCTTCGCATTCGGCCTGATGTTCCTTGTAGGCCTGCGCATCGCCGTATGGCGCCTGATCGAATGGGCGTTCCGGACAGGGTACATCATCCGCAAGAGGGTGGGCCTGCTCATCATCGGTGACGACCTTTGGTCCGACATCCTGCGGCGGGACGGAATGACACGTGGCGTGAGCATCAACAGGATCTGGAGCGCCGCATCGGTCAAGGCAGATGAACCGGCTGCAGAACTTTCCAGAACGGTGATCGCAGACCTGCGTGACAGGAAAGTTGATGAAGTGCTGATCTGCGCGTCAGCCGTGAAGCTCGATGATGTGCGCAGGGTCGCCGAAAACCTCCGTCTTGCGCCCTTGCGGGTCCGTCTGCTGGTAGACCCTGGCCTTGTCTGGCCCGGTTCGGCCACCTCGACGCGCATCGGCGACAACGCCATCGAATTGTCGCGAGAGCCCCTCAGCACGGTTGAGCAGGCCACCAAACGCTGCTTCGATCTTGTCGTGGCCAGTGTCGCGCTCCTGATGCTCGCGCCGTTGTTTGCGCTGGTTTCCCTTGCAATCAGGCTGGAATCACGCGGACCCATCCTGTTTCGCCAGCACAGGGACGGGTTCAACGACGCGCCCTTCCTGATCTACAAATTCCGCTCCATGGATGTCACGGAGAATGGCCCTGTCGTGATCCAGGCCAGGCCCAACGACGAGCGCGTCACCAGGATAGGCCGCCTCATCCGCCGCACCAGCATCGACGAGTTGCCGCAGTTGCTCAACGTCCTTCGCGGCGACATGTCCATTGTCGGCCCGCGCCCGCATGCCGTGGCTCATGGCCAGCTCTATTCAAGCATGATCGGTGATTATGCGCACCGCCACCATGTGAAACCCGGTCTGACCGGGTGGGCGCAGGTCAATGGAAGCCGTGGTCCGACACCCACCATGGAGAGCATGAAGAGGCGTATCGACCTCGATATCTGGTATATCGGCAATTGGAGTTTCTGGCTCGACATGCGCATCATCCTGCTGACCGTCAGGCTGATTTTCACAGGCAAGGGTGCCTATTGACAGGCAAGGCCGGACATCGGGGTGCTTTTGCATGCCGTGTGACATGCGCCCATGATCCCGTATCCGCTGGCTTGCAAACTGCATATGTTGGCAGGCCTTCCGCAGGCTCGTCTTTTCGCCCTTGCTTCAGCAGGGCAGGATTTTGACATAGACTGACTTGACAGACCGGAGCCTGCACAATGCCCATTCGCCACTGGGGTGATCTGACCACCCGGGACTTCGTTGGTCTTGACCCCGAAACGACGCTCGTGGTGCTCCCGATTGCGGCCATCGAACAGCACGGGCCACACCTGCCGGTGTCCACCGACATGGAGATCGCCTTGGGCATGCTGCGCGAAACGTTCCGCCAGTGCCCTGCCGGACTTGATGTGCTGGTGTTGCCCATGCAGAGCATCGGCAAGTCCAACGAGCATATCCGCTCGCCTGGAACCGTGACATTGACGGCCGAAACAGCCCTGAGGGCCTGGACCGAAATCGGCGAAGCGGTCAGCCGGGCTGGTCTCAGGAAGATCGTGTTCGTCAATTCGCATGGCGGCAACCTCGCCCTCATGGACATTGTCTGCCGCGAGTTGCGTGTGCGCTTCGGCATGCTGGCCGTGTCGTCGTCATGGTCGAGACTGGGCGTGCCACCAGGCCTTTACACCGACAAGGAGCGGGCCGTCGGCATCCATGGCGGGGACATGGAAACCTCGCTGATGCTGCATTTCAGGCCTGATCTGGTGAAGATGGCACATGCCGCCAATTTCGAGCCCAGTACGGTGGAGATCACCGAAACCTTCGACATCCTTCGCCCGACCGGCATGACCGCTTTCGCCTGGATCGCGCAGGACATCCACAGCGATGGCACCGCCGGCGATGCGTCGATCGCCATGGCGGACAAGGGCCGGCAGACGGCGGAACATCAGTCCGCCCTGTTCATCAGGCTGCTTGATGACATGAAGCGCTTCGGGCTGCACAGGCTGGCATAGGCTTGCTCCGGCCAGTGTGCGCGACATGGCCCAATGACGAAAATTCTTGACGCAGTGCAGCAAAAAGACCATATGCACATCAGAGCCCGCGATCGTCGTGTGGCTTAGGCTCGCAATCAGACGCCCGGCGCTTTCGACGTGACACGTTTCATGCGAAAGACGCTCAAGATGCGAGTTCACCGGGGCGTGACTGTCTGATCCGCCCTTGCCGACAGCCCACAGTGCTGCCTCGGCCAATATGAAAGCACTCTCTCCAATGACAGCTACCTTTGCGGAGTTCGGCTTGGCCGCTCCGCTCAACCGTGCGCTCGAATTCGCCGGTTTCCACACACCCACGCCGATTCAGGCACAGGCCATCCCGCACCTGATCGAGGGCCGGGACATGCTGGGTCTTGCCCAGACCGGCACCGGCAAAACCGCAGCCTTCGTGCTGCCGATCCTGCATGGCCTGCGCTCGGCAGGCTCCAAGGCCGAACCGCATACCACCCGTGCGTTGATTCTGGCACCGACCCGCGAACTGGCCATCCAGATCCATGAATCGGTTCGGGAACTCGCCAAGGGTCAGCATTTCGCCCATGCCTGTGTCTTCGGCGGCGTCAGCATCAACCCCCAGATCGACGCCCTGCGCCGCGGTCTCGACATCCTGATCGCCACGCCCGGCCGCCTGGTCGATCTCATCCAGCAGAAGCAGTGCAAGCTCTCGTCAGTGCAGTATTTTGTGCTCGATGAAGCTGACCGCATGCTCGACATGGGTTTTATCCGCGACATCAAGCGCATCCTTGCGCTGCTCCCGGCACAGCGCCAGTCGATGCTGTTCTCTGCCACGATGCCCGAAAGCATCGGCGATATTGCCTCAAAGCTGCTGAAAAACCCGATCACGGTCGAAGTCCGCCCTGAAGCTGTGCCGATGGAGCGTATTGCGCAGCATCTGGTGCATCTGCCGCTGCAGGCCAAGAAGGACGCGTTGCTGAAGATCCTGTCGGGCCGTGATGTGACCCGCGCCATGGTTTTCGCCCGCACAAAGCATGGGGCGAACCGGCTGACCGATTACCTCGAACAGTATGGTCTCAACGCCGTGGTTATCCACGGCAACAAGAGCCAGGGTGCGCGCCAGAAGGCTTTGGCCCAGTTCAAGGCCGGTGAAGCCAAGATCATGGTTGCAACCGACATTGCAGCACGCGGCATCGATGTCCAGGATGTCAGCCATGTGATCAACGCGGAATTGCCGGACGAGCCGGAGGCTTATGTCCACCGCATCGGGCGCACGGCCCGCGCCGGCAAGATCGGCATTTCAATCACGCTGTGCTCGCCTGATGAGCGCGACAAGCTCAAAGCGGTCGAGAAGCTGATCAAGCGCGCCATCCCGGTGATGGTCATCGA